>NZ_CP081006.1:2490325-2801616 GCF_022317005.1 Mycobacterium sp. IDR2000157661
ACCCCGCGAACGGTGAACCCGTCGCGCTCAACGCCGCCGTTGCCAAGGAGGCACAGAACCGCGGCGTGAAGCTGCAGCTCGAGCTGACCACGTGCCAGGTGGAGACCACCAGCGACGTCGTCGGCACCAGCCGCGAACTGCGTGAACAACTGCTGCGCCTGCGGCGGGTCGCCGCCGAGGCCGCCGAGGCCGCCGGCGCCCGGCTGCTGGCCGCGGGGCTGCCGCCGACTGTGCCGCACTCGTTCCCGATCACCGACACACCCCGGTACCGCGAGATCGGCGACAAATTCGGGATGATCGCTCACGAGCAGGGCATCTGCGGTTGCCACGTGCACGTCGCGGTGCCCAGCCGGGAGGCGGCGATCCGGGTCAGCAACCGGCTGCGGCCCTGGCTGCCGTCGTTGCTGGCGCTGGCGGCGAATTCTGCGGTGTACCGCAATGCCGACACCGGCCACGCCAGCTGGCGCAGTGTGCTGTGGGCCCGGTGGCCGAGCGCGGGCCCGCCGCCGCACTTCGATTCGGCCGACGAATACGACGCGGTGGTGGCGATGCTGCAGCACGCAGGCGCCATGCTCGACGACGGCATGGTCTATTGGGACGTGCGCCCGTCGAAGAACTTCCCGACGGTGGAAGTGCGCGTCGCCGACGTGCCCGCGACCGTCGCCGACACCGTCCTGCTGGCGGCGCTGACTCGCGCGGCGGTGATGACCGCGCTCGACGACGAGCGACGGGGAGAGCCGGTCGCACCGCTCGCTGCGCATGCGTTGAAGGCCGCCTACTGGAAGTCCGCGCGCGACGGTCTCGAGGGCAATGCCGTGGACCTGATGGAGGGCCACGACTGCATACCCGCGCGGACGCTGTTGGACCGCCTCGTCGAGCACGTCCGGCCGGCGCTGGAGGCGACGGGCGACTATGACCTGGTGTTCGACGAACTGCACCGCGTTGCGGAGCAGGGCAACGGCGCAATGCGGCAACGGCGGGCGTGGGGTCGCCGCCACGACGTCTCCGACGTGCTGGCCGAGATGGCGACGGCGACCCTGGCGGGCGTCTAGGTCAGGGGCAGCGCGGCGAACGGCTGACCGGTCGGCCGCTGGGAACCGCCGGGCGGTTCGACGGTGAACGCCAGCGTCCGTGAATCACCGAGGTCGGGCAGCACCGCCGTGGTCGACGGCGCGATCGCCTTCGCGTCCATGGTTCCCGCCGGGTGCGGTCCTTGCCCGTCGACCAGCCACATCTGGTACACGGTGCCGGGTTGGGGCGGGGACACGTTGTTCATCACCAGCACCCCGGCGTCCTTTTCGCGAGAGAACACCACGGTCGCGGTGCCGCCGCCGGGGATATCACCGGACACGGTGCGCACGTCGGGGGCGGCGAAGATCTCCTCGGCGGCCGACGGGGTGGGTGCGGGCTGCATGGCCATGCCCACCCCCAGCGCGCCGGCGCCCACCGCGAGCACCGCCGCGGCTGACAACAACACCTTCTGCCAGCGCTTGGCGCGTGGACGCAGTTCGGTGACCGACGCCTCGGTCGCGGCCCCGGTCTCGGCGCCGTGGATCTCGGCCATGACGCGGTCGCGGAGGTCGTGCGGTGGCTCGACGGCGGTGGCGGCCGACAACACCGCCATGGTCTCGCGCACCGCGCGCACCTCGCCGGCGAATGCTTGCGCGACGGCCGGGGGCGCGGCCGCGATGCGGCGCTCGACGTCGGCGCGTTCTGATTCGGGCATGGCGTGCAGCGCATAGGGCGCCGCCAGCGCCACGAGGTCGGTGTTCATCGGCTCGGTCATGCGATCCCCAAGCACTTTCGCAGTCCGCGGATACCGTCGCGCATCCGCGATTTGATTGTCGCAAGATTCGCCGACAATCGTTCGGACACTTGGGCGTACGTCAGCCCATCGTAATACGCCAACTGGATGCACTCGCGCTGCATATCGGTCAGCGAGCCCAGGCAGTCGGCCACCTGCCGGCGTTCGTCGCGCAAGATCACCGAATCGGCCACATGGTCGGACGGCAGGTCGATGTTGGCGGCGCCGTAGCGCGACTCGCGCTGGCTCGACGCCTGCTCGGAGCGCACGCGGTCGACCGCGCGACGGTGTGCCAGCGTCATCAGCCAGCCCAGCGGCGAGCCGATGGCGGGGTCGTAGTCCTTCGCCGTGCGCCATACCTGGAGGTAGATGTCCTGCGTGGTCTCCTCGCTGTAACCGGGGTCGCGCAGCACGCGTGTCACCAGGCCGTACACCCTGGCCCGCGTCCGGTCGTACAGCGTGGCGAACGCCTCGACGTCCTGCTGGGCCACCTGGCGAAGCAGCTCCTCGAGGTCGGTTGTCACGAGCGGTAGCCTAGCCACCGGCGACACAAGCGTCATAATTATCGCGATTCGCCGCTCTGGCCGACTAAAGCAGGTGCGGGCGAACGAGTTTCGGACACCTGCTCGAGCCGTCGGGCCACCGGGACCCGGCGCAACCACAAGGTCAGGTTCTGGACGCGGAATTCGAGTGCGGTCATCAGCGGTGCCAGCGGTGCCACCGTCTGAAGCCGCAACACCTCTCTGACGTTGGCCTGGCGGCGGGTTCCGCGCAGGGTCGCGATGAACGCGGGCTCGTTGTCGCGGTGCAGCGAAACGGTCACGTCCAGCTCGTCGCCGGGATAGGGCGCCCGCACCAGGTAGTAGCCCTCGACCCCGTTGAACGGCGATACGCGCAGCTTCTTCGGCGTCATCGAGACCTGGTTCGGCCCCGGCGGCAGGAGGTAGGCGTGCCGCTTGCCCTTGGTGTTGTGCATCTCCATCACGACGCTGCGCAGGACGCCGTCAGCGTCGTGACACCAGAACAGGCTCACCGGGTTGAACACATACCCGAGCACCCGCGCCTGCAGCAGGGCCGTGACCCGGCCGCCGCCCAGGTCCACGTCCTTGGACCGCAGGAATGCGTCGATCCGCTGGCGCAGGGTGTCGGTCGGCGCGCCCTCGAAGTGGTCGTTCGGGTCGAACTGGGCGAACGGGCGCAGCCACAGCGGCACCTGGGGCAGGTGGTCGATGTCGACGTACCAGCTGTAGCCCTGGTGCTCGAAGTAGTGGTGTACCGGGGCACGTCGCAGGTGCGTGATCCGCGTCCGGTAAAGGTGCGAGCCTTTCACACCAGGGATTCGGAGTCCCGGCACCGCCGGATGGGTGGGTGACGGCTGTCACTTCCAGGCGTGCGCCGCGGTGACGAGCCCCTGCACCAGCCCCGATGTCGCCGGTGTCAGGCCGTCGTCGCTCGGCAACTGGCTGCGGGGGCTCAGGCCGCGCACCCGCGCCGAGAGCTCGAGTTGCGCCCCGCCGAGGCGGACCCGGTTGACCGGGTTGTCGGGGTGCAGACCGCGCAGTTCGACCGGGATGGCGTCGAGGTCGGTGACGACCTGGTAGCCGGGCACCGCGATGTGGCGGGCGAGATGGTGCGCCAGGTCGCGATTGCCCCCACCGGCCAGCAGTTGGGCGCTGCGGCCGATCCGTCCGTAGCCGTGCAGCGACACCGCGACGTCGACGTGGTCGCAGAACTCCGCGAGCCGCTGCGATTCCCGCGTCAGGTAGCGGGCCGAAGACAGGTGGTACGGGTAGCGGTCGGGGTGGTGCACCACGTACAGCGAGGCGCCCGCCGCGTCGGCGGCGCGGCGTGCGATCACGTCGGTCATCTGCTCGAGGCCGCCGCCGTGAATGGCGAGGAAGCCGAAGCGCGACCTCAATACGCTGTCCTCGATGACACCGGGATGGCTGAGAAGCTCCGAAAGTGATTGCGGTGCAGACGAATCGGTATTCGCCGAGCGACTGGGCCAGTTCGCGGGATCCCATCGGCGCAGGAACTCGACCCAGCGCGCAGGCAAGCCGTGGTGGGTGGCGCCGTCGATGATGCGCTCCAGATAGCCCGGCCGGGGCGGACCCGGATCGACGCGGTGGTCGATGTAGACCCAGGCTTCGGCGGGTCCGTCGCCGGTGTGCACGGTGAGGCGGTCGCGGCGGTAGCGCAGCGGGACGCCTTCTGCGCTGTCGAGCGTCGCCAGGTCGTGGTCCGACAGCTCCCACACGACGCCGTGCACCTGGGAGCCGTCAAAGGGTTCGACCGTGGCGACCCCACGCTGGTTGATCAGCCAGTCGTGATCGGCGAGCGTGGCCGGCCGCGGGTTGACCGCGTCCGGGCAGCGCAGCGCCATCTGCTGCACGCACAGGTTCGACCCGTACGCGAAGTAGCTGTGCCCAGCCCACATCAGCGCTATCCAGCGACGGTCAGATAGATAAGCACCACGTTCAAGAGACTAATCAACCCGGCCACCGCCCAGCCCAGCGTCGTGGTGACGCGGTGGTTGGCGTCGTCGCCCATCAGGCTGCGGTCGCTGGTCAGCCGGATCAGCGGAATCAGGGCGAACGGGATGCCGAATGACAGCACCACCTGGGAGAGCACCAACGCCCGGCTGGGGTCGGTGCCGATCGCCAGGATCGCCAACGCGGGCAGCAGGGTGACCAGTCGCCGCAGCAGCAGCGGGATCCTGCGGCGCAGCAGGCCCTGCATGATCATCGCGCCCGCGTAGGCGCCCACCGACGACGACGCCAACCCCGACGCCAGCAACCCGATCGCGAACAGCAGCGCGACGGTCGGGCCCAGGGTGCTCTGCACCGCGGCGTGCGCGCCCTCGATGGAGTCGGTGTTCGCCTGGCCCTGCAGGTTCGTGGCGGCGACCAGCAGCATCGACAGGTTGACCGCGCCGGCGACGACCATGGCGAGGCCGACGTCCCAGCGGGTGACGCGCAGCATGGTGCGCCGGTCCGGGCCGGCCTCGGGCTGACCGTGGCGGTCCCGCGCCAGGCCTGAGTGCAGATACACCGCGTGCGGCATGACCGTCGCGCCGAGCATCGCCGCGGCGAGCAGCACACTCTCGGTGCCTGCGAACATCGGCACGAGCCCGCCGGCGACCTCGGCGACGGGGGGCGGGGCGACGAACAAGCTGGTGAGGAAACCGATCGCGATGATTGCCAGCAGGCCGGTGATCACCCGCTCGAACATCTTCTGGCCGTGGCGGTCCTTGATCAGCAGCAGTGCCAGCGAGACCGCCCCGGTGATCACGCCCCCGGTGAGCAACGGGAGATCGAACAGGAGGTACAGCGCGATCGCGCCGCCGACGACCTCGGCGAGATCGGTTGCCATGGCTACCAATTCGGCCTGCAGCCAGTACGCCAACCGGCTGCGCCGCCCCATCCGCCTGCCGACGGCCTCGGGCAGGGACAGTCCGCTCACCAGCCCCAGCTTCGCCGACAGGTACTGCACCAAAAAGGCCATCGCGTTGGCCGCGACGATCACCCAGACCAGCAGGAACCCGAACTGCGCGCCCGCGCTGACGTTGGCCGCCACGTTCCCGGGGTCGACATAGGCGATCGCGGCGACGAAGGCGGGGCCGAGCAGCACCCAGCTCGGCCGCAGACGCACGTCGTTCGGCTGTACCACTGACCCACTTTCTATCCGGAGCTGCGAATAGAAAAGTTAGGTTAGCCGAAACCTCTTCGGTCAAACTCCAGGGGTCAGCCGAAGCCGAGACCACCGAGGCTGATGACCAGGCCGCCACCCCAGAACGGGTATCCGCCGTAGTAGTTGTTGTTCACCGGCGGTGACGTGACGATCTGTGAACTGCCGTTGGTCTGACACTGGGTCGTGGTCGGGCCGACGGCGGTGCACTGTGGGGTGGCATTGGCGGCAGGGGCGAGCGCAAGGATCACGCCCAGGCCGATCGCCGCGGGAAGCGGCACGATAAAGCGGACGAAGTTCCGCATGGTTGGCCTCCTAGGGCCAGAGACTGCCCGTTACGGGAAGTAGAAGCCGTCGCCTTCCCACATGCTGCCCCACGGGCCCACGTACTCCTGCTGGGCGGGCGTCGCGTCGATCGAGACGTTGCCGGGGGTGGCGCACTCGGTGGTGGACCCACCGAGTGCCGCCGCGCCGCCGGTGTCGACGCACTGCGGCAAGGTCGGATTCGGGGCGGGACCCGGAGCCACCGGTTCGGCGCCGGCCACCGGTGCCGCGGCGAGCGCCGCTGCGATGGCTCCTGCGGCGATCACCGGTGCGAGGTAACGAAGTGTGGTCCGCATAGGCACGTCCTAGTGATTGGGTGGATGTCGCCGTGTCTCATCCCACAGCGTACAACCCTTTTCCGGTGATCAGGGGCAAGTCGAGCGTCGTCCGGATCCCCGGCGGGGCCGCCACCACCGCGGGGATCGCGTTGACGACGCGGGCGGCCGTGGCGACGAGTCCCGCGTGGTTGTGATCGCCGTTCGGGCTGCTCAGGCAGAGGTCGAGGGCGTAGGACGGTTCACCGGTGATCTCGATGCGGTAGGAGCCGCCCTCCTGAGCCGGTTGCGGCCAATCGGGATGCAGATCGTCGCGCAGTCGCGTGACGTGTTCGAGGACGACGGCCACCCTGCGGTCCTTGCGGCCCTGGACCTCGAAACGCAGCGCGGCCGCAGTGCCCTTGGCGATGTGGCCGGAGGCGATGTCGAAATCCTCGGGCGCCGGTTCGCGCACATGGGTTTCGGTCACCTCGTCGAGTTCGATGCCGATGCCCGCGGCGAGTTGGCGCACCACCGAGCCCCAGGCCAGGCTGAGCACGCCCGGCTGCAGCAGCATGGGGATCTCGTCGAGCGGCTTGCCGAAGCCCATCACGTCGAACATGACCGTCGCGCTGTCGTAGGTGTCGTAGTTGATGATCTCCATGCACCGGATCTGCTCGATGCTCTGACAGGTGCCCGCCAGCGCCAGCGGCAGCAGGTCGTTGGCGAAGCCGGGATCGATGCCGTTGACGAATACGGTCGAAGACCCCTGTTGGGTGGCTTCCTCGATCGGTTTGACCATTTCCTCGGGTAGCACCTGCCACGGGTACTGCAGGAACACGGCGCTGCTGCCCACGACGTTGACACCGGCAGCCAGGATGCGGCGGTAGTCCTCGAGGGCGTCGGGCAGCCGATTGTCGGCCATCGCGGTGTAGACGGCGCACTGCGGCCCGGTGGTCAGCACTTCGTCGAGGTCGGTGGTCGCAACCACGCCAGTCGAGACATCGAGCCCGGCGAGTTCACCGGCGTCCCTACCGGCCTTCGCATCCGAGGACACCCACACGGCGGTCAGCTCGTACTGCGGGTCGTTGATGAGCTGTGTCAACGCGTGCCTTCCGACGTTGCCGGTGCCGATGGCCGCGACTTTGATCGCCATTACAGTCCTTTCACAGATCCGGGATGGGCATGTCGAGGTTCGGCATCGTCAGGCCGCCGTCGACCTCGAGGGTCTTGCCGGTCAGGTAGCTGCCCGCGGGGGACGCGAGATACACCGCCGCTGCGGCGATGTCGTCGGGTTCGCCCAGTCTTCGCATCGGGGTGGCCTTCTCCATGGGCTCGCGCAGTTCGTCGTTGGACGCGACGATGTCGAGGGCCGACGTGAGAATCGACCCCGGCGCGATCGCGTTGACGCGGATGCGCGGGCACAGGTCCAGCGCGGCCAGTCGGGTGTAGTGGGAAAGCGCCGCTTTGGCGGTGCCGTAGGCCGCGAAGCCGCGCCCGGCCAGCCGGCCCATCGTCGATGTGATGTTGATGATGCTGCCGCCACCGGAGTGCTCGAGCATCAACGGGACGGCGGCCGTCGTCAGCGCGTGCGCGGTGGCGACGTTGAACGTGAACGCGTCGCGCAGGTCCTTGGTGGACGTGCTCAGTAGTGCATTCGGCATGGTTCCACCGACGTTGTTCACGACGATGTCTAGTTTGCCGAACGCCTCGACCGCGGCGGCGGCCAACGTGGCGGTGTCGTCGGGGCGGGCGAGGTCGGCGACGACGATGTGCGCCGTGCGTCCGGTGGCGCCGACCCGCTCGGCGACCTCCTCGAGTTGGGCCTTGGTCCGCGACGCGATCACAACGTCTGCACCGGCTTCCGCGAATGCCACCGCCATCGCGGCACCGAGTCCGCGGCCCGCACCGGTGACCACTGCGACGTGGTCGTCCAGTCGGAATCTGTCAAGAATCACGATCGTTTCCTTCCATGCCGGGCGACACGCTAACAGCACAGCATCGCGTTGGGACGCGGTTTCTGGAACACGTTCTAATTGGACGCGAAAGGTACGCCAGGGCTGTGCTCCGGCCCGTTGGAACGACCCTGGTGTAGCTCTGGCGAGGATTGCGAGAGACGGAGCTGGTGGCCGCTACTTCTTGGCGGCGGCCTTCTTCGCCGTCTTCTGGGCCGGCGTCTTCTTCGCCGCCGACTTCGAGGCGGCCTTCTTCACCGGCGTCTTCTTGGCCGCACTCTTCTTCGCGGGAGCCTTCTTGGCGGGCTTGTCGTCAGAGCCATCGGAGCCATCGGAACCGCCCCGGCCCTCACGTCGGGCCTTGACGCTGGCCTCCAGCTTGGCCAACAGGTCCGAGACGTCCTCGGTCTCGTCGAGCTCCTGCGGTTGCTCCTCGGTGGTGAACGCCTCGCCGCCTTCGAGTTTCGCCTGGATCAACTCCTGCAGTTGCTGCTGATAGTCGTCGTGGTAACGGTCGGGGTTGAAGTCGTCGGTCATCGAGTCGACGACCTGGCCGGCCATCTTCAGCTCGGCCGGCTTGATGTCGACTTCCTTGTCCAGCACCGGGAAATCGGGATCGCGGATCTCGTCGGGCCATAACAAGGTCTGGATGATCATCACATCGCGCTTGCTGAAGTCCTGCACCCGCAGCGCCGCGAGCCGGGTCTTGTTGCGCAGTGCGAAGTGCACGATCGCGACGCGGTCGGTCTCCTTGAGGGTTTTGGTCAGCAGCACATACGACTTCGACGACTTGCCCTCGGGCTCGAGGAAGTAGCTCTTGTCGTACATCATCGGGTCGATGTCGCCGGCCGGCACGAACTCCAGCACCTCGATCTCGCGGCTGCGCTCCTCGGGCAGTGTCGCGATGTCCTCGTCGGTGATGATGACCGTCTGGCCGTCGTCGGACTCGTAGGCCCTGGCGATGTCGCGGTACTCGACGACCTCCCCGTCGAGTTCGCAGACGCGTTTGTACCGGATGCGCCCGAAGTCCTTGGCGTGCACCTGATGGAACTTGACGTCGTGGTCCTGCGTCGCGCTGTACACCTTGACCGGCACGTTCACCAGGCCGAAGGCGATCGAGCCTTTCCATATGGAACGCATCAACCCAGTATGGCTGATCGCAGCGCCGCATCGCGGCTGGCGCGATCCGGCAGGTCGGCGCCGGCCCGGGCGACGGTCAGCGCCGACGACATCGCCGCGGTGCCCAACACGCCGGTGAGCATTTCGGTGCCGATGGACTCGAGAGCGGGGCGGCGCTCGGCGCCCAACAGATCCAGCGACCACAGCGCGTCGATCAGCCCGGCCATGAACGCATCGCCTGCTCCCACGGTGTCGACGACCTCGACCTGGAACGCCGGCACACGCACCGCGCCGGCCGCGCACAGTGCGAAGGCGCCGCGCTGACCCAGCGTCACCGCGACGATCGACGGGCCCAGCGCCAGCCACGCCTGCGCGACCTCTTCGGGGGAGCGGTCGGGGTCGATCCACCGCAAGTCCTCGTCGCTGGCCTTGACCACGTCACACCGCTCGATGAGCCGGTCGATGCGACCGCGCGCGGTGTCGTCGTCGACGATCAGCGCCTGCCGCACGTTCGGGTCGAAGGTCACCGTTGCCGACGGATGATAGGTGTCGAGCAGGGCGGCCGTGGCCAGGCAGCCTGGTTCCAGCACGGTCGCGATCGAGCCGGTGTGCACGACCAGCGGCGGCGTCACCTCCGGTGTGCCCGTCAACTGCCACTCGACGTCGAACTCGTAACTGGCCGAGCCATTCTCGTCGAGTGTCGCCAGCGCGGTCGAGGTACGCGCAGCATCCGTGCTGTCCTTGACCAGTCGGGCACCGGCCTGTTCGACGTGGTTCGCGATGCGGCGCCCGCGGGCGTCGCTGCCGATGTGGGTGAGGAAGTCGACGCCGCGGCCCAGCCGGGCCAGGCCGACGGCGACGTTGAGGGGGCTGCCCCCGACGTGCTCGCCCATGACGCGGCCGTCGCGCTCGACGATGTCGATCAGCGCCTCGCCGATGACCAGCGCGCGCGACGACCCGCCCGCCGCGGTCACGGCACCTCCTTGCCCAGCAGCGATTCCAGCGTCGCCCGGGCACCGTCGCGATGCAGCGACTCCAGCGCCGACACGTAGGCCTCGACGAACCGTTCGTGCTCGGCCAGGTCACCGAAAACGTCGGTGTTGTCGATGAATGCGGTCGGGTTCTCGCGCTGGCTCTTGGCCAGCGGTACCAGGGTGTCGGCGCGGTGATCCTGCACGTCGATCGGCTCGCCCTGTTCGTCGACGCCCTCGGCGTACCGCGCCCAGCTGGCGACGGTGGCAGCCGACAACCGGACCGGCGCGCCCGTGCGCAGGTTCTCCCGCACCACGGGCAGCAGCCATTGGGGGATCCGGTCCGACGAGCCGAAGCACAACCGGGCGATGGTGTCTTTGACCCCCGGGTTGGCGAAGCGTTCGATCAGCGTGCGCTTGTAGTCGGGCAGATCGATGCCGGGGACCGGCTTGAGCGTCGGGGTCGCCTCGTCGTCCATGTATGCCCGCAGGAACTCGGCGAACAGGGGGTCTCCCGCGGCCTCGTGCACCAACCGGTAGCCCGCGAGATAGGCGAAGTAGCAAAGGCTCTGATGGCCGGCGTTGAGCAGCCGCAACTTCATCAGCTCGTACGGCGTGACGTCGTCGACCAGCAGCACGTCCGCCTTCTCCAGCGGCGGGCGGCCCTCTGGGAAGTCGTCCTCGAGCACCCAGGACGTGAACGGCTCGGCGACGACCGGCCAGGCATCGTCGACGCCGAAATCTCGGGAAACCACGTCGATCACGTCGGGGGTGGTCACCGGGGTGATGCGGTCCACCATTGAGTTGGGGAAGCGGGTGTGTCCGCTGATCCATTCGCCGAGGCCCGGATGGGCGCGTTCGGCGTAGGTGGTGAACGCCTCCCGCGCGACGTCACCGTTGCCCTCGATGTTGTCGCACGACACGATGGTGGGCGAGGCGATGCCGCGCTCGCGCCGCCGGGCCAGCGCGTCGACCACCAGACTGAACACGTTCACACCGTCGAGACCGTCGATGTGGTAGCCGCCCTCGGTGATGGTCAGCGAGACGATTCTGGTGCTCGGTGCGGCCAGCAGTTCGACCACGGCTTCGGAATCGTCGGGTGCGTAGCGGTATTCGACGATCGAGCCGATGATCCGCGCCTCGCGGGTGCCGTCCGGCTTCTCCAGCAACAGCGTGTAGAGCCCGTCCTGATCGGCCATCACCTCGGCCATCCTGCGGTCGGCGGGCATGACGCCGACGCCGCAGATGCCCCACTCCTTGGCCAGGCCCAGCTCCAGCAACCGGTCGACGTACCTCGCCTGGTGCGCTCGGTGGAAGCCGCCGACCCCGAAATGCACTATGCCGACCGATATTTCGCTGCGGTCATAGGTGGGCTTGTCCAGCGAGAACCGCGCCAGCGTGGAGTTGTCGAGCTTCATGACACCGTCACCACCGACTTCACGCTACCCGGCGTGCGGTCGGAGTCCAGGGCGTCAGCGGCCCGCTCCAACGGGAACCTCTCCGTCACCATCGCGTCGAGATCGACGCGGCCCGACTCGACCAACGCGATCGCCGTCGGCCAGGTGTCGGCGTAGCGGAAGACCCCCGTCAGGATCAGTTCGCGATTCTGGATCACCTGCGTCGGCAACTCCATCGACTCGGCGCCGGAGCCGACCAGCACCACGGTGCCCGCGGGCCGCACGGCGCGGATACCGTCGGCCACCGCGGCCGGCGCGCCCGAGGCGTCGATGAACGCGTCGACGTTCAGGTCGTCAAACGCTTCGACGGTCGGATTTAGCACCGTCGTCGCGCCGAACCTGCCGACCTGCTCGCGGCGCGCTGCATCGGGATCGCTGACGACGACCTCGGCGGCTCCGTAGGCCCGGGCGACCTGCGCGACGACGATGCCGATCGGTCCGGCGCCGGCGATCAACACGCGCGCGCCCTCCTCTACACCGGCCTTGCGCACCGCCGCGATGCCGACCGACAACGGCTCGCAGAGCGCGGCCGCCTCATCGGACATCGACTCGGGAACCGGGTGGGCGAACTCGGCGCCGATGGTCACGTAGTCGCACAGCGCGCCGTCGACCGGCGGCGTCGCAAAGAACTGCATGTGCGGGCACAGGTTGTAACGCCCGCGGCGCGTCTCTTCGGTCGCGGGATCCGGGCGCTGCGGTTCGATGGACACGCGCTGGCCGATGCGGCCGGGATCGACGCCGCCGCCGACGTCGACGATGGTCCCGGCCGCCTCGTGACCGAGGATCAGCGGCGCCTCGACGACGAAACCGCCGACCCGGCCGTGCCGGTAGTAGTGCGTGTCCGACCCGCAGACGCCCACCGACGACACCCGGATCAGCACGTCGCCGCTCTGCGGCCGCGGAACAGGCCTGTCTTGCATTTCGATCAGTCCCGGCTCGACGAGGACGGCGGCCCGCATCCGTGCATCCCGTCTGAGTGTTGTGTGCGTCACACTCACCATGCTAACGTGATGAACATCTACTCGCACCCCTGAGCATATGCTCACCGACCAGGAGGCAGGGGCAGCCGGTGACGGCATCGACGCACAACGGCGAAGTCCTGCGGGGCTCCACGCCTGAGGACGTTCGGCTCGCCTTGCGCGCGGCGTCGATGTACTACCTCGACGGGCTGACCCAGGCGCAGATCGCCGCCAGCCTCGGCGTCTCGCGGCCCACGGCCGGCCGACTCATCGCCCGGGCCAAGGCCAAGGGACTGGTGCGCATCGAAGTCGCCGTACCCGCCGGCATGCGTGATGATCTGCATGCCGAGGAGGAACGGGAGCTGGAGCGGCGCTTCGGGCTCACCGAGGCGGTGGTCGCCGGCCACGGCGTCGACGTCGGCGCGCCCGGGCGGCCGGAGGCCTTCGCCAGCATCGGCCGCGCTGCGGCCGCGGTGATGATGCGCAGGCTGGCGCCCGACGACGTCCTCGGCTTCACCTGGGGGCCCGAGCAGGTCGCGGTGGCCAATGCGTTGACACCCGGTGTGGCGAGCTGCCGTGCCGTCGTGCAACTCGACGGCGCCATGTCGACCGCCGCCTATCAGACCGGCACCGAATTCATTCTCAGCCGGTGTGCGGACACGCTGCGCGCCAACATATTACGGTTGCCCGCACCCCTGTATGCGGATCCATCGACGGTCGCGTCGATGCGCAGTGACTCCGTGATCTCCCGGACGCTGGAGGCGGGCAGGCGCGCTGACCTGATGCTCTTCGGGGTAGGCACGGTGTCGACCTCCACCACTCTGTTCGAAGGCAGCTACCTGGACACCCGGATGCTCGACGAGTTGGTGTCGCTGGGCGCGGTCGGCGAGATCGGTGGCCGGTTCTTCGATGCGCACGGGGCGCCGGTCGACACCGAGTTGCAGCATCGTGCGGTGTCGGTGCCGCTGGAGGACATCCGGAACTGCCGAAAGACGCTGCTGATCGCCGGCGGCGCCGCCAAACATCAAGCCGCGCTCGGCGCGTTGCGCGGCGGGTTGGCCCGGATGCTGGTGTGTGACATCGATTCCGCCCAGTGGCTGCTGGCCCGGACGTGATCCAGTGAAAGTGAGGTCGAAGTGAAAGCGATACGAGGCTTGGCGGCCAGTGCGGCCGTCGTGTGTCTGACGTTGAACGGGTGTGCGGGCGCAGGCTCGTTGGGCGCCACGGAGAACACCGTGACGATCGCGATGGTGTCGAACTCGCAGATGACCGACGCGCGCAACCTGTCGTATCACTTCGAGCAGGCGAACCCCGACATCGATCTGCGGTTCATCACTCTCTCGGAGAACCAGGCTCGCGCCAAGATCACTGCGTCCGTGGCGATGGGTGGCGGCGAGTTCGACGTGGTGATGATCAGCAACTACGAGACGCCCCAGTGGGCCGAGAACGGTTGGCTGGTAAATCTTTCCGATTACATCGCCGCGACGCCGGGCTACGATGAGCAGGACTTCTTCCCGTCGCTGCGCGAGTCGCTGTCGCATGAGGGCGACATGTACTCGGTGCCGTTCTACGGCGAGTCGTCGTTCCTGATGTACCGCAAGGATCTCCTTGAGCAGGCAGGCATCACGATGCCGCCCAATCCCACGTGGCAGCAGGTGGCCGACGCCGCCGCCAAACTGCACGACCCGGACACCGGCATGGTGGGAATCTGCCTGCGGGGCAAGCCCGGCTGGGGTGAGGTGCTCGCGCCGCTCGACACGGTGATCAACACCTTCGGCGGGCGCTGGTACGACATGGAGTGGAACGCCCAGCTGACCAGCCCCGAGGTTCGCGAGGCCGTCAACTTCTACGTCGACACCGTCCGCGAGTACGGCGAGCCAGGTGCGCCGGCAGCCGGATTCGCCGAGTGTGCAACGCAATTCTCTCAAGGACAGGCGGCCATGTGGTACGACGCCACCTCCGCGGTGTCGACGGTCGAGGATCCCGCGTCGTCGACGGTCGTGGGCAAGGTCGGATACGCGATGGCGCCGACGGTGGTGAAACCGAACTCCGGCTGGCTCTATACGTGGTCACTGGGCATTCCCAAGAGCAGCGACAACAAGGACGCCGCGTGGAAGTTCATCTCCTGGATGACCTCGAAGGAGTACATCCGGTTGGTCGGCGAGGAACTCGGCTGGGCCAGGGTGCCTCCGGGCAGTCGGTTGTCCACGTATCAGATTCCGGAGTATCAGAAGGTTTCCGAGGCCTTCGGTCAGGTGACGCTGGACTCGATCCAGGGTGCCGATCCGCTGAATCCGACCGTGCAACCAGTGCCCTACACGGGCATCCAGTTCCTGGCCATCCCTGAATTCCAGGATCTGGGGACGCGGGTGAGTCAACAGATCAGCGCGGCGATCGCCGGTCAGAAGTCGGTGGGCGAGGCGCTCGAACAGTCCCAGCAGTACGCCGAGGTCGTCGGCCGCAGCTATCAGGAGAGGTCATGACTGCCAGTCAAGTGGGTTATGAGCGGCCGGCGGCCGAGACCGAGGCCCAACACGTCGCACGAATCAAGAGCAAGCAGGACCCCGGTGTGTCCCGTGCCGAGGGCTGGCGGCGACGGGGGCCGCTGCTGCCGGCGTTGATCTTCATGATCATCGTCACGCAGATCCCGTTTCTGTTCACGCTTTACTACTCGACCCTGTCGTGGAACCTGGTGCGGCCGGGTTCGCGTGAGTTCATCGGTCTGCAGAACTACGTCGACGTCGTCAACGACTCGGTCTTCTGGCAGGTGGCGGTGAACACGGTGCTCATCATCGTGCTGACCGTGCTCATCTCGGTGGTGATCGGGCTGGGCCTGGCCCTATTGCTGGACCGGGCGTTCCTCGGCCGCGGTGTGGTGCGCACGCTGCTGATCACCCCGTTCCTCGTCACACCCGTTGCCGGAGCGCTGATGTGGAAGACGGCGATGCTCGATCCGGTATTCGGCATCATCAACTGGATCCTGCCCGGGCCTGGCATCGACTTCGTCAGCCAGTTCCCGCTGTCGTCGGTCATCGTCGCGCTGGTGTGGCAGTGGACGCCGTTCATGATGCTGCTGATCCTCGCCGGCCTCCAGTCGATGCCTCGCGACGTCCTGGAGGCCGGTCGAGTCGACGGTGCGGGAGCCTTCCAGCTCTTCCGCGAGCTCACGCTCCCGCACCTTCGGCGCTTCATCGAGCTCGGAACCGTGCTCGGCGCAATATATCTGGTCAACACCTTCGACCAGATCTACATGATGACCCAGGGCGGCCCAGGGACAGCGAGCGCGAACCTGCCGTTCTACATCTACCAACGGGCGTTCCTGGGCTTCGATATCGGCCAGGCCGCAGCGATGGGCGTGGTCGTGGTGGTCTTCACCATCGTGATCGCCACCTTCGCCCTGCGGATGATCTTCAAGACCTTCACCGGCAAGGAAGAGGCGGCGTGATGACAACTACCATTGACACGGAAGCACGCGATTCCGAAGTGGTGGCCAAGCCGAATGCCAAGCGCCGCAGATTCGATCCATGGGGCGCGGTGGCCTGGATTGTCGGCCTCGGGTTCTTCTTCCCCGTTTTCTGGATGGTGCTGACCGCCTTCAAGCAGGAGGTGGACGCCTACACCACCACGCCGAAGCTGTTCTTCGTACCGACACTGGATCAGTTCGAGGCGGTCTTCGAGCAGGGCGCCTCCACCGCGCTGCTGAACTCGGTGTTCGCCACCGTGGCGTCCACGGTGCTGGTGCTGCTGCTGGGTGTGCCCGCGGCGTTCGCCCTGTCGCTGCGGCCGGTACGCAAGACCCAGGACGCGTTGTTCTTCTTCATCAGCACCAAGATGCTGCCGATCGTCGCGGTGATCATTCCGCTGTACGTGATCGTGTCCAATATCGGTCTGCTGGACAACATCTGGGCGCTGGTGATCCTCTACACGGCGATGAACCTGCCGATCGCGGTGTGGATGATGCGGTCGTTCTTCCTCGAAGTGCCCGGTGAACTGCTGGAGGCGGCCAGCCTGGACGGGGCGAGCACCTGGCGCTCGGTGCGCGAGGTGATCCTGCCGCTCGTGTCGCCGGGAATCGCCGCGACGGCGTTGATCTGTGTGATCTTCGCGTGGAACGAGTTCTTCTTCGCGGTCAGCCTGACCGCGGTGCAGGCCCAGACCATGCCGGTGTACATGGTCGGCTTCATCGCGGGCCAGGGTCTGTACTGGGCCAAGCTGTGCGCGGCGGCGACGATGGCCGCGCTGCCGGTGGTTCTGGCGGGCTGGATCGCCCAAAACAAGCTGGTTCGTGGACTGTCCTTCGGCGCCATCAAATAAGTTCTGGGAAAAGGAGCAAAACCTAATGGCGACAATCACTTACCGCAACGCCTCGTGCGTCTACGAGGGCTCGGACAAGCTGGCGGTCGACTCGCTGGACCTCGACATTGACGACGGCGAGTTCGTGGTGCTGGTCGGGCCATCGGGTTCGGGCAAGAGCACCGCGCTGCGCATGCTCGCGGGCCTCGAGGACATCGACGAGGGCAGCATCGAGATCGGCGGCAAGGACATGACCGGTGTGCCTTCCAAGGACCGCGACATCGCGATGGTGTTCCAGAACTACGCGCTGTACCCGAACAAGACCGTGGCCGAGAATATGGGCTTCGCACTGAAACTGCGCGGGGTGTCGGCCGACGAGCGGCGGCGCAAGGTCGAAGATGCCGCCAAACTGCTTGATCTGACCGAGTTCCTGGACCGCAAGCCGGCCAAGCTGTCCGGCGGCCAGCGCCAGCGGGTGGCGATGGGGCGCGCGATCGTGCGCGAACCGCAGGTGTTCTGCATGGACGAGCCGTTGAGCAACCTCGACGCCAAACTACGGGTGCAGACGCGTACCGAGATCGCCGCGCTGCAGCGGCGGCTGGGCACCACCACCGTCTACGTCACCCACGACCAGGTGGAGGCGATGACGATGGGCGACCGGGTCGCGGTGCTGCGCAACGGAAAGCTGCAGCAGTTCGCCACGCCGAACGATCTGTACGACCAGCCCGCCAACGCGTTCGTCGCCGGGTTCATCGGGTCACCGGCGATGAACATCATGACGCTGCCGATCACCTCCGACGGAGTTAAAGTCGGCGACGACTCCCTGGTGCTCGAGCGCGCGCAGTTGAGCAAACTTGCCGACGCAGGACTGACGGAGGTCACCGTCGGCATCAGGCCCGAACAGCTCGACATCACCGATTCCGAGGGTTTCGAGGTTGTCGTCGACCTGGTCGAGGACCTGGGCAGCGAGGCGTACGTGTACACCCACGCCGGCTCAGGGACTCAGATCGTCGCGCGGTCGCACCCACGCAAGGCGCCCAAGCTGGCGCAGACGGTGCGGCTGCGCAAGGACCCCGACGGCGTCGTGCACCTATTCCACCCGTCGACGGGTGAGCGGATCGTCTGACGCAAGGTCAGGGGAGGACGGCTGCGTTGCCCGGGTCGAGACCGCTGGGCAGCTCGGGGTCCAGGCCGGAGCCGTGCGTGAACTCCTGGTGGGCCATCGGCCTGCAGTCGGTGTCCATCGGCGTCTGGTCGCCCGAGCAGTAGGGCACCAGATCCTGCGGGTCCGCGGCGACGTGCGGCGCGAAGAGCACGGCGGCCCCGCTGACCAGTACCGCCGCCAGCATTCGGATCACAAGTTCACGGTAGCAGCGGGTATACGTTCGTACCGTGGATCGTTTCGGCCGGGTCAAGCTCACCAACCCGGACAAGGTGCTCTATCCGGCGACGGAGCTGCGGCCGATGGCCGTCACAAAACAAGAGGTGTTCGACTACTACGTCGGCATCGCCGAGGCGATGATCCCGCACATCGCCGGCCGTGCGGTCACCCGCAAGCGGTGGCCGAACGGCGTCGAGGAGTCGTCGTTCTTCGAGAAGCAACTCGCGTCGTCGGCTCCGGACTGGCTGGATCGCGCTTCGGTCGCCCACAAGTCGGGCACCACCACGTATCCGATCATCAACAGCGCCGAGGGCCTCGCCTGGATTGCGCAGCAGGCGTCGTTGGAAGTGCATGTGCCGCAATGGCGATTCGTCAAGACGTGGACCCGAGAGCAAGGAGAAGGGCAGATGCCGGGCCCCGCCACGCGGGTGGTGTTCGATCTGGACCCAGGCGAAGGGGTTACCTTCCGGCAGCTGTGCGAAGTGGCGCACGAGGTCCGCGAGCTCGTCACCGGCATCGGACTCACCACATTTCCGTTGACCAGCGGCAGTAAGGGTTTGCATCTGTACGTGCCGCTGGAGAAGCCGATCAGTTCACATGGTGCCTCAGTGCTGGCCCGACGGATCGCGACGCAGCTCGAAAAGACCATGCCCAAGCGGGTGACGGCGACGATGACCAAGAGCCTGCGCGCCGGCAAGGTATTCGTCGATTGGAGCCAGAACAACGGGAACAAGACCACGATTGCCCCCTACTCGTTGCGCGGCCGGGACGAGCCCACGGTCGCCGCGCCGCGCACCTGGGACGAGATCGAGGACCCGGATCTGCGGCATCTGAGGTTCGACGAGGTGCTCGACCGCGTCGCCGACATGGGTGACCTGTTGGCGCCGATGGACACCGATGCGCCGGTAGCCGATTCGCTCACCACCTATCGAAGCATGCGCGACGCCGGCAAGACGCCGGAGCCGGTCCCGAGTACGGCACCGACCGCGGGGAACGATGACTTCTTCGTCATTCAGGAACACCACGCACGGCGACTGCACTACGACTTCCGGCTGGAACGCAACGGCGTGCTGGTCAGCTGGGCGGTGCCGAAGAACCTGCCCGACACGCCCTCGGTCAACCATCTTGCCGTGCACACCGAGGACCATCCGTTCGAATACGGCAGCTTCGAGGGCGAGATCCCCAAGGGCGAGTACGGCGGCGGCAAGGTCATCCTGTGGGACACCGGAACCTACGAGACTGAGAAGTTCAACGACAACCCGCCCGACGGGCCCGCCGAGGGGGGCGAAGTCATCGTCACCCTGCACGGCAAGAAGATCGATGGCCGCTATGCGCTGATCCAGACCAAGGGCAAGAACTGGCTGGCGCACCGGATGAAGGATCAGAAGCGGCCGCATGCCGGTGATCTGCTGCCGATGCTGTCCACCGAAGGGTCGGTCGCGAGGCTCAAGGCGAGGCAGTGGGCCTTCGAAGGCAAGTGGGACGGCTACCGGGTGATCGTCGACGCGGACCGGGGCCGGCTCGGCATCCGGTCAAGGCGGGGCCGCGACGTCACCGCCGAGTATCCGCAGTTCTTAGCTATCGCAGCCGATCTCGCGGAGCATCATGCGATCCTCGACGGCGAGGCGGTGGCGCTCGACGAGGACGGTGTGCCGAGCTTTTCGGAGATGCAGAACCGAAAGCGGTCCACCCGCGTCGAGTTCTGGGCCTTCGACATCCTGCACCTCGACGGGCGATCGTTGTTGCGGGCCAAGTACTCCGACCGCCGACGGATTCTCGAGGCGCTGGCCGAGGGCGGCGGGTTGATCGTGCCCGACCAGCTGCCCGGTGACGGCCCGGAGGCCATGGAGTATGCGCGCCAACAGAAGTGGGAAGGCGTCGTCGCCAAGAAGCGTGACTCGACCTACCAGCCGGGCCGGCGGTCGTCTTCGTGGATCAAGGACAAGATCTGGCTCACCCAGGAAGTGGTCATCGGTGGCTGGCGGCAAGGTGAAGGCGGGCGCTCCAGCGGCATCGGGGCGCTGATGCTGGGCATACCCGACCCAGCTCATCGGACTGGGGGACTCCGGTTCGTCGGCCGGGTCGGGACAGGGTTCACTGACAAGGCGCTGGCCAACCTCAGGGCCACGCTGCAGCCGCTCGAGACGGACGAGTCGCCGTTCAACGCGCCCCTGCCCCGCCCCGACGTCAAGGGCGTCACGTTCGTGCGGCCCGAACTCGTCGGTGAAGTGCGCTACAGCGAACGCACGTCCGACGACCGGCTACGACAGGCGAGCTGGCGCGGGCTGCGGCCCGACAAGGAACCCTCCGAAGTGAGATGGGAGTAGGAGGCCCGAGGCGGCGGTCGCCGCGGTCAGGCGTGGCACTTGCACGAGGGGTGTTCCGGCGAGGAGGACGCCTCGTTCCCGGGTCGCCAGTCGAAGGGAAAGTGCTTGCTGGAACCACCGCGGTACTCATGCGACCAGTCGAATCCGATCGCATGGTCCTTCTCCACGACGCCCCAGGTCGCGACCTGTCCCGGGCCGACCTCGGCGCCTGGTGCATTCGAGGTGGTGACGCGCCGGCTCGGATCTGAAGTGGGGCCGGTGAGCGCCGCCACGCGAACATCCACCTTTCCAGGGATCCCGGCCCGCCAGTGCGCGAGGTCATCGGCGGCGTCGAACGAGATCGGTGCATACTCGATTCCGCGCAGATCCTCGATCAGTGAGGCGAATTCGGCGGGCCAGCCGCCTTCCTTGCCTGTGAAGATGCGTTCGAGCGCTTCGCGTTGCGCCTCGTCGGCGCGTTCGTCGATGTAGAACATGAGCCGCATCTTGGCGTTCGGGTCGCCGACCCACATGTTGCCGGTGAACTCACCGAGGGACACGACGTTCAACCCCGCGAGGTCGACGTCGCCGAAGTGGCCGGCACGGACATGCCAGACGAGGGTGAAGAGGCAATCGCCGTGTGTCGGCTCTTGGGCGAAGCTGCATGGACACGGCAACTTGCAGCTGCATACGTCGAACCAGTCGCCTTGAAGATGCCAGTCAGCAGCGATCGAATTAGTGCTCATTGCGTTCTCCTTCACATATACCCCCAGGGGGTACCCGGTGGACGAATGATAGCGCTGCCCCGTCAGCCGCGCAAGTACCCCTAGGGGGTATAACCGGAATGTGATGCGACTGAGCCGGATCTCCGCCACTCGCCGGCAAGTAGGAGTCAGCCGCGGACGGCGAGCGCCTCGCGCAGACCTCGGGTCGCCAGCGCATCGGCCAACTCGTTGTCGGCGACACCCGAGTGCCCCTTGACCCAGAACCACTCGACCCGATGACGCGCACAGGCGGCCTGCAATCGCTGCCAGAGGTCGACGTTCTTCACCGGCAGCTTCGCGGCGGTCAGCCAACCGTTGCGTTCCCAGCCGAGGACCCACTTCGTGATGCCGTTGCGGACGTAGGTGCTGTCGGTGTGCAGGTGCACGACCACGGGTCTGGTAAGCGCCTCGAGAGCCATGATCGGCGCCGTCAGCTCCATCCGGTTGTTGCTCGTGGCCCCGGATTGGCCGCCGTACAACTCGCGGACGTGGTGGCGCTGGCGCAACACCGCGCCCCAGCCGCCGGGACCCGGGTTCGGTCGGCACCCGCCGTCGGTGTGGATCACCACGACGTCCGCAGGGTCGGTCACCCGCCGAGGATAAGAGCTGAAGCAGGCAGCCGGCGCGCGGACACGCGCCGCGGAGGCCAAAAGCCGAGATCAGCGCGGTCGCCGAGGATTGACAGGTGTCCAATAGTCCCCGGGGGGGGGCAGTACGCGGGTATGGTTGAACCAACGTGGGGTAAAGAAAGAGCCTCTGTAGCTAGGGTCAGAACGTCATCGAGGTGATGTGTTGACTGAAATCGCGAATTCGCCCGCCCTGCCATCGCACGGGCTCCGACGATCGCTGGTGCAGGTGTCTGACGACGCCGACCTGCACCGGTTTCTCGAGCGCGCCTACGGCGTCAAGCTGCGGATCTCCCGTGTCGATGATTCGAACCGCGATCCGGCGCTGGTTCACGCCCGCACGGATGCTGGGTCGTTCGCCATCGAGGACGTCGACCTCGCCGGCCGCCTTGTCGCCGAGTCCGAACCGCTCACCCAGGTGGCAGCGGTCTGGCCCAGCCGCGGCACGGTGACCGGCCGCTCCGGCGGTCTGACCACCGGTGCCGACGTCGACCAGGTGGCGCTGGTCTCCCAGACCGGTGAACCGTTCAACATCCAGACCGGCGACGTGGGCCTGGTTTCGGTGCTGATCGACCCGGCGCTGCTGGCGTCGGTCGCGACCGGGATTCCGGTCGCCCACGTCCGCACATCGGTCCGCTTCCACAGCCTGGTGCCGGTGGACGCCGCAGCCGGACGAATCTGGCGCCAGACCGTCGACTACGTGAAGAACGTTCTGCTGCGCGACGAGGCCATGGCGACCCCCCTGGTCCTGGGGCACGCGGCCCGCCTGCTGGCTGCTGTGACCCTCTCGACGTTCTCCAACACCGCGATCGTCGACGACCGGCCGCAGGACCGCGCCGACACCCATCCGGTGCTGTTGCGCCGAGCAATCGAGTTCATGGAGGTCAATGCCTCCGCCGACATCTCCATCGGCGATATCGCCGAGGCCGTCCACATCACTCCGCGCGCCGTGCAGTACATGTTCCGTCGCCACCTCGACACGACGCCCATCCGGCATCTGCGCAGAATCCGGCTCGAAGCAGCACACCGCGATCTGTTGGCGGGCGACCGGAGGCACACGACAGTGACTGCGATCGCGGCCAAGTGGGGGTTCGCGCACACCGGTCGCTTCGCCGTGCAGTACCGGCACGCCTACGGCTTGAGCCCGCACACCACATTGCGCGGAGCGTAGCGTTGGCACCAGTGGCCGACACGGCTGGTCGAGCGAACGGCACCCATAGCACCGCGGAAGACCGCGGTGAAGCGGCGCGCGTGCGCGCCGAGGAACTGCAGCAACGACAGTCCGAACTTGTCGGCGGCCGGCCCGCGACCGCCAGAACGGCCAGGGATGCGAAGAAGCGCGCGGACGCGGCCTTGGCCCGCGCCAGGGCAGCGCACGAATCGGCCGCCGAACGCCATCTGGACGCCGGCCGCGCGCACCGGCGGGCCGCGGCCGCCCACGAGCAGGCCGCGTTGCGTTCCGGCGAGGCGGCAACCGACATGCACCAGTCGGCGGCCGAACGCCACCGAGAGGAAGCCGACCGTCATGACGCGGCCGCCGACGACCAGTTCGCCGCCGAGGCCGCCGACGAGAGGCGGATGCACTAGTGGCTAGTTCAGCACCTCCATCAACAGCAGCGCGCCGTTCACCGCCGATTCCTCTGAGCGAAAGGCACTGCAGCGCAGCCGAATTCTTGTCTGTCGACCGCGCCGGTTGACGGCTTCGACAAGAACTTCACCCTTGGTGTCGGCGTCGACGAATGCCTTGCCGATCAACGGCTTGACCTCCTCGAGGGGCAATCCCATGTCCAAGGACGTCAGCGGTGCGCCGACGACCTCTTCGGACCGCAGGCCCCACAACTCCTCGCTGCCGTTGTTCCATACGACGATCCGCATCTCCTTATCCACGACCACCATCCCGAGCTGGATGGAGTTGGCCAGGCAGTCCAGAAACAGCCGGGCCTCGTTCAACTCGGTGCTCCGATCGCGCAAGGCGTCGTTGATGGTGTGCAGTTCATCGTTGGTGGACTGCAACTCCTCGTTCATCGTCTCGAGTTCTTCGTTTGTCGACTGCAGTTCCTCGTTGGTGGTCTCCAACTCCTCGACCGTCGACTGCAGTTCCTCGTTCGTGGTCTCGAGTTCCTCGTTGGTGGACTGCAGTTCCTCGTAGGCCGCCTCCAGCTGCTTGTTGGTTTCCACCACCTGCTCCACCAGCGTTCTGGTCGGGGTGGTGTCGAAGAATACGATCGACGTCCCGATCAGACCGTTCTCCGCGTCGACGAGCGGGTTCACATGAATCTCGTACCACTGGGTCTCCGAGCCGGGGCGTTGCCACTTGACGTCCTGGATGCGTGCCGCGCGCCGCTCCACCTTCGCTTGTTCGAGATAGCTGCGCAGCTCGAGCGGACGGTAGGACACCTCGAGGTCACGCAGCAGCCGGCCGATGTCGCGCGCCGACAACCCAAACGTGGTCTCGGCCTGCTGGTTGACCATCGCGACGGTGTCCTCGCCGGTGATCACGATCTGCGCGACCGGGCTTGCGCGGAAGGCCAACTCGCGAATCGGGTCGAGCCCCGGCAGGTCAGCGTGGCGAACCGTGGTCGCCGATGCGTCGTAAGGGGCGCCGCCCCGGTGCGATCCGGCGGTTTTGCGGAAGATCCGCGAGTCGAGGCTGACGGGGGTGAACCGGTCCGAGTGGCTCAGCAGCATCTCCGCGTGCCCGAGGAACAACATGCCCTGCGGAGCCAGCGCGAAGTGCAACCGGTTCAACACATTTCGCTGCGTGTCACCGTTCATGTACATCAGCGTGTTGCGGCACGCCAGGATGTCGACCCGCGAGATCGGCGCGTCCTTGACCAGGTCGTTGCGCCCGAAGATGACCGCTCGGCGCAAGTCCTTGTGGAACACGTAACTCGAGTTGTGGTGGTCGAAGTACTTGGCGAGCAGTTCGGGCGGCACCGACTCGACCTCTTTGGCGCTGTAGGTGGCCGCGCGCGCCTGGGTCAGCGCCTCCTCGTCGACGTCGGTGGCATAGATCTTCACCCGTTGGCGGTATTCGTCCGGCGACAGGGCCTCGGCCAGCAGCATGGCGAGGCTGTAGGCCTCCTGACCGGAGGCACATCCCGCGCTCCACAACCGGATCGGGTCGTTGGGCGGTCTGCTCGCCAGGATGGAAGGAATGACGTTGCTCTGCAGGAACTGCCAGGCGGTGGCGTCCCGGAAGAAGGTGGTGACGTTGATCAGGATGGTGTTGAACAACGCCGCGAACTCGTCCGAACTGGCCTGCAGCACATCGAGATACTCGTCGAAGGACTGGTGCCCGGCCTGCTCCATCCGATGCCGCACGCGGCGCATCAACGACGTGCGTTTGTAGCCGGTGAAATCGAATCCCCGGCTGTCGCGCATATAGCGCAGCAGGGCCTCGAAGGTGTCGTCCGTCTGCCCGTCCATATTCGCCCCTGTTTCGAAGACCGTGCCGCGGTCTCAACATACTCACTCGATCACAGGCGGTTCTCGGGGCCGAGCCGGGCCCACACCGTCTTGCCCGTCGGAGTCGGCGAGCACCCCCACGCGCGACACAGTGCGGACACGATCCGCAGTCCCGACGGTGGGCGGCCGGCGAATTGCGCCTCGGGCATGCTGGGTGGGGCGCGGTTGGCGTCCGAGACGGCGATGGTGACCGTCGTGCCGTCCGTCTCCAGCCGCATCGCCGGGCAGCTGTCGGTGTGCAGAAGGACGTTCTCCACCAGCGTGGTGGCCACCACCTTGGCCGCCGGAATCAGCTCGGCCTGCGACCACACCGTCAGCCATTCGACGATGAGGTCCCGTGAGCGCTTCAAGCTGCCGGGCTGGGCGGACAACTCGACGCGTGCCCGTCGGCGCACGGGGGTGCGGGCCGGATCGGTCAGCGCCGCCGCCAGCGTCGGGTACACGGGCACGTAGCGAGACACCCCGTTGCGGACGATCGCCCTGCGGACCGACTCGCGCCCGTGCACCAGAACGATCGGTACCTCCGGCCACGTCCCGACGAGCCAGCGGGCACTGGTGAACACGGCGAACGCGGACTCCGCGGGCACCTCGAGTTGGTCGATGACGATGATCACCGCCGCCGGCTCGTCGAGTGCGGCCTTCATGATGTCGTCGCGCAGGATCAGGTAGGTCGAGGCATCGAGAGTGCCGACGGCGGTGAGCACGGCCACCGCATCGACGTCACGGGTGGCGGTGGTCATCGCGCTGCGGCCGTCACTCACCGGCGGCATGTCCGGCACCCGGTTCCGCCTTGGTCAGCCGCTTGCCCAGGATCGTGATCGCGCGTTCGGCCTGGTCGGCCAGGTCGTGATAGCGCTGGCTCATCGCGCCCGGTCCGGAGCTCTCGGCGAGTCGCCGGGCGAGCTTCGCCTTCTCGTGCAGGCTGCGCAGGGCCACCCACAGGGCCGTCTCGACCTCGCTGTCCCGGGCGCCCAGTAGCGCATCACCGGTCCAGGCATGACCGACGCGACAGCGGAAGTTGTCCTTGCTCAACGTCATCAGCGACCCGTTGCAGTCCGGACAGGTGTAGCCCGACGGTGGGCCCAGTGCCTCGGCGTCGAACTCGGTCTGGAACCGCGAGCCCATCGCGATCCGGTTCTCCAACTCCATGCCGGGATCCGGTTCCATCTGCCGCTCCTCGATCTCTCGGTCGGCCAGGGTGGCGAGCAGCGCGCCGACGTCCCCGGCGGTGCTCTGGTGATCGGCTGCGCCTGCTTCGATGGCGTTGCGCGGCATCGCCGGGAACAGGGCGTCGTCGATGCGCTGGGCGATGGTCGTGCCGCCGCGTGACCGGATGGCCGACATGCCGAGCACGCCGTCGTCGAGCACGCCGGAGAGCAACACCCCCACCGCCCGCGGTCCTGCGGACAATGCGACGGACCGGAACATTGCGTTGATCGCCGGCCGGTGTCGGTTCTCCGTCGGCCCCTCCGAGAGCATGATGTGGTGGTCGAGGACGAGCAGATGCCGGTCCGGCACGGCGACGTGGATGTATCCGGGTTCGAGCTTCGCGCCGTCGGTGGCCGGAATCGCGGGCAGCGGCCCGCTGCGGTCGATGATCTGAGCCAGCACGCTGGGCGCGTTGGCCGGCACGTGCAACACGATGACAACGGCGTACGGAAGCTCCGCCGGCAGCCCGGCCGCGAACTCGGTGAGCGCCTCGACGCCGCCCGCCGAGGCGCCGACCGCGACCACGCCGCGAAGCGCGCCGCCGTCGCCGTTGTACCCAGAAGCCATCGAGGAGTGGGTTACCCCCGGCCCGGTCAGGTAACCCTTCTACAACTTGGCGATGACGTTGTCTGCGAACATCTCGAGGTGCCGGATCTTGTTGTCGAGCGGTTCGGTGTCCAGGCCCGCGATGTAGGGGATGCGGAAGCCGACGATGACGTCGGTGACGCC
This sequence comes from Mycobacterium sp. IDR2000157661, assembly GCF_022317005.1. Lineage (NCBI taxonomy): Bacteria > Bacillati > Actinomycetota > Actinomycetes > Mycobacteriales > Mycobacteriaceae > Mycobacterium > Mycobacterium sp. IDR2000157661. The sequence continues at coordinate 2,517,632 of NZ_CP081006.1, forward strand.
CCGGTCCTCGAGCCGCTTGATGCCGTCGGGCGTGTAGGCGTCGGCCGAGATGACGTGGATCTGGAAGTCGTCGCCATCAGTATGGGCGGCGTCTGCTTCTTCCTCCCGGAACTGCTTGACCCGCTTGATCAGCCGATCGAGCTCTTCGGGATCGCCGCCGCCGTGCATCCAGCCGTCGTGCCGGGCCGCGCGCCGCAGCGCGGCATCGGCGTGGCCGCCGACCAGGATCGGGATCGGCTGGGTCGGCGCCGGGGTCATCTTCGTCTTGGGGATGTCGTAGAACTCGCCGTGGAACTCGAAGTACTCGCCGGTCGTCAGCCCCTGGATGATCTCGATGCACTCGTCCATCCGCTTGCCGCGCCTCGCGAGCGGGACGCCGAGCAGTTCGTAATCCTCGGGCCACGGACTGGTGCCGACACCCAGACCGAGCCGGTTGCCGAAGACCGCGGCCAGCGAGCCGGCCTGTTTGGCGACCAGGGCGGGCGGTCGGATCGGCAGCTTGAGCACGAAGAAGTTGAAGCGCAGCGTGGTGGTCACCGCGCACAGGGCGCCCGCGAGCACGAACGCCTCGACGAACGGCTTGCCGTCGAGGAATTCGCGGCTGCCGTCGGGTGTGTAGGGGTATTTCGAGTCCGACTCGAACGGGTACGCGAGGCTGTCGGCGATGGTCATCGCGTGGTAGCCGGCCGCCTCCGCTGCCTTCGCCAGCGGCACGTAGTACGTCGGATCCGTCATCGCCTCGGCGTAAGTGAATCGCACTCGGACATACTAGAACGTGTTCTAGTCACAGGTTTAGGCATTGACGCGGAGGGAACTTCACCGCAGTGAGTGCCGCCAAGACCATGTACAAGCCCCTGTCAATCGTCAGCAGCGTCGCGGGTGGCCTGATCGCCGGCCAGATCTTCCAGCAGATCTGGCAGCGCGTCGACCCGTCCGACCAGGAGCCGGATCCACAGGACCTGAGCCGCTCGACCCGGGAGGTGTTCATCGCCGCTGCGATCCAGGGGTTGATCGTCGGCGTGGTGCGCGCGGCGCTGGCCCGTGGCCAGGCGAAGGGTTTCGCGGCGCTGACCAACGAAGAACTGGAGTAGCGGCCGGACTCAGAGCGGATACGGCGGCGCGCCGACGCCTGCGACGCAATAGGTGCCCCAGGGCGTCACCTCGGTCAGCTGCCCGTGCGCTGTCTCGGTCCCGATCGACACGCATACCCGTTGCGGGATCCGCAACACCGCCTCGGACGTGAGATCGAAAACCATGCCGCGCCAGTGGTAGCGCCCGTCGATGGGATCGAGGTGTCCGGTCAGCCGCAACCGGACGGAATGTTCGGTGCCGTCGACCTTCATCCCGCCCGGGCCGTCGTACAGCGGGGTCATCGCGGCAGGAACCCGCTTCGGCGCCACATGCGCCGTGCCATGGGACCCAGCAGGCCGACTTCGTCGAGGAACGCGGCCAACGGCGCGAAGCCCGCGACCTGGGTCTCGTGCCGGTGCGGGCTGCGGCGTGCCATGCGACGCGCCTCGCGTGCATCCAGGCCGACGCGGCGGTACTGCACCTTGTTGGTGAACAGGAAGCGGAAGAAGTAGCCGCCGAGCCCGTTGATGTTGGACAGCACGAACTTGGGCACCGGGCGCATGTGCGGCACCCGCTTGCGCAGCCCGTCGCGCGCGAATTGGATGTGACGCGCCTCCTCGGTGACGTGAATCCGCATGAGCCGCTGCACCATCGGTTGCAGTTCGTCGTCGTCCATCATCTGCCGCTGCAGGGAGTCGAAGATCTCCTCGCCGATCAGTGCGGCCACCCACAACGCCGCGCCCTGAAACGCGAACGGCAGTGTGTTGATGATCAGGCGCTGAGAGAATCTGGGCCACACGGGTTTTGCGCCGACCCGCTCGATCGCCTTTCCGAACATCACCATGTGGCGGGTCTCGTCGCCGAGTTCGGTCAACTCGTAGTGGGTCGCGCTGGCCGTCGGATCCTGGTGCATCATCTTGCGGAGCAGTGACTGGTTCAGGATGTTCTCGAACCAGATGCCCGCCGAGAGCGTGTTGACCAGTTCCTGGCGCGACAACTCGATCTGTTGTTCGCGCGTCATCGCGTCCCACAACGCCGTGCCGTAGAGCGACACGATCTTCGGCGGCAGGAAGAACTTGTCGGGATCCAGCGGCGCGTCCCAGTCGATGTCGACGATCGGCGCGTAGGACTTCCTGACCGAGCCCTTCAGCAGACGCTGGGAGAACTCGTTTCGGGCTGGTGCACTCATCGGCGACTCCCTTGTCGATCCGTTGCACTCAAGGTAGGGAGTCGACCTCGTCGAGTCAATACCCGCGGTACCGGATACTTCGGGTATTGCGTTTGTCCGGGTCGGGTTCGGGTATCGAGCGGCAACATGGGAGTCGACGAGGCCGGCGTGCGCCGGCACGCGCCTGATCCGGACGATCCGCGCAAACCGGAATCGCCCGCTGACCTGACCAAGCCGTCGCTGCTGTACTCGATGCGCAAGGCGCTGCGCGAGTTCTCCGACGACCAGTGCACCGACCTGGCCGCGGCACTGACGTACTACGCGGTGCTGTCCGTCTTTCCGGCGCTCGTGGCGCTGGTGTCCCTGCTCGGGGTGTTCGGACAGGGGCGCAGCACGGTCGATGCCATGCTCGACCTCGTCGAGGGTGTGGCGCCGGCGTCGGCGATGGACACTCTGCGGCCGCCGATCGAGAACCTCGTCAACTCGCCATCCGCCGGATTCGCTTTGGTCGCAGGCCTCCTCGGTGCGCTCTGGTCGGCGTCCGGATACGTCGGGGCCTTCGGCCGGGCGATGAACCGCATCTACGAGATCGACGAGGGCCGTCCGGTGTGGAAACTGCGGCCGGTGCAACTGCTCTTGACGTTGGCGGGCCTGGTGATGGCGGCCGGGGTAGCGGTCATGCTGGTGGTCAGCGGTCCGGTGGCCAGGACCATCGGAGACGCGATCGGTCTCGGGAACGCAGCGGTGACGGTGTGGAGCATCGCCAAGTGGCCGGTGATTCTCATCCTGGTCATCCTCGCGGTGGCGATCCTGTACTACGTCACCCCGAATGTGCAGCAGCCGAAGTTCAGGTGGATCAGCGGCGGCGCGGCGGTCGCGATCGTCGTGTGGATTCTGGCGTCGCTGCTGTTCGGCTTCTATGTGGCCAACTTCGGCAGCTACAACAAGACCTACGGCGCATTGGCCGGTGTCATCGTCTTCCTGCTGTGGCTGTGGATCACCAACCTGGCGTTGCTCTTCGGCGCCGAGGTCGACGCGGAGATGGAGCGCGGCCGCCAGTTGCAGGCGGGCCTGCCTGCTGAGGAAGAACTGCAGCTGCCGCCAAAGGACGACCGCAACGTGCGCAAGCAGCAGGAGGCCGAGGAGAAGGACATCGATCGGGCCAGGAAGCTCCGCCTCAGCCGCGGCAAGGAGCACTAGCGCATACTCGCGGGCGTGACCCGTCGAATCCACGTCATCGGAATAGGTGTCGGCGACCCGGACTTCGTGACGGCGCAGGCCGTGGCCGCCCTCAACGACACCGAGGTGTTCTTCGCGATGGACAAGGGGCAGGCGAAGGGCGAGCTTGTCGCGCTGCGCAGGCACATCTGCGAACGGTTCATCCGCGAACCCGGCTACCGGTTCGTCGAGCTGCCCGATCCGCCGCGTGACAGGGTCGCCGCGGACAGCCCGGCCTACCGCCAAGCCGTCGCCGACTGGCACGACGCCCGGGCCCGGCTGTGGGCACAGGCGATCGAAGCCGAGCTTCCTGCGGGCGCCAGAGGCGCGTTTCTCGCGTGGGGTGACCCGTCGCTCTACGACAGCACCCTGCGCATCCTCGACGCCGTCGCCGACCACCTCGACATCGATTACGACGTGATACCCGGCATCACCGCGATCCAGGTGCTCACCGCGCGACATCGCATCCCGCTCAACGACATCGGTGAGCCGGTGTTGATCACCACCGGCAGGCGACTGCGCGAGCACGGCCTGTCCGGCAGCGCGGTCGTGATGCTCGACGCCGACTGCTCATTCTTGGCCTGCCCGCCCGACACCCGCATCTGGTGGGGCGCCTACCTCGGTACCCCCGACGAGATGCTGGCGGCCGGCACGGTCGGCGAGGTGGGAGACCGGATCGCCCAAACCCGGGCAGCGGCGAGGGAACGACACGGCTGGATCATGGACACCTATCTGCTGCGTTCGGCACACTGAGCCTGTGGGATTTCTCCTGCGGGCCGCGCTGACCGGTGTCGCGCTGTGGGTGGTGACGCTCATCGTGCCCGGCATCCGCTTCGTCGGCGGTGACTCGACACTGGCCGAAGTCGGCATCATCTTCGTCGTCGCCGTGGTTTTCGGACTGGTCAACGCGGTGATCAAGCCGATCGTGCAGATCATCTCGATCCCGCTCTACATCCTCACGCTCGGGCTGTTCCACATCGTCGTCAACGCGCTGATGTTGTGGCTCACCTCCTGGATCACCGAGCACACCACGCGCTGGGGCCTGGCCGTCGACGACTTCTGGTGGACGGCGATCTGGGCAGCGATCGTGTTGTCGATCGTCAGCTGGCTGCTCTCGTTGGTCACCGGCGGCGTGAGCCGAGGCGGCTGAGCGGCAGACTGGAACCATGCCCGAGCTGCCCGAGATCGAAGCGCTGGCCGACCACCTGCGCCGCCACGCCGTCGGCCTGACCGTCGGGCGCATCGACGTGTCGGCGTTCTCGGTGCTCAAGACGTTCGACCCGCCGATCAGCACGCTGCACGGCCAGCCGGTCACCGACGCCCACCGGTGGGGCAAGTACCTCGGGCTGGAAGCCGGCGGGCGGCACCTGATCACCCACCTGTCGCGGGCGGGGTGGCTGCGGTGGTCCGACAAGCTGGCAGCGGCCCCGCTGAAACCCGGCAAGGGGCCGATCGCGCTGCGGGTACATCTGGGCACGCCCGGGGCGGCTCCCGGCTTCGACCTGACCGAGGCCGGCACGCAGAAGCGTCTGGCGGTCTGGCTCGTCGACGACCCGGCGACGGTGCCCGGGATCAGCGCGCTCGGGCCCGACGCGCTGTCGCTGGGGCTCGACGACCTGGCCGGGCTGCTGGCGGGCAACAGCGGCCGGATCAAGACCGTGATCACCGATCAGAAGGTCATCGCGGGCATCGGCAACGCCTACAGCGACGAGATCCTGCACGTCGCGCGGATCTCGCCGTTCGCGACGGCGGGCAAGCTGACCGAGGCGCAGTTGTCGGCGCTGCACCACGCGATGATCGGTGTCCTCACCGACGCCGTGCAGCGCTCGGTCGGCCAGCAGGCCGCGACCCTGAAGGGGGAGAAGCGCTCCGGGCTGCGCGTACACGGCCGCACGGGCCTGCCGTGCCCGGTCTGTGGGGACACCGTGCGCGAAGTGTCGTTTGCGGACAAGTCGTTCCAGTACTGCCCGACGTGTCAGACCGGCGGCAAGGTGCTGGCCGACCGCCGGATGTCGCGGCTCCTCAAGTAAACGTGAGCAGGGGGCCGTTTCCGCAGACCCCCGGGCCGGTGAACGCGAGTTGTCACCCGCCGACCGCGCCCCGACGCTGTTAGGCATGGACTACGCCCGTTACGCCACGTTCCTGCCGTCCGCATATCGCCCGGAGCCCCCGATCGATCCGGTCTCGACGTGGTGGACCTGGCGCGGTCGCGACGTTCACATCGCCCGGGCGTCCGCGGCGGAGGCTGCGGTCCGGTTGATGGTGGTCCACGGTGGCGGGGGCTACTCCGGTGCGCTGTGGCCGATCGCGGCGGCAGCCGCCCGGGAGGGCCTCGAGGTGCTGGCGCCCGATATGCCGCTCTACGGCGAGACCGTGGAGCCCGCGCCGCAGTCGGTGCGCTATCCCGACTGGCTCGATCTGCTGTGCGACCTGGTGGTGGAGGAACGCACGGCCGACCCGCGGCCGCTGGTGCTTTTCGGCGCGAGCATGGGCGGGATGATGGCCTACGAGGCGGCAGCGCGCACCGGTCAGGTCGCGCATGTCGTCGCCACCTGTCTGCTCGACCCGTCGGATCCCGCTGCGCGCAGCGCAGCCGCCCGCGTTCCCGGCATCGGCCCGGTCGCGCCCGCGCTCATGCGCGCCGTCGATCCGCTGCTGGGCCGCGTGCGGGTGCCGATCCGCTGGCTGGTGGACATGAACAACATGAGCCGCAATCCCGAGCTGGCCCGGCTGTGCGCCAGCGACCCCAAGGGCGGCGGGGTCCGCGTCCCGCTCGGGTTCCTCGGGAGTTGGCTGACTTACCGGCACACCGCACCCGAGTCCTTCTCCGCGGCGCCGGTCACCTTGGTGCATCCGGCGGCCGACCGCTGGACCCCACCCGAGCTGAGCATGGCTTTCCTCGACCGTATCGCGGGCCCGACGACGCTTGTGCTGCTGGACAATTGCGGTCATTACCCGATCGAAGAACCTGGTTGGGCCGGCTCGTCGACACGCTGCGCGGAGTTCGCGATGACGTGCTGTCCGGATCGGCCGGCTAGCTTAGCTAGGAGGTGGGCACCAGGCGCTCGACCAGTGCCACCAGCTGATCGACGTCCATGTCGCGACTGGTCATGACGCGGTGCAGATGCGCGTCGACGGCGTGCACCACCGTCTGCGCGGTCAGCCGGGCGTCTCCGCCGTCGCGGCCACACCGGGACAGGTGGTAGGCGATCTCACCGGCGATGTGATCCTCGAACGCCCCCAGCGCCTCGACGTCCGCCGGGACCCGGGGAGCGACCCGGTGCATGAGCCGATGCAGTGCGGGCCGGTCGCGGTGCAGGTCCACGATGGCTTCGAGGATCGTGCGCACCGACTCCTCGAAAGACGGCTCGTCGTCGCGCAGGCGCTTGAACACCGCGTCGATGCGCAGCGAAGCGTCGTGGACGTGCCGCTCGGCCAGCGCCCGCATCAGAGCCTGCTTGTTCGGGAAGTACTGGTAGAGACTGCCGATCGACACCCCGGCCCGGGCGGCGATGCGATTGGTCGTCGCCTTCAGGCCCTCGCGGTTGAACACCTGCGCAGCGGCTCCAGCAGCACCTCCACGGTATCTCGCGACCGTGCTTGGCGGGGCCGTCTCCTGGGTTCGTCGATGCAGGCAGTCTACGTCGGCTCAGCTGCGCGAACAGTAGGACCGCGTCGCCGACGCCAGTGCCTGGCGATAGAGCGGGTCCAGGACGCGGACCGTCGCCACGGATTCCGTCGCGGCGGCCAGCGTCGGTGCACAGGCGGCGCCGTGCAGCGAATCCCATCGCCGCGCAATCTCTTCCACCATCGTCTTGTTGTACCCGTCGATCTGCGCGCGGGAATCCGCCAGATCGGGTGCGGTGGTCGGTGCGGTCGCGGGATCGAACTTCCACTGACCGAAGCGGATGTACTGGACGCCCTCGGTGGCCGCGATCTGGTCGGTGAAGACCGTCCGGACATACTGCGGGTCTACCCCGTGGGCACGGGCGTCGGCACCGACGGCGTCGAGCACCGCAGTGACGCGCTGCGGATCGGCGATGGAGCCGCCGTTGATCCACTTGGTGGCCGCAACCGGGTCGGCGGTGCCCAGTCGCTGCGCGGCGGTGTCGACCAGCCGATACAGCGGGTTGGGTGGCTGCGCGGTCGCGGTCGGTGCTGTGAGCAGGATGGCCAGCAGTGTCAGGGCAGCGGGCAGGACACGACGATTGGGGCTCATCGACCCATCATGCTTAGGCTGTCCGGGTGACCAGGCAGAAAATCCTCATCACCGGCGCGAGTTCGGGCCTTGGCGCCGGTATGGCCCGCGCGTTCGCGGCCAGGAACCGCGACCTCGCGCTGTGTGCCCGCCGCACCGACCGTCTCGACGAACTGAAGGCCGAGTTGCACGAGCGCCATCCCGGCATCACCGTCGCCGTGGCCGCGCTCGACGTCAACGACCACGAGCAGGTGCCGAAGGTCTTCGCCGAGTTGTCCGACGAGCTCGGCGGCATCGACCGCATCATCGTCAACGCGGGCATCGGCAAGGGCGCCCCGCTCGGGTCGGGCAAGCTGTGGGCCAACAAGGCCACCATCGAAACGAATCTCGTTGCGGCACTAGTGCAGATCGAGACCGCGCTGGAGATGTTCAAGAAAGCGGGCGGCGGGCATCTGGTGCTCGTCTCGTCGGTGCTGGGCAACAAGGGCGTGCCGGGTGTGAAGGCCGCCTACGCCGCCAGCAAGGCCGGCGTCACGTCACTGGGAGAGTCGCTGCGCGCCGAGTACGGAAGCGGCCCGATCAAGGTGACGACGCTGGAACCGGGCTACATCGAGTCCGAGATGACCGCGAAGTCGGCGTCGACGCTGTTGATGGTCGACAACGAGACCGGAGTGAAGGCGATGGTCGACGCCATCGAGCGCGAAAGTGGGCGCGCGGCCGTGCCATGGTGGCCGTGGGCCCCGCTGGTTCAGGTGATGCGCCTGCTGCCGCCACGCCTGACCAAGGCGTTTGCTTGAACGCACCCGAGGGTTGAACGCCGAACCTCCCGGGGTAGTCGATTCGCATGATCAAACTGACGAAGATGACGCCCTTCCTGTTCGCGGGCGCTGCGGCGGCTTCGATCGCCGCTGCCCCGATCGCCGCCGCCCAGCCGGCGCCTCCGCCCTGCCTCAACGCCGACGGCACCCCGTGCGCCGGCATCGGCAGTGTCCAGGCGGGTCCGGGCGGCGGTGCCAGCGGATGCCTGCCGAACGTCGGCTGCATCACCATCCCCGCCCCGTAACGCGGGCGGTCGCTCAGGCGGTGCGGCCGCGCTCGCTTCGGTAGCGCCGTACCAGCGCGTCGGTCGATGAATCGGACTGCTCGGCGGGGGAGTCGTCGTTGATGATGACCGGCAGGAGCGCCTTGGCCTGGGTCTTGCCGAGTTCCACGCCCCACTGGTCGAACGAGTCGATGCCCCAGACGACGCCCTCGGTGAAGACCTGGTGCTCGTAGAGCGCGATCAACTGGCCGAGCACCGACGGTGTCAGCTTGGTGGCCAGTATCGACGTGCTGGGCCGGTTGCCCGGCATCACCTTGTGCGGCACCACGTTCGGCGGCGCGCCCTCTGCCGCGATCTCGTCGGCCGTCTTGCCGAACGCCAGCACCTGGGTCTGGGCGAAGAAGTTGCTCATCAGCAGGTCGTGCATGCTGCCCTCGCCGTCGGCGGTGGGCAGATCGTCGGTCGGTTGGGAGAAGCCGATGAAGTCGGCGGGCACCATCCGCGTGCCCTGGTGCAGCAGTTGGTAGAACGCATGCTGGCCGTTGGTTCCCGGCTCGCCCCAGAAGATCTCGCCGGTGCTGGTGGTCACGGGCGAGCCGTCGGCGCGCACCGACTTGCCGTTGGACTCCATGGTGAGCTGCTGGAGGTAAGCCGCGAATCGCGCCAGGTCATTCGAATATGGCAATACGGCACGGGTTTCCGCGCCGAAGAATTCGTTGTACCAGAGACCGATCAAGCCGAGCAGAGCGGGAACGTTGGATTCCAGTGGCGCAGTGCGGAAGTGCTCGTCGACGATGTGAAAGCCCGCCAGGAACTCGGCGAACCGCTCGCGGCCGATGACGGCCATCACCGAGAGCCCGATCGCGCTGTCGACGGAGTAGCGGCCGCCGACCCAGTCCCAGAATCCGAACATGTTCTCGGTGTTGATGCCGAAGTCGTCGACCAGTTTCTCGTTGGTCGACACCGCCACGAAGTGCTTGGCCACCGCGGCGTTGCCGAGCGCGTCGGTCAGCCAGCGACGCGCGGCCATCGCGTTGGTCAGCGTCTCGAGCGTGGAGAAGGTCTTGGATGCGACGATGAAAAGCGTTGTGGCGGGGTCGAGTCCGTCGAGCTTGGCCACCAGGTCGGCGGGGTCGACGTTGGAGACGAACCGCGCCGAGATGCCCGCGTCGGCGTAGTGACGCAGCGCGATCGTGGCCATCGCGGGCCCCAGGTCCGAGCCGCCGATGCCGATGTTGACGACGGTCCTGATCGGTTGGCCCGTCGCGCCGGTCCACTCGCCGCTGCGCAACCGGTCGGTGAAGTCGCCCATCTTGTCGAGCACCTCGTGCACGTCGGCGACCACGTTGCGCCCGTCGACGGACAGCTGGGCCCCGCGGGGCAACCGCAGCGCGGTGTGCAGCACGGCCCGGTCCTCGGAGGTGTTGATGTGTGCGCCGGAGAACATCGCGTCGCGCCGCTGCTCCAGGCCGGCGGCCCGGGCTAGGTCCACCAGCAGCGCGATCGTCTCGCGGGTGACTCGATGCTTGCTGTAGTCGACGTAGAGGTCGCCGACGGTGGCGGCGAGTTCGGTGCCGCGGGCCGGGTCGTCGGCGAAGAACGCGCGTAGATGCTTTTCACCGATCTGGTCGTGATGACGTTGCAGCGCCTGCCATGCCGGGGTGGAGGCGATGTCGGACTTCCGGAAGTCGCTACCCATGTCCCCGACCCTAGTGCGGTGAAATGTCCGAGGGTGTACAGAAGAGTTATGGATACCGCGAAGCTGCTGTCATCTGTGCCCACCGGTCTGTGGATCGGCGGTGAGGAGCGCCAGTCGAGCGGGGGGAGCTCGTCGACGTTCGACGTGCTCGATCCCTCCGATGATCAGGTGCTGACCTGCGTCGCGAACGCCACTGCCCACGACGCGATCGCCGCGCTGGACGCGGCGTGCGCCGCGCAGGCCGAGTGGGCGGCCACCGCCCCGCGCAAGCGTGGCGAGATCCTGCGCGCCGTGTTCGAGGCGATCACCGAACGGGCCGAGGACATCGCCACCCTGATGACCCTCGAGATGGGCAAGGTATTGCGCGAGAGCATGGGCGAGGTCACCTACGGTTCGGAGTTCTTCCGCTGGTTCGCCGAGGAGGCGGTGCGGATCGCGGGCCGCTACACCCCCAGCCCGGCGGGCAGCGGCCGCGTGCTGGTCACCAAGCAGCCCGTCGGCCCGTGCTACGCGATCACGCCCTGGAACTTCCCGCTGGCCATGGGCACCCGAAAGATGGGACCCGCGTTCGCCGCCGGGTGCACGATGATCGTCAAGCCGGCCCAGGAGACACCGCTGACCATGCTGTTGCTGGCCAAGCTGATGGACGAGGCCGGCCTGCCCAAGGGTGTGCTTTCGGTGCTGCCGACCAACAACCCCCGCGACGTCACCGGCGCGCTGATCGACGACGGACGCCTGCGCAAGCTGACCTTCACCGGTTCCACCGGAGTGGGCAAGGCACTGGTCAAGCAGTCCGCCGACAAGCTGCTGCGCACGTCGATGGAGCTCGGTGGCAACGCGCCGTTCATAGTCTTCGACGACGCCGACATCGACGCGGCCGTCGACGGCGCGATCCTGGCCAAGATGCGCAACGGCGGCGAGGCGTGCACCGCGGCCAACCGGTTCCACGTGGCCAACGCGGTGCGCGAGGAGTTCACCGAGAAGCTGGTCAAGCGGATGAGCGAGTTCACGCTCGGCAAAGGCGTCGACGAGTCCTCGATGCTGGGCCCGCTGATCAACGCCAAGCAGCTCTCGACCGTCGAGGATCTGGTTTCGGATGCCGTGTCGCGCGGCGCCACGGTCGCCGTCGGCGGTGTCGCACCCGGCGGGCCGGGCAACTTCTATCCCGCCACCGTGCTGACCGATGTGCCTACCGACGCCCGCATCCTCAAAGAGGAGGTCTTCGGTCCCGTCGCACCCATCACCGGTTTCGACACCGAGGAGGAGGGACTGGCCGCCGGCAACGACACCGAGTATGGGCTGGCCGCCTACATCTACACCCAGTCGCTGGACCGCGCGCTGAGGGTGGCCGAGGCGCTCCAGACGGGAATCGTGGGGATCAACCGCGGCGTGGTCTCCGACCCGGCCGCCCCGTTCGGCGGTGTCAAGGAATCGGGCTTCGGTCGCGAGGGCGGCGTCGAGGGCATCGACGAATACCTCGACGTCAAGTACATCGCGCTGACGAAGTAAATCTGTTCGCTGCGCGTGAAGACGGAAACTGTCCCGTCTTCTCGGCGTGTCGGGGCATTTGGCGTCTGCTCGCGCAGGAAAAATCGCGGCAGTGACCGCCGGCCGCCGACGCGACATCCCCGCCTTGGACGGCATCCGCGCCGTCGCCGTCGCGCTCGTGCTGGCCGACCACGGCGGCCTGCCCGGCGTCTCCGGCGGTTTCCTGGGCGTCGACGTCTTCTTCGTGCTCAGCGGTTTCCTTATCACCTCACTGCTGCTCGACGAGCACGCGCGCACCGGCCGAATCAAACTGCGCGACTTCTGGATCCGCCGTGCGCGCCGGCTGCTGCCCGCGCTGCTGGCGGTGGTGCTCGCGGTGGTGGCGTTGCGCGACCTGTTCGCGCCGGAATCCGTCGCCACCCTGCGCGACGACGCCGTGGCGTCGTTCTTCTGGGTGGCCAACTGGGCGTTCGTCGCGCAGCACACCGATTACTTCGCCCAGGGCGCCCCGCCCTCGCCGCTGCAGCACACCTGGTCGCTGGGCGTCGAGGAGCAGTACTACGTGCTGTGGCCCCTGCTGCTGATCGCCGTGGCACTGCTCTTCCGCGCTCATCTGCGTTGGGCGGTGCTCGTGGTGGCCGGGGTCGGCGCGCTGGCCTCCGCGGCGGCGGCCATCGTGCTCGCCGGCGACGCCGGGACTGCCGGCCTGAACCGGATCTACTTCGGCACCGACACCCGCGCGCAGGCGCTGCTGGTCGGCGCCGCGGCGGCCGCGCTGCTGGTGCGCGACTGGACGACGGTGACGTTGGCCGGCCCGGTGATCCGGACCCGCTGGCTGCGCTGGGTCGCGCGGGCACTGTCGGTCGTCGGCGTCGCGGTGCTGGGCGTGGCCGTGCATGTCGCCACCGGCAGCGCGCACGACTTCCGTAACGGGCTGCTGATCATCGTCGCGCTGGCCGCCGTGCTCGTGGTGGGTGCGGTGGCGTTGGACCAGGACGGGCCCGTTGCCCGGGTGCTGGCGTGGCGACCGCTGGTGTTACTCGGGGCCGTCTCCTACGGCGTGTACCTCTGGCACTGGCCGATCTTCCTGGCGCTCTCGGGGGAACGCACAGGGCTGACCGGCTGGTCGCTGTTCGCAATGCGGTGCGCGGCGACGGTCGGGGTGGCGGCGCTGTCGTGGTGGCTGCTGGAACAGCCGATCCGGCGGTGGCGCCCGGTGATCGTGCCGATGCTGCCGCTGGCGGGTGCGACGGCGGCGACCGCCGCGGTGGTCACGATGACCGTGCTGCCGGTCGGCGTGCAGCAGGATCCGCTACCGGGCCCGTCGATCGACTCGGCCGCGTTGGTGGCGCCGGAGGTGCCCGTCGAAGTCCGCCCGCCGGCCCATCGCGACCCCGGCACCCGCGCCGTCGCGGTGTTCGGCGACTCGGTGGCGTGGACGGTGATGCGCTATCTGCCGCCGGTTCCCGACCTGGCGTTCAGCAACTACACGACCATCGGGTGCGGCATCGCCCGCGGCGGGCCGTACCGGTACGTCGGCCAGACGCTGCAGCAGAAGCCCGAGTGCGACGCGTGGCCGAGTCGCTGGGCGCAGCGCATCAGTCACGACCGGCCCGACGTCGCTCTGCTCATCGTCGGCCGGTGGGAGGTCGTCGACCGGATGAACGAGGGCCGCTGGACGCACATCGGCGAGCGGGGTTACGACGCCTACCTGCGGGGCGAGCTGAACCGGGCGTTCGACATCCTCGGCTCGACCGGCGCGCGCATCGTCGTCACCACCGAGCCGTACAACCGGCGCGCCGAGAAGCCGGACGGCAGCCTGTATCCCGAGGACGACCCCGACCGCACCGACGAGTGGAACGCGCTGCTGCGCAGCGTGGTCAAGAACCGCACCAACGTGACGATCCTGGACCTCAACCGCAAGCTCGGGCCGAACGGCGGCTACACCAACCGCATCGACGGGATCAAGATCCGCAGCGACGGCGTGCACCCGACGCCCGAAGCGGTGGAGTGGCTGACGCCCTGGCTGACCGACGCGCTGCGCTAGTGGCCGAGGCGGCCGCGGCCCATGCGCAGCAGCAGCATCGCCAGATCCTTGCCGTCGGGACCCAACTCGCTGTAGCGCTCGATCACCTTCATCTCGCGGCTGTGCACCAGCCGGGTGCCGCCGGAGGCCATCCTCGCCTTGCCGATGAGCCTGGACACCTCGGTGCGGCGCTTGACCGCCTCGAGGATCTCGGCGTCGAGCCGGTCGATCTCCTGGCGCAGCGCATCGATCTCCAGGGGGCTGTCAGGCGCCATCTGAGCTTCGATCGTCATCGGATTCTCCGTCATCTCGCTGTGTGGGGGTCGTCGGTCTCATCCGTATTCGGGCCTCACACAAGAGACGAGCCCCGGATCCGGAAGCGGACCGCGGGGCTCTTTCGAAGCAGCTAGACCACGGGCACCGCTGGCCGGTACCCGTAAAAAAATCGTCCCTGCTGCATGAGCACCAGATGAGTGTGCCACCAACGGCCAGGTCCGCGCAAAGTGTCAATCTGCGCGGCTCGGCCGCGGTGTCGCTGCGCAGCGGTAAATTCGACGGCGACATGACCCTCTCTTCCGCCGCCTCTTCGTCTTCTTCCGCTTCTATGGCCACCACCTCACACCACTTGCTCGACGGCCTCAACCCGCAGCAACGCGAGGCGGTTCTGCACGAAGGCTCGCCGCTGCTCATCGTCGCGGGAGCGGGGTCGGGCAAGACCGCGGTGCTCACCCGCCGGATCGCCTATCTGCTGGCCGAGCGCGAGGTCGGCGTCGGGCAGGTGCTGGCCATCACGTTCACCAACAAGGCCGCCGCCGAGATGCGCGAGCGCGTGGTCGGCTTAGTGGGTCCACGGGCCCGCAACATGTGGGTGTCGACGTTCCATTCGACGTGCGTGCGGATCCTGCGCAACCAGGCCTCGCTGCTTCCGGGGCTCAACTCGAACTTCTCCATCTACGACGCCGACGATTCCCGCCGCCTGCTGCTGATGATCGGCAAGGACCTGGGCCTGGACACCAAGCGGTATTCGCCGCGGCTGCTGGCCAACGGCATCTCCAACCACAAGAACGAGCTGATCGGTCCGGAGCAGGCCGCGGCCGAGGCGTCGGAGGCCGGCGAGGAACTGCCCGGCGTCATCGCCGAGGTCTACGCCGAGTACCAGCGCCGGCTGCGCGCGGCCAACGCCTTGGACTTCGACGACCTGATCGGCGAGACGGTCGCGGTGCTGCAGGCGTTTCCGCAGATCGCCCAGTACTACCGGCGACGGTTCCGGCACATCCTGGTCGACGAGTACCAGGACACCAACCACGCCCAGTACGTGCTGGTGCGCGAACTGGTCGGAAGGGAGACCGACGAGGGGGTGGCGCCCGCCGAACTGTGCGTGGTGGGCGACGCCGACCAGTCGATCTACGCCTTCCGGGGCGCGACGATCCGCAACATCGAGGACTTCGAGCGGGACTTCCCCAACGCCACGACGATCCTGCTCGAGCAGAACTACCGCTCGACGCAGAACATCCTCAACGCCGCGAACTCGGTGATCTCGCGCAACACCGGCCGCAGGGAGAAGCGGCTGTGGACCGACGAGGGCGACGGCGAGCTGATCGTCGGCTACGTCGCCGACAACGAGCACGACGAGGCCCGCTTCGTCGCGCAGGAGATCGACGCGCTGGCCGATCAGGGCGGTTACTCCTATAACGACGTCGCGGTGTTCTATCGCACCAACAACTCGTCGCGTGCGCTGGAAGAGGTGTTCATCCGCGCCGGCATCCCCTACAAGGTCGTCGGCGGGGTGCGGTTCTACGAGCGCCGCGAGATCCGCGACATCGTCGCCTACCTGCGGGTGTTGGACAACCCGGGCGACTCGGTGAGCATGCGGCGCATCCTCAACACGCCGCGGCGCGGCATCGGCGACCGCGCCGAGGCGTGTGTGGCCGTGTACGCCGAGAACACCGGGTGCAGCTTCAACGACGCGCTGCAGGCCGCCGCCGAGGGCCGGGTGCCGATGCTCAACACCCGCGCGGAGAAGTGCATCGCGAGTTTTGTCGCGCTGCTCGACGATCTGCGCGGCAAGCTCGACGAGGAGCTGGGCGCTGTTGTCGAAGCCGTACTGGACCGCACCGGCTACCGCACCGAGCTCGAATCGTCGTCGGATCCGCAGGACCTCGCCCGGCTGGACAACCTCAACGAACTGGTCAGCGTCGCACACGAATTCAGCACCGATCTGGCCAACGCGGAGGCGCTCGGCGAGCCGGAGGACGAGGACATCCCCGACACCGGTGTGCTGGCCAAGTTCCTGGAACGGGTGTCGCTGGTGGCCGACGCCGACGAGCTGCCCGAGCACGGCGCAGGCGTCGTCACGATGATGACGCTGCACACGGCGAAGGGTCTGGAGTTCCCAGTGGTCTTCGTGACCGGCTGGGAGGACGGCATGTTCCCGCACATGCGGGCGTTGGGCGACGCAGGCGAGCTGTCCGAGGAGCGGCGACTGGCCTACGTCGGCATCACGCGCGCACGACAGCGGCTCTACGTCAGCCGCGCCAAGGTCCGCTCCTCATGGGGACAGCCGATGCTCAACCCGGAGTCACGCTTCCTCAAGGAGATCCCCCAGCACCTCATCGAGTGGCGGCGCACCGACCCCACACCGTCGTTCAGCGCGCCCGTGAGCGGAGCGGGCCGGTTCGGAACGCCGCGTCCGTCGCCGACGCGTACCGGGGCAAGCAAGCGGCCGCTGCTGGTTCTCGAACCGGGCGACCGGGTGACCCACGACAAGTACGGCCTGGGCCGCGTCGAGGAGGTCTCGGGCGTCGGCGAGTCGGCGATGTCGCTGATCGACTTCGGCAGCTCGGGTCGCGTCAAGCTGATGCACAACCACGCCCCGATCAACAAGCTCTAGCTGGACCGCTCCCAGCGACCCGTCGCAGGTAGCACCGCGAGCACGATCGCGGCCACCGGCAGCAGCGGGATTGCGTAGACGATGCCCGGCAGGCTGGCGCCCGCGACGAACAAGCTCGAGAAGATCAGCAGCGCGACAACGGCACCCACCACGACGAGCAGCCTGCTCACCCAGCGGCGCAGCAGCAGGCCGATCAGTCCGGCGATGAGGGCGGCGGCCGAGATCGCGGTGAGGAAACCCACGGCGACGCAGAACAGGCGGTCGGTGCGCCACCATCCGGTGATCAGGTCGGTGGCGATCACGGCGGTCGTCCAACCGGTGAGGATGGCCAGCACGGCCGTGGCCATAGCCGACCTCGGGCTAGGTGTGGCCGGTTGCGCCGGGGAGACGGCGACCGGACGGGCCCGTGGGATGTAACCGGTCTCGCCCTCCGACGAAGCCAGCTGTGTCTCGGGTTGGCCGAGCATCTCCGTCGCGTCCGGGTGGCCGACCATCTGTGTGGGAGCGTCTACGACGGGATTCTCACCGATCGGGTGGCGCCGGATGATGGAGGTCTGCGGGTCCGCGATGGCCGGGATCTCACCGGTGGGGTGGCGCCGGATGATGGAGGTCTGCGGTTCGGACGGCGCGGACCGCATCGAATCGGGGGTGTCCGGAGCGTCGTCCTGGTTGGCCACTCAGCCAGATTAGTTGCCCGGGGACAGCCCGCGTTTGGTGAGCCATCCGGTCGGGTCGACGCGGTCGGTGCCGTTCAGGTGCACCTCGAAGTGCAGATGCGGGCCCGTCGAGTTGCCGGTGTTGCCCATCGTGGCGATCTGGTCGCCCGCCCACACCCGCTGGCCGATGTCGACGACGATCGAGTTGCAGTGACCGTAGAGCGTCACCGTGCCGTCGGAGTGGCGCAGCTTGACCATGTTGCCGTAACCGGCGTATGGGCCCGCTGAGATCACCACGCCGTCGGAGGCGGCCAGAATCGGCGTGCCGATGGAGTTGGCGATGTCGATTCCGGCATGCAGCGCACCCCAGCGGAAGCCGAAGCCGGACGTCCACACGCCGGTGGTGGGCATGACGAACATCGGCCGCTGCAGGCGGGCCTCGCGCTCGGCGCGTTCCTGGGCGAACGCCGCGGCCTTCTGGATCTCCTCGGTGTGCACCGCCGAGTTCACGGCTGGCGTCACGGCGACGATCTGCATGCCGTCCGCCGACCCGGTGGTCGGCGCGCCGCCCATGGTGTCCTGGTCGGCGGCCAGCACGGTGGCCGAGGACGACTCGTCGGAGGCGTTGGCCATGGTGTAAGCGCCCGCGGCGGTGGCGCCGACGGCCATTGCGGCGACCATCAGCCGGCCCTTGACCGGGACCTCCTGCTTGCGGTGCGCTCCGCCGCGGCGTGCGCCGATGTTGATGATGTCGGTGGCGGCCGTGCCGTCGCTGGTGTCGGTGTTGCTCTGCCGGTACGCATGCGACCGGCGGTGCTGGCGGGCGTCGGCCCGGAACTCCGACGGCACCGCGAGCCGCAACGGCACGAGATCGTCGGTGTCGTTGAGGTCGTCGAGTTCCGGAGCGCCGATGACCTGAGCTTCCCGGTCGAAGGCGCTGTTCTCGCGGAAGTCGGCGTCGGCTCCCAAATCAGGCAAGCCGCCGAACTCGTTGAACGGAATGATGTCGGTGACTTCAGCGGCGGATTCGGTTACGCGACCGTTGATTTGCCGATTCGTCGAGACTCCGCGGGGAGACCGGGGCGAACGGTGCGAAGCCAACCTGGGGAATCCTTACGTGCCGTGACCTAAACGTGATCTGGACCAGAGGCACGTTAACCAAATCCCAATGAAGGCTGCAAGCCGAGAAGCTATTCCGCCGGAGAATGTGATTTGTATCACTAGCGTCCGGCGGTGAGATCTACCACATGAGAGGTAGGCGGTGTCAACGGATTCCGCAGGTGTGGATACAGTTCCCCCGAGCCACAGGCCCAAAACCTCCGAAGACACCGCGCTAGAGACAGGGATGTTTCACAGCCCATGGATTTATTCGAGTACCAAGCCAAAGAGCTGTTCGCCAAGCACAACGTGCCCACCACGCCCGGTCGGGTGACCGACACCGCCGAAGATGCCAAGGCGATAGCCGAGGAGATCGGCAAGCCGGTCATGGTCAAGGCGCAGGTCAAGACCGGTGGCCGCGGCAAGGCCGGTGGCGTGAAGTACGCGGCCACGCCCGACGACGCCTTCACCCACGCGCAGAACATCCTCGGGCTCGACATCAAGGGTCACGTCGTCAAGAAGCTGCTGGTCTCCGAGGCCAGCGACATCGCCGAGGAGTACTACATCTCGTTCCTGCTCGACCGCGCCAACCGCACTTACCTGGCGATGTGCTCGGTCGAGGGCGGCGTGGAGATCGAGGAGGTCGCCGCGACCAAGCCCGACCGGCTGGCCCGTGTCCCCGTCGACGCGCTCAAGGGCGTAGACGAGGCGTTCGCCCGGGAGATCGCCGAGAAGGGCCACCTGCCCGCCGAGGTGCTCGACGCCGCCGCGGTGACCATCGCCAAGCTGTGGGAGGTCTTCGTCAAAGAGGACGCCACGCTGGTCGAGGTCAACCCGCTGGTGCGCACCCCTTCCCTCGGTGAGGACGACCCAGGCCAGATCCTCGCGCTGGACGGCAAGGTGACGCTCGACGCGAATGCCGACTTCCGGCACGAGGACCACGCCGAGTTCGAGGACAAGGACGCGTCGGACCCCCTCGAGCAGAAGGCCAAGGAACACGACCTGAATTACGTCAAGCTCGACGGGCAGGTCGGCATCATCGGCAACGGCGCCGGACTGGTCATGTCGACGCTGGACGTGGTGGCCTATGCCGGGGAGAAGCACGGCGACGTCAAGCCCGCCAACTTCCTCGACATCGGTGGCGGCGCCTCGGCCGAGGTGATGGCCGCGGGTCTCGACGTAATCCTGAGTGACGAGCAGGTCAAGAGCGTGTTCGTCAACGTCTTCGGCGGCATCACCGCCTGCGACGCCGTCGCCAACGGCATCGTCAACGCGCTGAAGATCCTTGGTGACGACGCCAACAAGCCGCTGGTGGTTCGCCTCGACGGCAACAACGTCGACGAGGGGCGCCGCATCCTTGCCGAGGCCGACCACCCGCTGGTGACCGAGGTCGGCTCAATGGACGAAGCCGCCGACAAGGCCGCCGAACTCGCCGCGAGCGCCTGAGACTCAAAGGAAACATGACCCAATGTCGATATTTCTGAACAAGGATTCCAAGGTCATCGTCCAGGGCATCACCGGCGGTGAGGGCACCAAGCACACCGCGCTGATGCTCAAGGCGGGCACCCAACTGGTCGGCGGCGTGAATGCCCGCAAGGCCGGAACGACGGTGTCTCACAAGGACAGAGACGGCAACGATGTCGAGTTGCCGGTGTTCGAATCCGTCGGCGAGGCGATGAGGGAGACCGGGGCCGACGTGTCGGTGGTCTTCGTACCACCCAAATTCGCCAAGGACGCGATCATCGAGGCCATCGACGCCGAGATCGGTCTGCTGGTCGTCATCACCGAGGGCATCCCGGTCCAGGACACCGCCTACGTGTGGGCGTACAACCTGTCTAAAGGTGGCAACAAGTCGCCGAAGACCCGCATCATCGGCCCGAACTGTCCGGGCATCATCACGCCGGGCGAGGCGTTGGCGGGCATCACGCCGAACAACATCACCGACAAGGGTCCGATCGGCCTGGTGTCGAAGTCGGGAACGCTGACCTACCAAATGATGTTCGAGTTGCGCGACTTCGGGATCTCGACCGCGATCGGCATCGGCGGTGACCCCGTCATCGGGACCACGCACATCGACGCGATCGAGGCGTTCGAGAAGGATCCCGACACCGAGGTCATCGTGATGATCGGCGAGATCGGCGGCGACGCCGAGGAGCGGGCCGCCGACTACATCAAGGACAACGTGTCCAAGCCGGTGGTCGGCTATGTCGCGGGCTTCACCGCGCCGGAGGGCAAGACCATGGGCCACGCCGGCGCGATCGTGTCCGGGTCGTCGGGCACCGCCGCGGCCAAGAAGGAGGCGCTCGAAGCCGCGGGCGTCAAGGTCGGCAAGACGCCGTCGGAGACGGCCCGCTTGGCGCGCGAGATCCTGCAGAGCAAGTAGGTCCAGGGCCTCCCTGGCGCGAGCGACCGTGTGAACTGCGCCGCAGGATTAGGAACGTGTTCCAACTTTCGATTAGCCTGACGAATTAACACCCGTCAGGAGGTCTGTAATGGTTCACCCCCGGACCCCCGTCCTCGTCGGCGTCGGCCAATGCACCGAGCGCATCGACGACCCTGACTACCGCGGCATGTCCGCGGTGGATCTGGCGACCGAAGCGGTGCGTGCCGCGCTGGCCGACACCGGCGTCGACCCGGGGACGGCCGCCGCGGCGGTTGACACCGTGTACGGGCTGCGCCAGTTCGAGATCTCCGGGCCGATACCGGCGACGCTGGGCAAGTCGAACAACTACCCCCGCTCGGTCATGCGCCGGGTCGGCGGCGATCCGGCCCGGGTCGTGCTGGAGCCGGTCGGCGGCCAGGGCCCGCAGAAGCTCGTCACCGAGGCAGGCGATGCGATCGCGTCCGGCGAGCTCGACGTGGCGATGATCATCGGCTCGGAGCCTGGGTCGACGGCGCGGTTCTGGCGCCGTGCCGCCGAGAAGGGCGAAGCCACACCAGACTTCACCGAGCATGTCGACGGTCAGCTCGAGGACCGTGGCCACCAGATCCATCAGTACTTCACCGAGTACACCGCCTCGCACGGTCTGACCGGCGCGGCCGTGCAGTACGGCCTGCTCGACAACGCGCGCCGGGCGCGGCTGGGGATGGGCGTGCTCGAGTACCGCCGGGCGATGGCGGAGTTGTTCGCTCCCATGTCGAAAGTCGCCGCGAAGAACCCGTTCTCGGCGTCACCGGTCGAGCGCTCGGTCGACGAGATATTCACCGTCACCGATGACAACCGGATGATCTGTGATCCGTATCCGAGGCTGTTGGTCGCGCGCGATCAGGTGAATCAGGGCGCCGCGGCGGTGCTGATGTCCGTCGAGGCAGCCCGCAGACTCGGTGTGCCCGAAGACAAGTGGGTGTACCTGCACGGCCATTGCGACATGACCGAACAGGGTCTGTTGGACCGGGCCGATCTGGGCGCCAGTCCCGCGGCGGTGCACGCTGCGCGAGAGGCGTTGCGGGTCGCGGGAATCGGCGTCGACGATGTCGCAACCTTCGACCTGTACAGCTGTTTCCCGTTCCCCGTGTTCGTGGTCTGTGAGGCACTGGGCATCGGCGGTGACGATCCGCGCGGCCTGACGGTGACCGGCGGCCTGCCGTACTTCGGTGGACCGGGCAACAGCTACTCATTGCACGCCATCGCCGAGACCGTGGTCAAGATGCGGGAAACGCCAGGGTGTTTCGGGTTCGTCGGCGCCAACGGCGGCACTATGAGCAAGTACTCTGTCGGCATCTACTCGACCCGGTCCGCCGAATGGCCCACCACCCGCGGAGCCGAGTTGAACGCCGAGGTGGCCGCGTTGCCGACAGTGGCGGTCACCGAATGGCCCGAGGGCCGGGGCACCATCGAAACCTATTCGGTGCGTTACGACTGGCCGGTGCGCACCGGCGTCATCATCGGCAGGTCCGCCGCGGACAATTCACGGTTCTTGGCCATCACCGAGGACGCAGATCTGGTCGCGTTGATGGCCGACGGTGATCCCCTCGGGGCTGCCATCACGGTGCGCCGCGACGGCAAGGTCAACCGCGCCAGCCTGGCCTAGGCGGTCGTGAAGCGAACAGCATTCGCCGCGGTACTGGTCATGCTCGCGGCAGGATGCAGTTCACAGCAGGGGGATTCGATCGTGGTCTTCGCCGCGGCGTCGTTGAAGGCCCCGTTCACCGAGATCGGCGAGCAGTTCGAGGGGGACAATCCCGGCGCCACCGTGGAATTCTCGTTCGCCGGGTCGTCCGATCTCGTGACGCAGTTGACGCAGGGCGCCCGCGCGGACGTGTTCGCGTCGGCCGACACCCGCAACATGGACAAGGCCGCCAAGGCCGGTCTGCTGGCCGGCGCTCCGGCCGACTTCGCGGCCAACACGCTGACCATCGCCGTCGCGCCGGGAAATCCGAAGCAGATCAATAGCTTTCGTGACCTGACGAAGCCGGGTGTCAGCGTTGTGCTTTGTGCACCCCAGGTGCCGTGTGGGACGGCGACACAGAAGGTCGAGCGGGCCGCGGGTGTGGACGTGGCGCCGGTCAGCGAGGAGTCGTCGGTCACCGACGTGCTGAGCAAGGTCACCAGCGGGCAGGCCGACGCCGGCGTCGTCTACGTCACCGACACCCAGGATGCCGGCGACATGGTCACCGCGGTGCCGTTCCCCGAAGCCGCCGAGGCCGTCAACACCTATCCGATCGCTGTGCTACGGCAGTCGGAAAATCCAGCTCTAGCAAGAAAATTCGTCGATCTGGTGACCGGTGAGGTGGGGCGGCGGGTGCTCGCCGAGGCAGGCTTCGCCCGGCCGTGAGCTACACCAGGGCGGCCAGCTTGCCTGCGAGTCGCTCCACGTAGCCGGCAACCTCGTCGGGCGACTTGTCCGGCAGCCCGAACAGCACCTCGGTGACGCCCAGATCCGCCCAGCGGGCCAGCTTTTCGGGATCCGGCTTGAAGTCCAGCGCCACGATCTGCGGCGCGCCGTCACGTCCGGCGCCGGCCCAGGTGTCCTGCAGGAGCTTGACCGGTGCGTCGATGTCGAAGTCGCGCGGGGTCGTGATCCAGCCGTCGGCGGACCGCGCGATCCACTTGAAGTTCTTCTCCGTCCCCGCGGCGCCGACCAGCACCGGGATGTGCGGCTGCACCGGTTTGGGCCAGGCCCAACTCGGGCCGAAATTCACGAACTCGCCCTCGTAGGAGGCTTCCTCCTGGGTCCACAGCGCGCGCATGGCCTCGAGGTACTCGCGCAGCATGGTGCGCCGCCGCCCCGGCGGCACGTTGTGGTCGGCCAGCTCATCGGTGTTCCAGCCGAATCCGACGCCCAGGCTCACCCGCCCGCTGGAGAGATGGTCCAGCGTCGCGATCGATTTCGCCAGCGTGATGGGGTCGTGTTCCACCGGCAGCGCGACGGCCGTCGACAACCGCACCCGCGAGGTCACTGCCGCCGCGGTGCCCAGGCTCACCCACGGGTCGAGCGTGCGCATGTACCGGTCGTCGGGCAGCGATTCGTCACCCGTCGTCGGGTGCGCGGCCTGGCGCTTGATCGGGATGTGGGTGTGCTCAGGCACGTAGAACGTCGTGAAGCCGTGGTCGTCGGCCAGCGTGGCGGCGGCCGCGGGGGCGATTCCGCGATCACTGGTGAACAGCACGAGCCCGTAATCCATGTCCCGAATTAGAACGTGTTTCAGTCTGGGTGGCAAGCGCGTGGGCAGCGACGGCCCAGCCTGCGGCGGTCCCAGCACCGGTGACGGGTGCGCTAGCGTGGGTCTGTCCCGCCGAAGCACAGGAGAGGTCATGACGTATCCCTCAGGCCCGCCCGGTAGCCCCGGATATCCGCCCGCACAGCAGCCGACCCCGCACTTCTCCGCGCCCACGCAGCAGTTCGGCCGGCCCGGCGAATCCGGCCCGGCCGACGGCCGGAGCAAGCTGCCGCTGTACCTGGCGGCCGTCGTCGCCGCACTGGGCTTGGCGGTGTACCTGTCGAGCTTCGCGCCGCTCTTCACCATCTCCGCCTCCGATTTCCCCGGCCTGGGCAGCATCAGCGGCAGCTCGTTCGGGCTGGTCCTGGCGATCGGTGCGGCGATCCTGGCGGGCTTGTTCGCCGGGGCAGGCCTGCTGCCCAAGCAGCGGGTCGCCACCGCGGTGATCGCGGCGCTGGCCGTCACGGCTTTCCTGCTGGTGATCGCGGAGGTCATCAACAAGCCCAGCGGCGCGAGCATCGGGTGGGGGCTTTACCTCATCATCGCCTTCACGCTGTTGCAGGCGATCGCCGCGGTCGCGGTGTTGCTGTTCGAATCGGGCATCATCACCCCGCCCTCGCCGCGACCGAAGTACGACCAGCACTACGGCCAGTACGGCGCGCCCGGCTCGTATTACGGCCAGCCTGGCCAGCCGCATCACGGCGGCCCGCAGCAGGGGCAACCTCAGCAACAGCAGCGTTCCGGATACCCGTCGACCTACCCCGGCGGCTATGGACAGGGTCCGTCCACCGGCGGATACAGCTCCGGCCAGCAGTCCGGCCCGCCGACGCCGCCGACCGGTTTCCCCACCTACGGCCAGCCGCCGTCGAGCACCGCGCCGACGACGCAGGTGCCGACACAGGGCTCGTCCTCCTCGCAGTCGGGTCAGACGCCTTCCTAGCGTGAGCCAGTAGTCTGAGCCGCGCGTGCGCGAACGTCGGGCACGCGAGCCTGTGCGAGGAGCGGCCCAACCAGTGGAACCACGGCCAGTCGGCACCCGCCAGGCGCGCGAGCTGCTCCGGGTCGCGTTCGGGCCGTCAGTCGTGGCGCTCGTCGTCATCGCGGCGGTGGTGCTGCTGCAGCTGCTGATCGCCAACAGCGACATGACCGGTGCGCTGGGTGCGGTCGCGAGCATGTGGCTGGGCGTGCACCTGGTTCCGGTGTCCATCGGCGGCGCCGAACTCGGAGTGATGCCGCTGCTGCCGGTGCTCGCGATGGTGTGGGGGACCGCGCGCACGACGGCTGCGGCGACCTCACCGCAGGGCTCGTGGTTCGTCATCCGCTGGGTCGTCGCGTCGGCTCTCGGCGGTCCACTGCTGATCGCGGCGATCGCATTGGCCGTCGTCCATGACGCCGCCTCGGTGCTGACCGAACTGCAGACCCCCAACGCCTCTGGCGCCTTCGCCGGCGTGCTGGCCGTGCACGCGGTCGGCGCGGCGGTCGGTGTGGGCTCGCGGGTCGGGCGGCGGCTGTTCGCCGCGGCGTCCCTGCCTGCCTGGCTGCCCGAGGCGATCCGCGCCTCCGCGGCCGGTGTGCTGGCGCTGGCGGGCCTGTCCGGAGTGGTGATGGCCGGCTCGCTGGTCGTGCACTGGTCGACGATGCACGACCTCTACTCGCTCACCGACTCGGTGTTCGGCCAGCTCAGCCTGACGGCGTTGTCGGTGCTCTACATCCCCAACGTGCTGGTGGGCACCGCCGCAGTGGCGGTCGGGTCCAGCGCCCATGTGGGGTTGGCGACGTTCAGTTCGTTCACGGTCTTCGGCGGCGACATCCCGGCGTTGCCGGTGCTGGCTGCGGCTCCGACACCGCCGCTGGGTCCGGTGTGGGTGGCGCTGCTGATCGTCGCGGCCGCGTCGGGCGTCGCGGTGGGCCAGCAGTGCGCCCGGCGGCCGCTGCCGCTGCTTCCCGCGGTGGGCAAGCTGGTGGTGGCCGCGGCGCTGGCGGCGGTGACGATGGCGGTTCTCGGTTACGCGGGCGGTGGCCGGCTCGGCAACTTCGGTGACGTCGGCGTCGACCAGGCCACGTTCGGTCCTGCCGTCTTCTTGTGGTTCGCCGGCGTCGGCGCGCTCACCGTCGCGATGTCGGGCGGCATCGCACGCAGGCCGCGGGCGCCGAAGCCCGCCGTCGGACCGGAGCCCGACCCCGAGCATGAGCCTGCCGATCAAGAGCCCCCCGTCGATGAAGAGCCCGCAGTCGATGAAGAGCCCCCCGTCGATGAAGAGTTTGCGTTCACCGATTCCGCCCCCGCCGTCGAGGCGCGGCCGGACCCGTTCGAGGACCCGGAGGACCACTACGTTGCGGACGACGACGGCGCTTCGGGCACCCGTTAGGCTGCCAGTCGTGCAGGCACCCCTCCGTGTATCTCCGAAGGTGCCTGCACGGGTGGTGGTGCTGGCGTCCGGCACGGGATCGCTGCTGCAGTCGCTGATCGACGCCACCGGCGACGAGTATCCCGCCTCGATCGTGGCGGTCGGTGTGGACCGCGACTGTCCGGCCGTCGACATCGCTGCGGCAGCGTCGGTGCCTTCCTACACCGTGCGACTGCGCGACCACGATGACCGGGAATCGTGGGACGCCGCCATCACCGAAGCCACCGCCGCGCACGAACCCGACCTCATCGTGTCGGCGGGGTTCATGAAAATACTTGGCCCGCATTTTCTTTCCCGCTTCATTGGGCGCATCATCAATACCCACCCGGCGTTGCTGCCGGCCTTCCCGGGCGCACATGCGGTGCCCGATGCACTGGACTACGGCGTGAAGGTGACAGGCTGCAGCGTGCATCTGGTCGACGCCGGCACCGACACGGGGCCACTACTGGCGCAGGAACCCGTGCCGGTGTTCGACGACGACGACGAGGCCACTCTGCACGAGCGCATCAAGGTCGTCGAACGACGACTGCTGGTAGAGGTATTGTCCGCGGTCGCGCTCCGCGGCGTGACCTGGACGGGACGAAAGGCAACAATAGGATGACGGGCAAACGGGCGATTCGGCGCGCATTGATCAGCGTGTACGACAAGACCGGGCTCATCCCGCTGGCGCGGGGACTGCACGACGCAGGCGTCGACATCGTGTCGACCGGTTCGACCGCGAGGACCATTGCCGATCAAGGCATTCCCGTGACGCCCGTTGAATTCGTGACCGGTTTCCCGGAGATTCTCGACGGGCGGGTCAAGACCTTGCATCCACACGTCCACGCCGGGTTGCTTGCCGACACCCGACTGCCCGCGCACACCGAGGCCTTGCAGAAGCTCGAGATCGCGCCCTTCGAACTCGTCGTCGTGAACCTCTACCCGTTCACCGAGACCGTCGATTCCGGTGCGAGCGTCGACGAATGCGTCGAACAGATCGACATCGGCGGCCCGTCGATGGTGCGTGCCGCCGCCAAGAACCATCCCAGCGTCGCCGTGGTCGTCGAACCTCGCGGCTACGACGGCGTGCTGGCGGCGGTGCGATCGGGCGGCTTCTCACTGGAGGAGCGAAAGAGGTTGGCTCTGCTGGCGTTTCGGCACACCGCGGAGTACGACGTCGCGGTCGCGTCGTGGATGGGTTCGGTGTTGGCGCCCGAGCCGGATACGGCCTCGGCGTCGCTGCCGGCATGGCTGGGCGCGACGTGGCGGCGGGACTCGGTGCTGCGCTACGGCGAGAACCCGCATCAGCAGGCCGCGCTGTACCGCAACGACGCCGGGTGGCCGGGCCTCGCGCAGGCCCAACAGTTGCACGGAAAAGAGATGTCCTACAACAACTACACCGATGCCGACGCGGCCTGGCGGGCCGCGTTCGACCACAGCGAGATCTGTGTGGCGATCATCAAACACGCCAACCCGTGTGGCATCGCGGTCTCTTCCACTTCGGTGGCCGACGCGCATCGCAAGGCCCACGAGTGCGATCCGCTCTCGGCGTTCGGCGGGGTGATCGCCGCCAACACCACCGTGACCGTCGAGATGGCCGAGACGGTCGCTGACATCTTCACCGAGGTGGTCGTCGCGCCCGCTTACGAACCCGGCGCGGTCGATGTGCTCGCCCGCAAGAAGAACATCCGGGTGCTGGTGGCCTCCGAGCCGCAACCGGGCGGCGCCGAGTTCCGCCAGATCAGCGGCGGTCTGCTGCTGCAGCAGCGCGACGAGTTCACCGCTGCCGGCGACGATCCCGTGAACTGGACGCTGGCCACCGGTGAACCTGCCGACCCCGCGACGCTGTCGGATCTGAAGTTCGCCTGGAAGGCGTGCCGCGCGGTCAAGTCGAACGCGATCGTCGTGGCGGCCGACGGCGCCACCGTCGGCGTCGGCATGGGTCAGGTCAACCGCGTCGATGCGGCCCGTCTCGCGGTGCAGCGTGCGGGGGACCGGGTGCGTGGCGCGGTCGCGGCGTCCGACGCGTTCTTCCCGTTCCCCGACGGGCTGGAGGTGCTGACCGACGCGGGCGTGAAGGCGATCGTCCACCCCGGCGGATCGGTGCGCGACGACGAGGTGACCGAGGCGGCGGCCAAGGCCGGCATCACGCTCTACCTGACGGGGGCCCGCCACTTCGCGCACTGAGGAGCGCGTCGGCGAGCGTGACCCCAGCGCTACGCGCTACGCCCGCCAGGACTGCAACGTCACGTTCGCGCGGGAAGCGCGGAGCTACCCGACCCGGCCCGATACGTACTGTTCGGTGCGCTCGTCGCCCGGTTTGGTGAATATCTTGTCCGTCTGGTCGTATTCGACCAGACGGCCGCGCGGGTTCTCCTCGGTGTCGTCGAGCTGAACCATGAGGAAGGCGGTCATGTCCGACACCCGCGCCGCCTGCTGCATGTTGTGGGTGACCACCACGATGGAGTAGTCCTTCTTGAGCTCGAGCATCAGGTCCTCGATCCGCCCGGTGGAGATCGGGTCGAGCGCCGAGCAGGGCTCGTCCATCAGAACGACGTCGGGGTTGGTCGCGATCGATCGGGCGATGCACAACCGCTGTTGCTGTCCACCGGACATTCCATAGGCGTTCTCGCCCAGCCGGTCCTTCACGTCATCCCACAGTGCCGCCTTGGTCAGTGCCTCCTCCACGATGGTGTCGAGATCGCTCTTCTTCTTCACGCCCAGAGTGCGCGGACCGAACGCGATGTTCTCGTAGATCGACTTCGGGAACGGGTTGGGCGACTGGAAAACCATGCCGATGCGCTTGCGCACCTCGACCGGGTCGACTTTGGGCCCGTAGAGATCCTGATCGTGATAGCGGATGTGGCCTTCGATCCGCGCGGCCGGGACCAGGTCGTTCATCCGATTGAAGCAGCGGATCAACGTGCTCTTCCCGCAGCCCGACGGGCCGATCATGGCGGTGATGTTGTTCTTGTAGATGTCGAACGTCACGTCCTCGACCGCGGGCTTCTTGCCGTACAACACCGTGAGGTTCTCCACGGCGAAGACCACTTCCCGCTTCTGTGGATCCGGTGGCTCACCGCGGCGTTCGCGCGAATCCCTCGCGGTGTCCTGGACGCTGGGCAGCGCCTGCACCGCGGGTCGCTCGTCATCGACGTCGGACTCGGGCCCCTGATCGGCCTGCATCGTCGATTCGTCGGTCATCGGAATCTCACCACCGTTGCTCGTATCGATTGCGGAGCCAGATCGCGAAAGAGTTCATCGCCAGCAGCAAAACCAGCATCACGATGATGCCGGCAGCCGCGAGCACGATGTACTCCTCCTGCGCTCGGGCGAAGTAGTTGAAGATCTGCACGGGCAGGACCGTGTACCGGTCGAAGAAGCCTTCCGGGACGAAGGTGACGAAGGTCGCCGCGCCGACCAGCAGCAGGGGGGCGGTCTCGCCGATCGCCCGGCCGACGGCGAGGATGACGCCGGTCGCGATCCCCGGTATCGACGCAGGCAGCACCTGGCCCCGAATGGTCTGCCATTGCGTGGTGCCCAGCGCCAGCGACGCCTGACGGATGGAGACGGGCACCGCCCGAATAGCCTCGCGCGCAGCGAGAATGACGGTCGGCAGGACCAGCAGTGCCAGCGTGATCGATCCCGCGATCACGACGAACCCGAGGTTCAACGGGCCCCGCACGATGAATGCCAGGCCGAGGATGCCGTAGACGATCGACGGCACCGCGGCCAGATTCTGAATGTTCAATTCGATCAGGCGATTCCACCATCGCTCCCGGTCGGCATACTCCTCCAGGTAGAGGGCGGCGCCGACGCCCAGTGGCACCACCAGGGCGATCACCCCGCCGATGACGAAGAGCGTGCCGACGATCGCGTTCAGGAATCCTGAGTCCTCGGGGAATGCCGCGGTCGGTTCGGTGAACAACTCGATGCCCAGCTGCGGCAGGCCCTGGAGGAAGGCGTCGATGATCAGCGCCGCGAGCCCGGTCATCGACAACGAGATCATCAACAGCAAGAACGCGAAGAACAGTTGTCCCCGTACCCGTTCCCCGCTCGGCCGCTTGTCGAATCGCGCCTCGACAGCCGCCCGGGCGCCCGAGGTGGCGAGCCGGGTCCGCGGCGCTTCGTACCTGGTGCTCATTCGTACACCTGCCGATAGCGCCGGACCAGCCGGATGCTGATCGCGTTCATCGCGAGCGTCATCAGGAAGAGCAGTAGGCCGACGGCGAAGATGGTGTCGTATTCGATAGTGCCCGTGGCGATGTCGCCCGTCGCGGTGACGCCGATGTAGGCGGTCATCGCCTGGATGGACTCGGTGAACGTGATGTCCATGTTGGGGCTGTTACCCGCCGCCATCAGCACCACCATCGTCTCTCCGATGGCACGGGACACGCCGAGCACTATCGCGGCCACGATCCCCGACAGTGCCGCCGGGAAGACCACGCGCAGCGCCACCCGCATCCGGCTGGCGCCCATGGCATAGGCGCCGGCCCGCAGGCCGTGCGGCACCGCGGACATGGCGTCCTGGGAGATCGACGCGATGATCGGCACGATCAGCAGTCCGATCGCCAGTCCGGCGGCGCCCGCGTTGAAGATGTTGGGCCCCGAACCCAGAAATCCCGGCCAGATGTCCTGCAACAGAGGGGTGATGAAGGAGAACGCGAAGAACCCGAACGCGACGGTCGGCACACCTTCGAGCACCTCGAGGATCGGCTTGACCACCTTGCGCACGCCGTTGGGGGCGTACTCGCTCAGGTAGATGGCCGCCCCGAGGCCGAGCGGAATCGCCGCCAGCAGCCCCCACAACACCACGCTGAGGGTGCCGGCGACCAAGGGCAGCACACCGAAGCTCTCCGGGACGAACGACGGCGACCACCTTGTGCCGGTGAGGAATTCGAGCGGCGCCACGGTCTCGAAGAACTGCAGCGCCGGCCCGACCAGCGACACGACGATCGCGATCGTGGTCGCGACGGACAGCGCCGCGCACACGGCGAGAATGCCTTTGATGGCTTTTTCGCCGTAGCGCGGGCTGACCGGCTCCAGACTGCTGGTTCGTCGGCCCCCCGTCAATCCGGCCGCCGTCAGCGCATCTCGTGAAACCACTTGTCTTCCTCTATCTTCCAGAGTGACTACGCCTTCGGGGCGACGACTATCCCGTCAGGCTCGCGACCTTGTCCCTGGCCTCTTGCAACTGCTGCTCGGTGAGCGCGATGAAACCGACCCGCTGCGCGACGTCGTTGACGTTGTCGAGGTAGAAGTTCACGAACTCCTGTACTTCGCGCTGTTCGAGCGCTCGGGCCGACGGGTAGATGTAGAGCTGGCGGCCAAGCGGGTTGTACGACTTGTTCTGCGTGTTCTCCGGGGTGGGTGCCACACACTCGCCGGCCTCGTTGCGGATCTCCAGCGCCTTCAACCGCTGCTTGTTCTCCGCGAAGAACGAGTAGCCGAAGTAGCCGATGCCACCGGCGGAGCCGGATACGCCGGTCACCGTTGCGTTGTCGTCCTCGCCGACGATGTTGACGCCTTGCGAGCGCTGTGCGCCCTCCTCGCCGTTGACCGCTTCGGTGAAGTAGTCGAACGTGCCGGAGTCGGCGCCGGGGCTGAAGATCTGCAGCTGCTGGTCGTAGGCCGGCTCGATGCCGGGCACCTGGTTCCAGTTGGTGGCGTTGGCCCGCGGACCGTAGATGGCCTGCAGTTGTTCCGGCGAGACACAATTGACCGGGTTCTCCGGGTTGACGACCACCGTGAGCGCGTCGTTGGCGACGGTGATCTCGTCGAACTGGATGCCGGCCTGCTCGCAGGCTTGCACCTCTTCCTGGCTGATCTGCCGCGATGCGTCCGAGATCGCGGTTTCACCGTTGCAGAATTTCTCGAAGCCGCCCCCGGTGCCGGACGTGCCGACCGACACTCGCACGTCGGGGTGCTCCTGCTGGAACATGGCGGCGATCGCCTCGGTGAGAGGCGCGACGGTGCTCGACCCGTCGATGATGATGTCGCCGGAGAGTCCGTCGCCACCGGCCTCGGGTTGGTCGCCGCCGCCGCACGCGGCCAACGCCAGGGAGGTGATCGTCAGAAGGCTCGCCGCTGCGAGCGGTCGGTGCCGCAGTTTCATTACAAGTCTCCTCGGGAGTCGATGGGGTGCGCTGCCGCTCATTGCCCGAGCCGAGGCGACGAAATCCCCCTCATCCGATGAACAAGCGGTGAACGGCTCGGAGGGTCAGCCGAGGCGAGTGAGCGTGCACAGAATCTGACGGAAAAGCGGCGTGTCGTATGCAGACGCGCCCCGTCGCCGGACAAGTCGTAGCGTGGAGTGGTGACTGCACCTCATGATCTGCCCCGGACCGTCGGCGAGCTGAAGGCCGCCGGTCATCGCGAGCGGGGCGTCAAGGAAGAAATCCGGGACAACCTGCTGGCCGCGCTGGCGCAGGGAAGCAACCCGTGGCCCGGCATCTTCGGCTTCGAGGACACCGTCATCCCGCAGCTCGAGCGCGCGCTGATCGCCGGCCACGACGTGGTGCTGCTCGGCGAACGCGGGCAGGGCAAGACGCGGCTGCTGCGTGCATTGACCGGCCTGCTCGACGAGTGGACGCCCGTCATCGCCGGCTCGGAACTGGGCGAGCACCCTTTCAGCCCGATCACCCCGGAATCGATCCGCCGCGCCGCCGACTCCGCCGACGACCTGCCGATCGAGTGGCGGCACCGCAGCGAGCGCTACACCGAGAAGCTGGCCACCCCCGACACAAGCGTGGCCGACCTCGTCGGCGACATCGATCCCATCAAGGTGGCCGAGGGCCGCAGCCTCGGTGACCCCGAGACCATCGCCTACGGGCTGATCCCGCGCGCCCACCGCGGGATCGTCGCGGTCAACGAGCTGCCCGACCTCGCCGAGCGGATCCAGGTGTCGATGCTCAACGTCATGGAGGAGCGCGACATCCAGGTCCGCGGCTACACGCTGCGGCTGCCCCTGGACGTGCTCGTGGTCGCCAGCGCCAACCCCGAGGACTACACGAACCGCGGCCGGATCATCACCCCGCTCAAGGACCGGTTCGGCGCGGAGATCCGCACGCACTACCCGCTGGAGCTGGAAGCCGAGGTCGGCGTGATCCGCCAGGAGTCACACCTTGCCGCCGAGGTGCCCGACTACCTGCTGCACGTGCTCGCCCGGTTCGCCCGCTACCTGCGCGAGTCGCGCTCGATCGACCAGCGGTCGGGGGTGTCCGCGCGGTTCGCGATCGCGGCGGCCGAGACGGTCGCCGCGGCCGCGCGGCACCGCTCGGCCATCCTGGGTGAACAGGATCCGGTGGCACGGGTGGTCGACCTGTCGAGCGTGGCGGACGTGCTGCGCGGCAAGCTGGAGTTCGAATCCGGCGAGGAGGGTCGCGAGCAGGCGGTGCTCGAACACCTGCTGCGCCGCGCCACCGCCGACACCGCGCAGCGCCTGCTCGGCGGTATCGATGTCGGGCCGCTGGTGGTCGCGATCGAGGGCGGCTCGGCGGTCACCACCGGTGAGCGCGTGTCGGCGCGCGAGGTACTGGCCGCCGTGCCCGAGGTGCCCGCGATCGCCGAGATCCAGAAGCGGCTCGGTGCGACCACCGACGGACAGCGCGCGGCCGCCGTCGAGTTGGCGCTCGAAGCGCTGTATCTGGCCAAGCGCATCGACAAGGTGTCCGGAGAAGGCGAAACCGTCTATGGCTAAGCGCCGCCGTACGACGATCAAGCAGCGAGGGACGAGCTGCGTTGAGGAGTGCGGCCGGTGAGTAAGAGTTCGCGGTACTCGCGATACACCGGCGGACCCGACCCGTTGGCGCCGCCGATCGACCTGCGCGAGGCGCTCGAGGAGATCGGCCAGGACGTGATGGAGGGCAGCTCGCCGCGCCGCGCGTTGTCAGAGATGCTGCGCCGCGGCACCGACAACATGCGCGGTGCGGACCGGCTCGCCGCTGAGGCCAACCGCCGTCGTCGGGAACTGCTGCAACGCAACAACCTCGACGGCACGCTGGCCGAGATCAAGAAGCTGCTCGACGATGCGGTGCTGGCCGAGCGCAAGGAACTCGCCCGCGCGCTCGACGACGACGCCCGGTTCAACGAGATGCGCATCGAGTCGCTGCCGCCGTCTCCGGCCAAGGCCGTGCAAGAGCTCTCCGACTACGACTGGCGATCGCAGGAAGCCCGCGAGAAGTACGAGCAGATCAAGGACCTGCTCGGCCGCGAGATGCTCGACCAGCGGTTCGCCGGCATGAAGCAGGCGCTGGAAAGCGCCACCGAGGAGGACCGCCAGCGCGTCAACGAGATGCTCGACGACCTCAACGACCTGCTGGACAAGCACGCCCGCGGCGAGGATTCCCAGCAGGACTTCCAAGACTTCATGGACAAGCACGGCGAGTTCTTCCCGGAGAACCCGCGCAACATCGACGAGTTGCTCGACTCGCTGGCGCAGCGGGCGGCTGCTGCACAGCGCTTCCGCAACAGCCTCTCCGAGTCGCAGCGGGCAGAACTGGACGCGCTCGCGCAGCAGGCGTTCGGCTCGCCCTCGCTGATGAACGCGCTGAACCGGCTGGACTCTCATCTGCAGGCCGCGCGGCCGGGGGAGGACTGGACCGGGTCGTCGCGGTTCTCCGGGGATAACCCGATGGGGATGGGCGAGGGCACCCAGGCGCTGGCCGACATCGCCGAACTCGAGCAACTCGCCGAGGCGCTGTCCCAGAGCTACGCCGGCGCCACGATGGAGGACGTCGACCTCGAGATGCTGGCCCGCCAACTCGGCGAGGACGCCGCCGTCGACGCTCGCACGCTGGCCGAGCTCGAGCGCGCGCTGATGGACCAGGGTTTCCTCGACCGCGGCTCCGACGGTCAGTGGCGTCTCTCGCCCAAGGCGATGCGCCAGCTCGGCCAGACCGCGTTACGCGATGTCGCGCAACAGCTTTCGGGGCGACACGGCGAACGCGACACCCGCCGGGCGGGTGCGGCCGGTGAGCTGACCGGCGCCACCCGGCCATGGGCGTTCGGCGACACCGAGCCGTGGAACGTCACCCGCACGCTCACCAACGCGGTGCTGCGCCGCGCGGGCACCGGGATGGCGGACCTGCCGGTGAACATCACCGTCGACGACGTCGAGATCTCCGAGACCGAGACGCGCACCCAAGCGGCGGTGGCGCTGCTGGTGGACACCTCGTTCTCGATGGTGATGGAGAACCGGTGGCTGCCGATGAAGCGCACTGCGTTGGCGCTCAACCACCTGGTCAGCACCCGGTTCCGCTCCGACGCGCTGCAGATCATCGCGTTCGGCCGCTATGCCAGGACGGTGACCGCCGCCGAGCTCACCGGACTGGAGGGCGTCTACGAGCAGGGCACGAACCTGCACCACGCGCTGGCGCTGGCCGGGCGACACCTGCGTCGGCATCCCACTGCCCAGCCGGTGGTGCTGGTCGTCACAGACGGTGAGCCGACCGCACACCTCGAGGGCGGTACCGGTGAGCACGGATCGTCGGTCTTCTTTGACTATCCACCGCATCCGCGCACCATCGCCCACACCGTCAAGGGTTTCGACGAGGTCGCCGCGGTCGGAGCACAGGTGACGATCTTCCGGTTGGGCAACGACCCGGGACTCGCCCGTTTCATCGATCAGGTGGCCCGCCGGGTGGAGGGCCGGGTCGTCGTGCCCGATCTCGACGGATTGGGCGCCGCGGTGGTCAGCGACTACCTGCGCTCGCGGCGCAGACGTTAGGCGGACTCAGCCTGGCGGGCCCGGTCAAACGGCCTTGCGCTTCTTGCGCTTGACCGCGACACTGCCCCACAACGCGAAGCCGCGGATGCACACGCACGGCGCCCCCGGCGAGCCGTCGCCCGCCACGCTGTGGTCGAACGAGCCCATCACACCGACACCGCGCAGGTCCACGTTGACCTCCGGCGGCACCAGGATGGTTTGCCCACCGAAGATCGAGTAGGAGTGGATCTCCACCTCCGGCGACGTGAAGTCGGCGTACCGCAAATCGAGGACGCCCCCGCCGAACAGCGCGAACGTCGTCATCCGCCTGGGCACGTTCCAGCGACCGCGGCGCTCGAAGCCGCTCATGATGGCCAACAACATCGTCGACGGCGCCGGGTGGCACGGCCCGCCGCTGCGGCCGCGGGTGACCGCACCGGGCAGATCCCTGGAGATGCGGTCGAGTTCGTCGTAAGTCTGGGCGGCGTACGCCCTGGTCAAGCGGTCCTCGTACTCGTTGAGCTGCAGACGGCCCTGGGCGGCGGCGTCGGTCAGCAACTGCGCCACCTGGATCCGATCGGTGTCGGCAGCGCGCATGGAACCGTTACGCGACACTGGAGTGCTCATCAATGACGAGCCTACGACGAACCGTGGCAAGCGCAAGGGCGTTGGCCAAACTGTGGCCTGACGCTCCCCGGCGAAGCATGTAGCCCATCAAACTATCTTCTGCGCGAACAGGAACCGGGCAAATTCAACCATCACGTCGCCAGCGCGGCCGGCGCTTCTCGAGGAAGGCGAGCATGCCCTCGCGCGCCTCCTCGGAGACGAACAGGTCGGCGGACTGCTGCGTGAGCGCCTCGGCGTGCCGGTCGAACTCCGCCAGGATCGCGGCGGTGGTCAGCGCCTTGGATGCGGCCAGGCCCTGCGGCGAGGCGGTGCCGATCGCGGTGGTCAGGGCCGACACCTCGGCGTCGACGTCATCGGCGGCGACGCTGACGAGGCCGATCTGCTCGGCTTCGGCCGCGCCGAATTTCTCGCCGGTGACGAAGTAGCGGCCCGCGGCCCTGGCCGTCATCTTCGGCAGCAGCGTGAGCGAGATGATCGACGGCGCGACCCCGATGCGCGCCTCGGTGAGTGCGAACGTGCTCGCCCGCCCGGCCACCACGATGTCGCATGCGCCCACCAGACCG
Source organism: Mycobacterium sp. IDR2000157661 (assembly GCF_022317005.1). Lineage (NCBI taxonomy): Bacteria > Bacillati > Actinomycetota > Actinomycetes > Mycobacteriales > Mycobacteriaceae > Mycobacterium > Mycobacterium sp. IDR2000157661. Next base: position 2,555,130 of record NZ_CP081006.1, read on the forward strand.
AGACCCCCGGCGCGGACGTGCCCGTCGATCGCCCCGATCACGGGGACGGGAAGCTCGAGGATGCGCCGCAGCAGGCGGGTCATCTCGCGCGCGCGGTCCAAGGCCAACTGGCCGGGGTCGCGCCCCGCCGCCTCGCCCAGGTCGGCGCCCGCACAAAAGGTCCCACCGGTGTGACCCAGCACCACCGCGCGCACGGCGTGGTCGGCCACTGCGTTGCTGAAGCCCTCATGCAGTTGTTCCACCAACGCCGTGGACAGCGCGTTGCGGTTGTGCGGCGAATCGAGGATCAGGCGCGCGACGGGCCCGTCGATCGCGTAGCGGACGAGCGTGTCCATCAGTACGACTCCATCAGTACGACTCGACTAGTACGAACGAGGCAGCCCGAGCGAGGTATGCGCGACGAAGTTGAGGACCATCTCCCGGCTGACCGGAGCGATGCGCGCCAGCTTCGAAGCCGTCACCGCCGCGGCGATGCCGTACTCCTTGGTCAACCCGTTGCCGCCCATGGACTGCACGGCCTGGTCGACCGCGCGCACCGACGCCTCCCCCGCGGCGTACTTGGCCATGTTGGCCGCCTCCGCGGCGCCGGCGTCGTCACCCATGTCGTACAGCGACGCCGCCTTCTGCATCATCAGCCGCGCCAGCTCGATCTCGATGTGGTTCTGCGCCAGCGGATGCGACAACCCCTGGTGCGCGCCGATCGGCGTCTTCCACACCTGACGGCTCTTGACGTAGTCGACGGCCTTGTCGATCGCGAACCGCCCCATCCCGACGGCACTGGCGGCGCCCATGATCCGCTCCGGATTCAGCCCCGCGAACAACTGCGCGATCGCGGCGTCCTCGGAGCCGACCAGCGCGTCGGCGGGCAACCGGACCTCGTCGAGGAAGACCTGGAACTGGTTCTCCGGGCTGACCAGTTCCATCTCGATCTTGGTCGCGCTCAGACCCTTGGTGTCGGTCGGCACGATGAACAGCGCCGGCTTCAGGTTGCCGGTCTTGTGGTCTTCGGTGCGACCGACCACCAGCACCGCCTGCGCCTGGTCCACGCCCGAGATGTAGACCTTCTGACCGGACAGGATCCAGTCGCTGCCGTCGCGGCGGGCGGTGGTGGTGATGCGGTGGCTGTTGGAGCCGGCGTCGGGTTCGGTGATGGCGAACGCCATGGTGATGGTGCCGTCGGCGAGGCCGGGCAGCCAGCGCTTCTTCTGGTCCTCGGTACCGAACTTGGCGATGATGGTGCCGTTGATGGCGGGGGAGACCACCATGAGCAGCAGCGGACAGCCCGCGGCCGACATCTCCTCCATCACCAGCGACAGCTCGTACATGCCCGCACCGCCGCCGCCGTACTCCTCGGGCAGATTCACCCCGATGAAGCCGAGTTTGCCTGCTTCCGACCACAACTCGTCGGTGTGCTGGTCGGCGCGAGCCTTCTCCAGGTAGTAGTCCTGGCCGTAGTTGGCGGCCATTGCGGCGACGGCCTTGCGCAGCGCCTGCTGTTCTTCGCTCTCGATGAAACTGCTCACTACTGTCCTCCAGGGCTTTCCACTCGGGCGAGTACGGTGCCGACGTCGACCTGCTGGCCGGTGGCGACGTTGAGTTCGGTGAGCACTCCGTCGCCGGGCGCGGTGACGGTGTGCTCCATCTTCATCGCCTCCAGCCACAGCAGCGGCTGGCCGGCGGTGACGGTGTCGCCCACAGCGGCGCCGACGCGTAGCACCGAACCGGGCATCGGCGCCAGCAGCGAGCCGAGCGCGACGGCGGCGCTCGGGTCGGCGAAGCGGGGCAGTGCGGCCAGTTGCACGGGGCCCAGCGGGGAGTCGACGAACACCGCTTCACGGTCGGGGCCGTAGCGCGCGACGTCGAAGGGCCGATCGACGCCGTCGACCGACAACACCACGTGAGTCGGGGTGGCGGCGACCAAGTCGGTGTCGTGGTGGCCCGGCAGGTCCAGACCGTCGCGGGTGAACCGGTAGGCCACCTGATGCTCGGCGCCCGCACTGTCGGCGTAGCGCTTGGTCTGATAACCCGACGCGAGGTTGCGCCAACCGCTGGGGGCCGCGGCGACAACCGTTGCGGTGTCGCGGTTGTGCGCCGCATCGGACAGGGCTGCGGCCAGCGTCGACAGGGCCAGCGTGTGGTCATCGGTCAGCGGCGCGGCCAATTCGGCAAGGCCGTGGGTGTCGAAGAACGCGGTGTCGGTGGCGCCGTCCAGAAACGCCGGATGACGCAGCACGTTCACCAGCAGGTCCCGGTTGGTGCGCACACCGTGAATCCGGCTGCGGGTCAGCGCGTCGGCCAGGATCGACGCGGCCTGGCGCCGAGTGGGTGCCCATGTGATGACCTTGGCCAGCATCGGGTCGTAGAAGATCGACACCTGCGACCCGTCGTCCACTCCGGAGTCGACCCGTACACCCGCGCCGCCCAACGTGGTGAACGCGGCCCGGGCGCCGGTCACCTCGAACCGGTGCACCGGTCCGGCCTGCGGCTGCCAGTTCTTCGCCGGGTCCTCGGCGTAGAGCCGCACCTCGATCGAGTGCCCCTGTGCGACAGGAGGTTCAACGGGCAACCTGCCGTTCTCGGCGATGTGCAGCTGCAGGGCCACCAGGTCCAGGCCGGTGGTCTCCTCGGTGACCGGATGCTCGACCTGCAGTCGCGTGTTCATCTCGAGGAAGAAGAATTCGCCTGCCCCCTCGTCGGAGCCGGAGGCCATGAACTCGACGGTCCCCGCACCGGTGTAGTCGATCGCGGTCGCCGCCAGCCGGGCGGCCTCGAACAGCTTCTCCCGCATGCCTGCGGTGCGCTCGACGAGCGGCGATGGCGCCTCCTCGACGATCTTCTGGTGGCGCCGCTGGATGGAGCATTCGCGTTCGCCGACCGCCCAGACGGTGCCGTGCCGGTCGGCGAGCACCTGGACCTCGACGTGGTGGCCGGCGGCCAGGTACCGCTCGCAGAACACCGTCGGATCACCGAACGCCGACTGCGCCTCCCGTCGGGCCGCCTCCACCTGAGCCGGCAGTTCGGCCAGCTCGCGCACCACGCGCATGCCGCGACCGCCGCCGCCCGCCGACGCCTTGATCAGCACGGGCAGCTGATCCTCGGTGACGGCGTCCGGGTCCAGCTCCTCGAGCACCGGCACACCCGCGGCGGCCATCATCTTCTTGGCCTCGATCTTCGAGCCCATCGCGGCCACCGCCGCGACCGGCGGCCCGACCCACGACAGCCCCGCGTCGATCACCGCCCTGGCGAAGTCGGCGTTCTCGGAGAGGAACCCGTAACCCGGGTGGATGGCGTCGGCACCGGCAGCCTTCGCGGCGGCGATCAACTGCCCGGCGTCGAGATACCCGTTGCGGCCCTGCAGACGCACCCGTGCGTCGGCCTCGGCGATGTGCGGCGAGTGCTCGTCGGGATCGGTGTAGACGGCGACGGTGCCGATGCCGAGGCGCCGGCACGTCGCGAACACCCGGCGGGCGATCTCGCCGCGATTGGCCACCAACAGGCGGCGAATCTGAGCTTGTACAGGCCAGCCCGGCGAATTCGCCTGCATCACTTCAGTTTCGGCCACGGTGATCCTCACATCCGGAAGACGCCGAACTTCGACGTCCCCTCGATCGGGCCATTCGCGATGGCGGACAGGCACATCCCCAGCACGGTGCGGGTGTCGCGGGGGTCGATGACGCCGTCGTCGTAGAGCCGGCCGGACAGGAACAACGGCAGCGACTCCGCCTCGATCTGGGCCTCGATCGCGGCCTTCAGCGCGGCGTCGGCCTCCTCGTCGACCTGCTGACCGCGCGCAGCCGCGGCGGCCCGGCTGACTATCGAGATCACGCCGGCCAACTGCGGTCCACCCATCACCGCGGTCTTGGCGCTGGGCCAGGCGAACATGAACCGCGGGTCGTAGGCGCGCCCGCACATCCCGTAATTGCCCGCACCGTAGGACGCGCCGATGATCAGTGTCAGATGCGGCACCGTCGAGTTCGAGACCGCGTTGATCATCATCGAGCCGTGCTTGATCATCCCGCCGGCCTCGTAGTCCTTACCCACCATGTACCCGGTGGTGTTGTGCAGGAACAGCAATGGCGTGTCGGTCTGGTTGGCCAGCTGGATGAACTGCGTGGCCTTCTGCGCCTCCTCGCTGAACAGCACACCGCGGGCGTTGGCGAGGATGCCGATCGGGTAGCCGTGCAGGCGCGCCCACCCGGTCACCAGCGACGACCCGTACAGCGGCTTGAACTCGTCGAACTCGGAGCCGTCCACCACGCGGGCGATGACGTCTCGCGGATCGAACGGGACGCGTAGGTCGGCGGGCACGATGCCGAGCAGGTCCTCGGTGTCGTAAAGCGGTTCGACGACCGGAGCCGGCGCAGGCCCCTGCTTGCGCCAGTTCAGCCGGGCCACGATGCGGCGCCCGATCCGGATGGCGTCGGGTTCGTCGACGGCGAAGTAGTCGGCCAGACCGGAGGTACGGGCGTGCATTTCGGCACCGCCGAGGGATTCGTCGTCGGACTCCTCGCCGGTCGCCATCTTCACCAGCGGCGGACCTGCCAGGAAGACCTTGGATCGCTCCTTGATCATCACGACGTGGTCGGACATGCCCGGTATGTAGGCACCGCCTGCGGTGGAGTTGCCGAACACCAACGCGATCGTGGGGATGCCGGCCGCCGACAGATTGGTCAGGTCGCGGAACATCTGCCCGCCGGGGACGAACACCTCTTTCTGTGTGGGCAGATCCGCGCCACCGGATTCCACCAGCGAGATCATCGGCAACCGGTTACTCAGCGCGATGTGGCTGGCGCGCAACACTTTACGGACCGTCCACGGGTTGCTGGTGCCGCCCTTGACGGTCGGGTCGTTGGCCACCAGCATGCATTCGACTCCGCTGACCACGCCGATGCCGATGACCACGCTGGCACCGACCTGGAATTCACTGCCCCACGCCGCGAACGGACACAGTTCGAGAAACGGGGAGTCGGGGTCGACCAACAGCTCGATCCGCTCCCGTGCGGTGAGCTTGCCCCGCTCGTTGTGGCGAGCGACATACTTCGGGCCGCCGCCTGCCAGCGCCTTGATCGCCTCGGCGTCGATCTCGGCGAGCTTGTCCGACATCGCCGCGGCCGCTTCAAGGTATGCGGGCGAGGCGGGGTCCAGCGTCGAGCGCAGCGCCGCCGACGAGCCGCTTGCGCGAAGAGAATCGGAGACCGTCATGACTGGTAGCCCAGCGTCTTGGCCGCCAGCGAGGTGAGGATCTCCGTTGTGCCGCCGCCGATCCCGAGGATGCGCATGTCACGGTACTGGCGCTCGACCTCCGATTCGGCCATGTATCCCATACCGCCGAAGAGTTGGACGGCCTGGTTGGCCACCCACTCGCCGGCCTCGACGGCGGTGTTCTTGGCGAAGCAGACCTCGGCGATCAGGTTGGCCTCTCCGGCGAGTTGGCGTTCGACGACATGACGGGTGTACACCCGTGCCACGTCGACGCGGCGGGCCATTTCGGCCAGCGTGTTCTGCACCGACTGGCGGGCGATCAGCGGCCTGCCGAAGGTCTCGCGGTTGCGGCACCAGTCGACGGTCAGGTCGAGGCAGCGCTGCGCGCTCGAATACGCCTGCGCGGCAAGGCCGACGCGCTCGGCGACGAAGGCGCCCGCGATCTGCAGGAAGCCGGTGTTCTCGGCGCCGATCAGATTGGCGGCCGGCACCCGCACGTCGGTGTAGGACAGCTCGGCGGTGTCCGACGAGCGCCACCCCATCTTGTCCAGCTTGCGGGTGACTTGAAGGCCAGGCGAGTGACCGAGTCCATCTTTGTCGACGACGATCAGCGACACCCCGGCCGCGCCGGGGCCGCCGGTGCGCACCGCGGTCACCACGTAGTCGGCCCGCACACCGGAGGTGATGTAGGTCTTGGCGCCGTTGACGATGTAGTACGGTCCGCCGCCGTCAGAAATCAACTCGGCTTTGGTCGTCAGGTGACCGACGGCGGACCCGCCGCCGGGTTCGGTGATCGCCAGGCTGCCGATCATCTCGCCGCGCAGCGTCGGCCGCACGTAGGTCTCGATCAGCCGCTCGTCACCCGAGGCGATCATGTGCGGCACCGCGATCCCGCAGGTGAACAGCGACGCGAACACCCCGCCCGGCGAGCCGGCGTAGTGCATCTCCTCGCAGATGATTACGGCGTCGGCGCCGTCGCCGCCGCCTCCGCCGACCGACTCCGGCATGCCCGCGCCGAGCAGTCCGGCCTCACCGGCCTTGCGGTGCAGGTCACGGGGCAGCTCACCGGAGCGTTCCCACTCCTCGACGTTGGGCAGCACCTCGCGTTCGGCGAACGCGCGCACCGTCTTTCGCAGCTGCTCGCGTTCGGGTGTGTGCCAGATACTCATGGCAACAGCTCCTCGGGTATCTCGATCGTCCTGCTGCGCAACCACTCGCCCAGCCCCTTGGCCTGGGGGTCGAACCGCGCCTGATATGCGACACCCTCACCGAGGATGTCCTCGACGACGAAGTTGACGGCCCGCAGGTTGGGCAGGACATACCGGGTGACCGGCAGATCGGCGGTCTCCGGCAACATCTCGCGCAGCCGGTCGACGGTCAGCGTGTTGGCCAGCCAGCGCCACCGGTCGTCGGTGCCCACCCAGACCCCGATGTTCGCGCTGCCGCCCTTGTCGCCGCTGCGGGCACCGGCGATGACGCCCAACGGCAGTCGCCGCGTCTCGCCGAAGGGCAACGGCTCCGGCATCGCGAACGGAGCGACGGGCTCGAGCGTCAGCGTCCGCTCGGCAGGCGCGATATCCACCCGGCGGCCGTCGGGATGCACGGCCACGTGCGGCACCTCGGTCGCGGGCACGAAGGCGGGTTTGAACACGCCGTACACCTGGCCCTGGCCGGGCGGGGTCGTGGCGTGGAAGCCCGGGTAGCTGGCCAGCGCCAGTTCGACTGCCGCCGATGAGAACTGGCGACCGACGGGGGCCGTATCGGGATCACGCACCACGCAGCGCAGCAGGGCGCTGGCCGCCTCCTCGGTGTCGGCGTCCGGGTGGTCGGTACGCGCCAGTGTCCACTCGAGCTCGGCCGGTTTGACCGTCAGGCCGGCCTCCAGCTGTCGGCGCACCAGGTCGGCCTTCGCTTCGATGTCCAGACCCGTGAGCACCAGAGTCATCTCGTTGCGGAAGCCGCCGATGCTGTTGAGCGACACCTTCAACGTCGGGGGCGGCGGCTCTCCGCGCACTCCACTGATCCGCACCCGGTCGGGTCCGTCGTCGGACAGCTCGACGGTGTCGACGCGCAGTGTGGCGTCCGGATTGGCGTAGCGTGCGCCGCCGATTTCGTAGAGCAGCTGGGCGGTGACCGTGTCCCGAGTGACCGCCCCGCCGGTACCCGGATGCTTGGTGATCACCGCGGAGCCGTCGGAGTGGATCTCGGCCAGCGGGAAGCCGGGGTGGAGCAGTGTCGTCAGATCGGGGAAGTCCCGGCTGAAAAAGGCGTAGTTGCCGCCGGTGGCCTGCGTGCCGCACTCGATGACGTGGCCGGCGGCGATGGCGCCCGCGAGCCGGTGGTAGTCGGTGCGCATCCAGCCGTGGTGGGCGGCGGCGGGCCCGACGATCACCGAGGCGTCGGTCACCCGCCCGGTGACCACGACGTCGGCGCCTGCGTGCAGACAGTCGACGATTCCCCAGGCGCCGAGATAGGCGTTGGCGGCGAGCGGGTTGTCGAACCCGAAGTCGGCGGAGCGCGCGACCAGATCGTCGCCCTCGACATGGGCCACCGCGACAGTCAGCCCGAGCCGCTCGGCCAGCGTCCGCACCGCCTCCGCCAGCCCCGCGGGGTTGAGCCCGCCTGCGTTGGCGACGATGCGTACCCCCCGGTCGAGCGCCAGCCCGAGACTTTCCTCCAGCTGGGCCAGGAAGGTCTTGGCGTAGCCGCGGGATGAGTCCTTGGCCCGGTCGCGGGCCAGGATCAGCATGGTCAGTTCGGCGAGGTAGTCGCCGGTGAGATAGTCCAGGTCACCGCCGGTGAGCATCTCCCGCATCGCGGCAAGTCGGTCGCCGTAGAAGCCCGAGCAGTTGCCGATGCGGACGGGCGCGGCCGGCTGCCGGGAGGACACCGAAGTGGAGGTCACCGGGCTCCCTTCGTCGCGGTCTCAACCAACCGGTAGGTTAGCGGGTACCGGCGGTATCGCGTCAAGGGATTGGTCGCCGATGTCCCTTGTTTTGGAGGCTACGCAGGTCGTTGGCTATCCTGAAGGGCGCCGCGCACGCGAGGAGCGATCCTGCAGTTGCTGAAGCCGGAACCCGCGCGGCGCACGAACTCACCCCGTAAGAGGAGATCTCGACCATGGCTGTGCCCAAGCGCCGGATGTCGCGCGCGAACACCCGTAGCCGCCGCGCGCAGTGGAAGGCCGAGCGCCCCAACCTCGTCGGCGTGACCGTGGCCGGTCAGCAGCACAAGGTGCCGCGCCGTCTGCTCAAGGCCGCCCGCCTCGGCCTGATCGACCTCGACCGCCGCTAGCGTCCAGCGCCGCGCCTCTCAGGCCACTCTCAGACAGGGGGCCGACACTATGGCTGTGCGCATTCTTGTCGTTGACGACGATCGCGCGGTGCGCGAATCGCTGCGTCGCTCGCTGTCGTTCAACGGATATTCCGTCGAACTCGCCCAGGACGGCCTCGAGGCCCTGGACCTGATCGCCAGTGACCGGCCCGATGCCCTGGTGCTCGATGTGATGATGCCGAGGCTGGACGGTCTCGAAGTGTGTCGACAGCTGCGCAGCACCGGCGACGATCTGCCGATCCTCGTCCTGACCGCCCGCGATTCGATCTCCGAACGCGTCGCCGGGCTCGACGCGGGCGCCGACGACTACCTGCCCAAGCCCTTCGCGCTCGAGGAACTACTGGCCCGGATGCGCGCGTTGCTGCGCCGCACCACGCTCGACGACGGCGCGGACTCGCCCGCGATGACGTTCTCCGACCTGTCGCTGGACCCGGTCACGCGGGAGGTGAAACGCGGTGAGCGCCAGATCAGCCTGACCCGCACCGAGTTCGCGCTGCTCGAGATGCTCATCGCCAACCCGAGGCGGGTGCTGACCCGCAGCCGCATCCTCGAAGAGGTCTGGGGCTTCGACTTCCCCACCTCCGGCAACGCGCTCGAGGTGTATGTCGGATACCTGCGCCGCAAGACCGAGGCGGAAGGAGAGCCGCGACTGATCCACACCGTGCGCGGGGTGGGTTATGTGCTGCGCGAGACGCCGCCGTGATGCCTGTGACGAGCTACGGATCTGTGCCGCAGGCACAGTCGGCTCTTCCACCATCCAAGGCCAGTTCGGTCTCACTGCGCTGGCGGGTGATGCTGCTGGCCATGTCGATGGTGGCGATGGTCGTGGTGCTGATGGCCGTCGCGGTGTGGGCGGTGGTGTCGCGCGCCCTCTACGACGACGTCGACAACCAGCTGCGCGACCGCGCCAGACTGCTGATCGAAAGCGGCTCGCTGCAGGCCGACCCCAGCAAGGCCATCGAGGGCAATGCGTACTCCGACGTCAGCGCCATGCTGGTGATTCCCGGTCGCGCGATCTTCACGACCAACCAGGCGGGGCAGACGCTTCCGCTCGGCGACCCCGAGAAGGCGGTGCTACGCGGCGAACTGATCATGTCGCTGCGCACGGTGAACCATCAGCGGGTGCTGGCGCTGCACCTGCCCAACGACAGCTCGCTGCTGCTGTCCAAGAGCATGGCGCCGACCAGCGAACTGCTCAGACGGCTGGGCACGGTGCTGCTCATCGTCGGCGGTGTCGGTGTCGCGGTGGCCGCCATGGCCGGCGGGGCGGTCGCGCGCGCCGGGCTGCGGCCGGTCGCCCGGCTGACCCAGGCCGCCGAGCGGGTGGCCCGCACCGACGATCTGCGCCCGATTCCGGTGCACGGCAGCGACGAACTCGCCCGGCTCACCGAGGCGTTCAACATGATGCTGCGCGCGCTGGCAGAGTCCAGGGAACGCCAGGCCCGCCTGGTCACCGACGCCGGCCACGAGCTGCGCACACCGTTGACCTCGTTGCGCACCAACGTCGAACTGCTGATGGCCTCGATGGCTCCCGGCGCGCCCCGGCTCCCCGAGCACGAGATGGACGAGCTGCGCGCCGATGTCATCGCCCAGATCGAGGAGTTGTCGACGCTGGTCGGCGACCTGGTCGACCTCACCCGTGACGACGCAGGCATCGTCATTCACGAAACCGTCGACATTGCCGAGATCGTCGACCGCTCGCTGGAACGGGTTCGCCGTCGCCGCAACGACATCGAGTTCGACGTGACCTGCACGCCCTGGCTGGTCTATGGTGACGGCGCGGGGCTGGGCCGGGCCGTGCTCAACCTGCTCGACAACGCAGCGAAGTGGAGCCCACCGGGTGGCCGGGTCGGTGTCCGACTGACCCAGATCGACCCGCTGTACGCCGAGTTGGTGGTCAGCGACCAGGGCCCCGGCATTCCGCCACAGGAGCGGGCGCTGGTGTTCGAACGCTTCTACCGGTCGACGTCTGCACGTGCCATGCCCGGGTCCGGGTTGGGGTTGGCGATCGTCAAACAAGTGGTGCTCAAGCACGGCGGCACGCTGCGCGTCGAGGACGCGGTGCCCGGTGCGAACCCACCGGGCACCGCGATGCACGTGGTGCTGCCGGGGCGGCCCACACTCGAGGTGGCCGCCGATCGCGGCCGACACGCGGTCCCGGGGACGTGATCACGGCCGCTGCAGAGCCGACAATGGCGGGCGGGGACATGCTCAGCGAGCCGAAATTGGGTATGTGCCGAACGTTCTCTAAGTGGATTCTCAGTCCCCACGGGCACTGTGAACCTGTGCCCAGCGTTGGGATTGATGACGGACTTGAGTAGACGAACCGAAGGAAGAGCCCGCAGCGACATGACGAACCACCCGAGGTACACGCCGCCGCCCCCGCCGCCAGGCCGCCGGCCGGTCGGCCACGAGCAGGCGACAACCGGCTACCCCGGTGCGCAGCGTCCGGGCCCGTATCAACAGCAGCCGTATGACTGGCGCTACGCGACCCAGCAGCAGCCCTACCGCGCACCTTACGACCCGTACCGCGGCGCGCCGATGCCCCAGCCTGCACCGGCATCTCAAAAGCGTTCCCGTGCAGGAGCTTTGACTGCCGGTGCCCTCGCAGTGGCCGTGGTGTCCGCCGGCATCGGCGGTGGGGTGGCGATGCTGGTGACCCCGGACCGGCCGTCGGCGTCGTCGTCGGTCTCCGGTGCCGCACCGAGTGTGCCCGCCGCCAGCCTGCCCGCCGGCTCGGTCGAGCAGGTGGCGGCCAAGGTGGTGCCCAGCGTCGTCAAGCTCGAGGTCGACATGGGCCGCGCGTCCGAGGAGGGCTCGGGTGTCGTGCTGTCCTCCGACGGCCTCATCCTGACCAACAATCACGTGGTGTCCGCCGCGCAGGAAGGGGCGGGCCGGTCCGGTGGCCCTGAGACCAAGGTCACCCTGTCCAACGGCCGCACGGCGCCGTTCACAGTCGTCGGCACCGACCCGAGCAGCGACATCGCCGTCGTTCGGGCGGAGAACGTCTCCGACCTGACGCCGATCACGATCGGTCGTTCGTCGGATCTGCGCGTCGGCCAGGACGTGATCGCGATCGGCTCGCCGCTCGGCCTCGAGGGCACCGTCACCACCGGGATCGTCAGTGCCCTGAACCGGCCGGTGGCCGCCGGGGGTGACGCCCGCAACCAGAACACCGTGCTCGATGCCATTCAGACCGACGCCGCGATCAACCCCGGCAACTCCGGGGGCGCGTTGGTGAACATGAACGGTGAACTGGTCGGCATCAACTCGGCAATCGCCACGCTGGGTGGGGATGCGGGTCCGCAGGTGCAGGGCGGCTCCATCGGCCTCGGCTTCGCCATTCCGGTCGACCAGGCCAAACGCATCGCCGACGAGCTGATCAAGAACGGTTCGGCCGCACACGCTTCGCTGGGGGTCCAGGTGGGCAACGACGCGGCCACCGACGGGGCGCGGATCGTGGAGGTCACCCCGGGTGGCGCCGCAGCGGCGGCCGGCCTGCCGAGCGGTGTGGTGGTGACCCGGGTCGACGACAGGGTGATCAACAGTGCCGACGCGCTGGTCGCGGCGGTGCGCTCGAAGGCTCCCGGCGAACGGGTCACCCTGACATACCTGGATCCCTCGGGGAAGCCGCAGTCGGTGCAGGTCACCCTCGGCAAGGCGCAGCAGTGAGCACCCCGGGCGGTTCGGTCACGTTGAGAGTGGCCGCGCCGCTGTCTGGGCCCGGATATACGGTTGCACGCATGGAACAGCCAGGGGAGTTGGTGGGCCGGGCGCTGGTCGTGGTCGTCGATGACCGCACCGCGCACGGCGATGAAGAGGACCACAGCGGTCCGTTGGTCACCGAGCTGCTCGGTGAGGCGGGATTCGTGGTGGACGGCGTAGTCGTCGTCTCGTCCGACGAAGTGGAGATCCGCAACGCACTCAACACCGCGGTTATCGGCGGTGTCGACCTGGTGGTGTCCGTCGGCGGCACGGGAGTCTCGCCGCGCGAGGTCACCCCCGAGGCCACCCGCGACATTCTCGACCGCGAACTGCTCGGTATCTCCGAGGCGCTGCGGGCGTCCGGGCTCTCCGCGGGCATCGTCGAGGCCGGGGTGTCGCGCGGGCTCGCGGGCATCTCCGGCAGCACCCTGGTGGTCAACCTCGCCGGTTCCCGCGCCGCGGTACGCGACGGGATGGCGACGCTGAACCCGCTCGCAGTACAGATCATCGGTCAGCTGTCCAGCTTGGAGATCTAAGGCGTAGCCTCACGTGTCAATTTGTGATCTCGATCACACTGGAGGGCCAGATGGGCGGGCGTGGCGACAAGGCTTTCAGGTCGGTTGACGATGTCTTCGGCGAGGCGATGCCCGAGGTTCCCGAGGACGAACGGGATTTGCGATCGCCCGACGACGACGCCGACCACGAGCGTTGGTTACGCGACAACCGCCCGCCCCACCACATCTGATCTGCCGTTTTGGTGACTACTGTCGCTGGCGGCGCATCGACTCGTCGACTGTCGCCGACTTTCGCTGGGGGGCCTCTGGGAGTCATCGGTCCGCGGCCGCGTCGGTGGCCTCTGTAACTGCCTTCTTACCCCGCCATTGCGGCTTGATCGTGAAACATCGCAGGTCGTGTAACGCTTCTTCGCAAGCTGCCGATCTCACGTTGCCGGGCTGATTCTCGACCGATATGTTCCTTGCGTTCGAGGATGAACAAAACGTAAGAGCAGCATGTGAGGTTTCTCATTTGCGTCACATGAGGCTCGTGTGTCGTGTGTGGTGTAGGGGAAGGGCCAGGCGCGACAAATCAAAACGGTGAGTCGCACGGTTCACCGCCGACATAGGCTAGGGAGATCATGAAGGCAATCAGTCGGGTGCTGCTCGCGTTGGTCCTTGCAGTTGCGGGAGCCGCCGCGTCCTTGTTCGTGAGCACCGGTACCTCGCACGCAGGGCTGGACAACGAGCTGAGCCTGGTCGACGGCCAGGACCGGACGCTGACCATCCAGCAGTGGGACACGTTCCTCAACGGGGTGTTCCCGTTGGACCGCAACCGGCTGACCCGTGAGTGGTTCCACTCGGGTCGGGCAAAGTACATCGTGGCCGGCCCGGGTGCCGACGACTTCGAGGGCACCCTGGAGCTGGGCTACCAGATCGGCTTCCCGTGGTCGCTGGGGGTGGGCATCAACTTCAGCTACACCACGCCCAACATTCTGTTCGACCAGGCGCCCGGACCGTTCGATACAGGAGGGATCGTCGTGGACAACTTCATCACCACGCCGAACCTGTTCCCCGGTGTGTCGATCAGCGCCGACCTCGGCAACGGTCCCGGTATCCAGGAAGTGGCGACCTTCTCGGTGGATGTCGCCGGCCCCAGCGGCGGTGTGGCGGTGTCCAACGCCCACGGCACGGTGACCGGTGCTGCCGGTGGTGTGCTGCTGCGTCCGTTCGCCCGGCTGATCTCGTCGGCCGGTGACTCGGTCACCACCTACGGCGAGCCCTGGAACATGAACTGACCAACTCTCCCGCGCGCGAACGACCCCCGGCTCCCCGGGGGTCGTTTTCGTTTTGCGTAACGCTGAATTGCCAACTGGTAAACGGCAAAGTTTCCGTGTCAATCCTGGCATCCGTCTTTGCCGGTCGGGTGACCGCCGGCCACGGTATTGACGACTGCGTCAGTCGAACTGTGTTGGCTTCCAGCAAACTTGGTCGCGAAGCGGGGGCAGTGCGCGCAAACTCCTCCTCGCGTTGCCGCTTCGCTCGGCTACCGATATGTTCCTCGTGTCGACGATGAGCAAAACGTAAGAGCCAGATGTGGGGCCTCTCATTCGCGTCACACGAGGCTCGCACCGACACCACATGCGGGGCCCACCGGGGCCCCGCATCGACATAGCTAGGGAGATCATGAAGGCAATCAGTCGGGCGCTGCTCGCGTTGGTCCTTGCAGTTGCGGGAGCCGCCGCGTCCTTGTTCGTGAGCACCGGTACCTCGCACGCAGGGCTGGACAACGAGCTGAGCCTGGTCGACGGCCAGGACCGGACGATGACCATCCAGCAGTGGGACACGTTCCTCAACGGGGTGTTCCCGTTGGACCGCAACCGGCTGACCCGTGAGTGGTTCCACTCGGGTCGGGCAAAGTACATCGTGGCCGGCCCGGGTGCCGACGACTTCGAGGGCACCCTGGAGCTGGGCTACCAGATCGGCTTCCCGTGGTCGCTGGGAGTGGGCATCAACTTCAGCTACACCACGCCCAACATTCTGTTCGACCAGGCGCCCTCACCGTTCGATACAGAAGGGATCGTCGTGGACAACTTCATCACCACGCCGAACCTGTTCCCCGGTGTGTCGATCAGCGCCGACCTCGGCAACGGCCCCGGTATCCAGGAAGTGGCGACCTTCTCGGTGGATGTCGAGGGTGCCAGCGGCGGTGTGGCGGTGTCGAACGCCCACGGCACGGTGACCGGCGCTGCCGGTGGTGTGCTGCTGCGTCCGTTCGCCCGGCTGATCTCGTCGGCCGGTGACTCGGTCACCACCTACGGCGAGCCCTGGAACATGAACTGACCATTCTCCGGAACAACGGAAAACAGCCCCCGGATTCGTCCGGGGGCTGTTTTCGCTTTCTTGCTCAGGCCTGCTCAATCCTTGTCGGCGCTCGTGGTCTCGGCCGTGTCGGGGCTCGGCCCGGCGCCCGGACCCGTGGCGCCCGCTGACCCGTTGGTCTGCGCGAGGATGTTCCGGATCTCGGTCAGCAGCGTGAGTTCGGTGTCCTGTGCCTGTTCGACCTCGCCCTTCTTGCGCAACCGGTTGTACGGCATCACCACGAGGAAGTAGACGACGGCGGCGACCAGGAGGAAGTTGATGGCTGCCGACACCAGGACATTGAGGTCGATGGTCTGCCCGCCGCCGATGCCGATCCGCAGAACGCCGTAGTCGGAATCACCTCCGGCGCCGATACGGTTGATGAGCGGTTGAATGATGCTCTCGGTGAACTTGGTGACCAGACCCGTGAACGCGGTACCGATGACCACCGCGACCGAAAGGTCGACGATGTTGCCGCGGGCCAGGAACTCCTTGAAGCCCTTGAACATGCTGACTCGAATCCTCTCTGCAGGTGGTGTGTGATCGACAGACTCGCAGGGTAGGTCGACTCGCCAGCGGGCAGGGGCAGAATGTCTCGAGTGAGCAACCGGGCTCAGTGGATGGTGAGGGTGACCGCCTGCACGAGCGTGGCGGCCGCCACCTCGTTGGCGGCGTGAGCGGGCAGCGCGACCAACACGACGCGGTCGGTGCCGCTGCCGGCGCCGGCAGGCTTCTGCGAAACCAGCACGACGATTGCGTCGGTCGCGACCACCGTTGCGCGGGCGTCTGTTTCGCTGTCGGCGGCGAGGACGTCGACCACGTCACCGGGGCGGATCAGGTCCAGCACCGCGGTCTCGTCTAGGTAGACGGGCACGATGCGCGCGTTGGGGCCTGCCGCCGCTTCGGCCAGGCGGGGACTCAACAGCCGCACATCGGTGAGGGTTTCGCCGCGGCGGGCAGGTCCGGTGAGCGTCGCGCCGACCACCGCTTCCAGGTCCCTGGCAGCTCCGTCGGGAACCGTCGTGGCCGTGAGGCTTTCGACGCGAATGTCATCGGGGGTGAGTTCGATGCCCGGTGCCAGATCGCGGGCTGCGACCACCACGTCGGCGCGCTCCTGGCCCGGGTCGGGTCGCAGCGCCGCGACGGCGGCGAGGAGGACGAGCGCGCCCGCGGCGACCCGACGCGCTGCGACGGTGCGCGACCAGTCGGGGCGCAACAACTCGGCAAGGCGGCGCGCGGGCGACGGGTTCAGAGAATCACCCATGCCGCCAAGCTAGGCAGCCGGCTCGGCCGATGGGGCGGTTGGCGCCCGGCCTGTGGATAACCTGCTCAGCTGGATGCGGCGGCGGCTGCCGTGGAGCTCGTCGACGACGAACTCGAGCCGGAGTCACTCGACTGACCCGGTGAGGAGGACTTCGGCTTGTCCGACGGCGAGCTCGACCCGGATTCGCCCGACTGGCCAGGTGAGGAGGAACTCGATCCGTTCGACTCGCTCTTGGCCGAATCGCGGCTGTCGGTGCGGTAGAAGCCGCTGCCCTTGAACACCACTCCCACGTTGCCGAAGAGCTTGCGCAGGCGACCACTGCACTTGTCGCACGTGGTCAGCGCAGCGTCGCTGAACGCCTGAACCGCATCGAACCGATCGCCGCAGTCAGTGCACGCATAGGAATAGGTAGGCACGAAAACCTCCGAGGTGGTCAAACTTCTTAGCACTCTACCGGCTTAAGTGCTAGAACCGCTACGTGGTCGGTCGCATTCCCGCGCCGAGGGGGACCGGGCCCCGTCGCGGGGTCAGTGCGTGGGTCATGGCGATGTCGTGCGGTTCGGTTGGCAGCCGATCGACGATCTCGTCGTCGCGAACCACCGCAACCCTCCGCGCCGACGGCGACGCCAGCGGGAGCGTGCGGTCGTAGAAGCCGGCACCCCGGCCGAGCCGCACGCCGAAGCGGTCGACGGCCAGCGCGGGCACCAGCAGCAGCGATGCGACGGCCACCGTCTCGGGTGGCAGCCAGGGCTGCGCCGGCTCGAGCAGGCCGAAGCGTGCCCGCACCAGTTCACCCGGCACGTAGTCGCCCCACCGCAGCGGCCCCGGCGAGTCCGCAGCCTCGCGGTGTGCGACCGGAAGTAGCACGCGCACCCGGCGGCGGTGCAGGACGTCGACCAGCTCGAGTGAGCCCGGCTCCGAGCCGACCGGCGCATACGCGCACACAGTTTGACCGTCCTCGACCAGATTGGCGGCGTGCAGGGCCAGCGCATGCGCCTCGGCGTCGTGTTCGTGTGCAGGCACGGCGCGGCGGGCCGCGAGGATCGCCTCGCGCAGTTCGGCTTTGTTTCCGCTCACCGCATCGCTCCCCGAACACCCGACCTTCCGCAGGTTCAACCGACTCAAGGAGGTTAGTGTGTGAACGATGACACGGCCTCTGGTACCGATTCCTTACACAGCGGTGGTCCCCGCGGCGGGGTTGGGAACGCGGTTCCTGCCCGCGACCAAGACGGTGCCCAAGGAGCTGTTGCCCGTCGTCGACACCCCCGGCATCGAACTGGTCGCCGCCGAGGCGGCCGAGGCCGGTGCCCAACGCCTCATCATCGTCACATCCGAGGGCAAGGACGGTGTCGTCGCCCACTTCGTCGAGGACCTGGTTCTCGAGGGAACGCTGGAGGCGCGCGGCAAACAGTCGATGCTGGAGAAGGTCCGGCGCGCGCCCGCGCTGATCAAGGTGGAGTCGGTGGTGCAGGCCGAACCGCTCGGCCTGGGCCACGCGGTCAGCTGCGTCGAGGGCTGCCTCGCGCCTGAGGAGGACGCCATCGCGGTACTGCTGCCCGACGACCTGGTGCTGCCCACCGGCGTTCTGGAGACCATGTCGAAGGTTCGCGCCAAGCGCGGCGGTTCGGTGTTGTGCGCGATCGAGGTGCCGCTCGACGAGATCAGCGCCTACGGCGTGTTCGACGTCGAACCGGTCGAAGACACCAACAACCCGAATGTGATGCGCGTCAAGGGCATGTTCGAGAAGCCCAAGGCCGAGGACGCGCCGTCACCGTACGCCGCGGCCGGACGCTACGTGCTGGACCGGGCTATCTTCGATGCGCTCAAGCGGGTACCGCGCGGGGCGGGTGGCGAGATCCAGCTCACCGACGCCGTCGCCCTACTGATCAACGAGGGCCATCCGGTGCACGTGGTGATACACCGCGGCTCTCGACACGACCTCGGAAATCCCGGCGGCTACCTCAAGGCTGCGGTTGACTTTGCGTTGGAGCGCGACGACTACGGGCCAGAACTGCGCCGGTGGTTGGTGGAGCGATTGGGGCTCGTCGACTGCTGAGGCCCTGACGCATAGATAAGGGGTTCGGTGCGTTCGGTCGAAGAACAGCAGGCACGGGTGGCAGCTGCGGCGGTGGCGCCGCGCCCGGTTCGGGTGGCGATCGCCGAAGCGCAGGGTCTGATGTGCGCGGAGGAGGTCGTCACCGAACGGCCCCTGCCGGGATTCGATCAGGCCGCCATCGACGGTTATGCCGTGCGCAGCGTCGACGTGCTCGGCATCGGTGGCGCGGACGAGGGTGAGGAACCGGCCGAGCGCGAGGTGAGCCTGCCGGTGATGGGCGTCATCGAGGCGGGCGCACGCACGCCCAGCCGGCTGCAGCCTCGCCAGGCGGCCCGGGTGCAGACGGGCGCGCCGATGCCGACGCTGGCCGACGCGGTGCTGCCGCTGCGGTGGACCGACGGCGGCGATGCGCGGGTTACGGTGCTGCGCGGCGTGCGGTCGGGCGCCTACGTCCGTCGTACCGGCGACGACGTCCAACCCGGCGATGTCGCGGTGCGGGCTGGCACCATCATCGGGCCGGCGCAGGTGGGGCTGCTGGCCGCCGTCGGCCGTGAGCGCGCGCTGGTGCATCCGCGGCCGCGGCTGTCGGTGCTGTCGGTCGGTGGTGAGCTCGTCGACATCTCGCGCACGCCCGGCAACGGCCAGGTCTACGACGTCAATTCCTACGCCCTCGCTGCGGCGGGGCGTGACGCCGGCGCCGAGGTGAACCGGGTGGGCATCGTCGACACCGATCCCAAGAAGTTGCGCGAGGTCGTCGAGGGTCAGGTCAACCGCGCGGAGGTCGTCGTCATCGCCGGCGCAGTCGGCGGCGCGGCCGCAGAGGGGGTGCGCAGCGTGCTCGCCGGGCTCGGGGAGATGGAGGTGACCCGCATCGCGATGCACCCCGGTTCGGTGCAGGGCTTCGGCCAGCTCGGCCGCGACCGGGTGCCGGTGTTCCTGCTGCCCGCGAACCCGGTGAGCGCGTTGGTGGTGTTCGAGGTGATGGTGCGTCCGCTGATCCGGCTGTCGTTGGGCAAGCGGCAGGCGCATCGGCGCGTCGTGGCGGCGCGTGCGTTGTCGCCGATCAGTTCGGTGGCCGGGCGCAAGGGTTACCTGCGTGGTCAGTTGATGCGTGATCAGGACACCGGGGAGTACCTGGTGCAGGCGTTGGGCGGCGGGCCGGGCGCCTCGTCGCATCTGCTGGCCACCCTGGCCGAGGCGAACTGCCTGGTCGTCGTGCCGAGCGAGGCCGAGCAGATCCGCACCGGCGAGATCGTCGACGTCGCCTTCCTGGCCCAGCGCGGCTGATCCGCACCGGGTCGAGGTCGAGCATGTGGCGGTCCAGTTCACTGCATCCGGGTTGGCCGCAGTCCGCGGGGCCCCTGCGGGTGCGCGCCGGGGTGGTGCGGCTGCGGCCGGTCCGGCTGCGTGACGGCGCACAGTGGAGCCGCCTGCGTCTAGCCGACCGAGCGCACCTCGAACCTTGGGAGCCGGCCGCCGGGATGGAGTGGGAGGCGAGGCACGCGATCACGTCATGGCCGTCGGTGTGCTCCGGGTTGCGGTCAGAGGCGCGCAAGGGCCGGATGTTGCCGTATGTGATCGAGTTGAACGGTCATTTCGTCGGCCAGCTCACCATCGGCAACGTCACCCATGGCGCTTTGCGGTCGGCGTGGATCGGCTACTGGGTGGCCCGCTCGTTCGTCGGCGGCGGAATCGCAACGGCGGCAGTGGCGTTGGGGCTCGACCACTGCTTCAGCCGGGTCTCGCTGCACCGGGTCGAGGCCACCGTGCGCCCGGAGAACGCGGCGAGCCGGGCGGTCCTGGCGAAGGTCGGGTTCCGCGAGGAGGGGCTCCTGCGCAGGTACCTGGAGGTCGATGGGGCCTGGCGGGATCACCTGCTGGTCGCGATCACCGTCGAGGAGGTCTCCGGTTCGGCAGCCGCGGCGCTGGTGCGCCAGGGCCGCGCCACCTGGGCATAGGCGACGCGCCGCGCCGGCAAGTCGCGGCCGGAACCGCCCCGTCGAGCAAAACCCCGGCGGCGGTACCGATCTCGCGGTTGTGGCCACTAGGGCGCTGTTGCAAATGTGACATAAGTGACAGATGGTGCTTGTCAGAGGGAAATTACAGGTGTGTAATTGTCTCGGCGCGCCGCCCACGGATGCGCAGGTCACGGACCTAGCCTTATCGGGGAAAGGAGCAGGCGACATGCCAAGCATCCCCCAGTCTCTTCTGTGGATCTCTCTCGTCGTCCTCTGGCTTTTCGTGCTCGTGCCGATGCTGATCAGCAAGCGCGACGCTGTCCGCCGAACCAGTGACGTCGCGCTGGCGACGCGTGTGCTCAACAGCGGCCGCAACGCCCGTCGGCTCAGGCGGCAGGGCCCGGCGGCCGGCCATGCCAGTGACCCGGAGTGGCGCCCGGCCGACGAGGTCGATGCTGACGACGACGCTGAGCTCGATGCTGACGTCGACGAACTGGGCCGCAAGCCGGCCGGTCGGACACTGGTGCGCGCGGCCGTCGTCGAGGACGCCGTCGAACGCGAGGCCGGCGAGGAATCCGAGTACCTCGACGTCGACGTGGTGAACGAGGACTCCGCAGCGCTGCCGGTGGGCCGCAGCAGCGCACCGCGATCGGATGAAACCGACGCGCTGCCACTGGATTTCGGTGACTCCGCGGACGCTGACGATGAGGTGATCGCGCAGGACGACCACGATGCCGAGGCGCCGGCCGGCGAAGAATCCGATGAGGAAGCACCGGTCGCCGAGGCCGAACAAGCGGAAGCCGAGGACGACGAGTACGAGTACGTCGAGGACTCGTCCGGGCTGGAGGCGCCGTCGGAGGCCGACCTGCAGATGGCCGACTCGCTGAGTGCCGCGCGCAGGCGCCGGTATGAGTCGAAGACGGCGGCGGCGGTCAGCGAGCGCAAGTACAAGTTCCGCAAGCGCATGCTCACGTTGATGGCGGTGCTGCTGGTCGCCACCGCGACGGCCGCGTTCACGCTGGCCCCGGGGATGTGGTGGCTGTTCGGCGCGGTCGCGGGAGTGACGCTGCTCTATCTGGCCTATCTGCGTCGCCAGACCCGTATCGAGGAGCGGTTGCGGCGCAGGCGCGCGCAGCGGGTCGCCCGGTCGAGGCTGGGTGTGGAGAACACCGACGACCGCGAATTCGATGTCGTGCCGTCGCGCCTACGGCGACCGGGTTCGGTGGTGTTGGAGATCGACGACGAGGACCCGGTGTTCGAGCACCTGGACTACGTCCCGTTTGCCCGGCACTTCGACCTGCCACGCGCGGCGGGACAGTAGCCGACTCGACGTCGTCGATTTACGGCGATCCTGTGGTGGCTGGTAACCTGCTACCGGTATCAGGGGCTATGGCGCAGTTGGTAGCGCGACTCGTTCGCATCGAGTAGGTCAGGGGTTCGATTCCCCTTAGCTCCACAACGTTTGAGCAGGTCAGGGCATGGAGGGGCGCCGCCGACAACCTGCGCACAGACCTTTGAGCGCGTCGAGTCAGGTCACGGGTGTGCCACGAGGTAGGTCTCGTTGTCCAGTCCCGCGGTGAGTTCGTCGACGTCGAACGGCCGGTCGAGCCGCGCGCGCAGCGCCTGCGGGTCGATCAGCAGGCTGATCTCGGCGGTCTGACGGGCGAAGAGGCGCCCGATGAGTGGGTAGAGCCGTCGCATCACCGCCCGTTCCGCGGGTGTGCACCGCGAAGCGCAATAGCCGACGTGCCCGATCTCGTCGGTGAGGATCTCGCTGTACAGCAGTTCGATTCGCTCGGACACCTCCGGTTCGTCGGCGAACAACTCGACGCCGACGCGGCGCAGTTCGTCGAACATGATGCAGCCAGCCATCTCTGCGGCCCCGACGAACATGAAGCTGAGTCGCTCGGGAAGGAACACGCCCGTCTTGACGAACTGCCGTAGCACGAACGGCGGCGGGACCACCTGGAAGGTCAGGTCGAAAACGTCGAGGACATAGGCCAGTAACCGGGTGTGATAGTGCTCCTCCAACTCGAGGTAGACATTCTCGGGCGGCAGGTCCTCATCGCTGTTGAGCCCGTAGGTTTCGCCCAGTCCGACACCGAAGCGTTCGGCCTGGTTCAGCTTGGCGGTCGCGAGCAGGAACAGCATCTTTCGGTCCAGGCCGGCCTCCGGTCGGCGACGACGCAGATTGCGCAGGAATGTCGACCGGTCAGCCGGACTTGCGGAGCGGACCGGCTTCTCTTCGAGTTCGGTGAAGAACCGCTCGCGGTTGGCCAGCCGTCGGTTGAGCAGATCGGCTTCGCCGTCTCGTCTGCTCAGAAACTCCCGGTAGCCTTCGATGCCGGTGCCGCTCATCATTTCTCCATTCCTTCGACAATTGTTGTCACATAACGGCTCAGCAGCCCGGCATCGTGCGCTCCGGTGGCCAACAGCGCGAACAGTCCGGTCAGGAAAAACATCGAGAGTTCGCCGGCATCGCGGTCGGGGGCGACCCGGCCCCGCTTCTGCGCCCGGTCGATCACACCCGTCAGGAACTCCGCCAACGGATGCTGCGCCAGTTCCTCTTCGACCGGGCGCGTCGAGGAGAAGTGCAGTCCCAGCATGTCTCGGAAAACAGTTGCACCCAAGCGCCGTTCGGCCTCGAGAACATGTTCGACCACCGCGAAGAGAACGGCCCTCAGCTCCCCGGCGCCAGCATCGAGTTCACCGACGATGCGGGCTTCCTCGTTGTGCTCCAACTCGGCGAGGACGTGTTCCTTGGTCGGGAAGTGGAAGTAGAACGTCCCCCGTACCACGCCCGCCGCGGCGGCGATCGCGCTGACATCAGCGGCGGCCAGCCCGCGCAGGGAGATCTCCGCCAGGGCCGCGTCGAACAGTCGCGCGCGAGTCTCGAGCCGGCGCGCTTGGCGGACCCCACCGGCTGCGGTGGCGGACGAAGGACTCATGCTGTCACCCTAGCCGTAAACACTGACGACCGTCAATGACGGTCGTCAACCAGTTCCTCGATGCGGGTAGGTGCGCGACGGGGGCTTCCGCCGCTTGCCTCGCTGCGCCGCGGAGCGTACGGTGGGTATACCCCTAGGGGGTATACAAGAGGAGGCATGATGAGCGTGCACTACGACCAAACACCCGACCACGCGCACGACCACGCCGATCACGGCGACAACGTCGACTCGATGGCGCTCAGCGCGACGTTGCACTGCCTGACGGGATGCGCGATCGGCGAGATCGCGGGGCTGGTCATCGGTACGGCCGTGGGGCTGAGCAACCTGGCCACCATCGCCCTCGCGGTCGCTCTGGCGTTCCTGTTCGGCTACACCTTCTCGACGCTGCCGCTACTGCGGGCCGGCGTGGCGCTGGGCACGGCGCTCAGTGTGGTACTGGCCGCCGACACGCTGTCGATCCTGACCATGGAGATCGTCGACAACGCGGTGATGGCCGTCATCCCGGGCGCGATGGACGCCGGCCTGGTCAATCCGGTCTTCTGGATCGGCATGATGGTCGCATTGACCGCAGCGTTCGTCGCCGCCTACCCGGTGAACCGCCACCTGTTACGGAAAGGCAAGGGACACGCGCTCACTCACCAGTATCACGGTGGATCGGTCCCGGTCGGCGCGCGCAGATTCATCCCGGCGTTCGGCACCGGTGTCCTGGTCGCGGCCGTCGTCGCCTTCATGCTGGGCGGTCTGGTGGTGTCGGTCGCCGACGGGATCATGGGCTCAGGGCCCGCCGCCACGCATGCACGCTGAGCAGTCGCGGTTCAGACGTTCAGGACCTGCGCCCTGCTCTTTCGTAGGGAGCCGAGGGCCGAGCAGGTGACCTGTCCACCTGTTCAGATGTTTCGATAACCTCAAGTTGCGGGCGGTCGTGGACCGACATCGATGCAGCAGATCGTGCGGCGGCTTGCATCCGGCGGGTGGCTAGCACCACGACCGGCCCGCGCCAACCTTGCTCGCCCGATCGGCCTGCCCGTAGCCTCGTGGCGTGGCCGGCCTGGCCGGCGTGCGCGCCGAGGAACTCACCGCCCTGCAGGTCTTCGCCGGTTATCCCGCCGAGGCCCTGGCGCCCCTCGCCGCTCAGCTGCGGCCGTTGGTGGCGGCCGGCGGGCAGGTGCTCATGCAGCAGGGCGAGCTGGCGGTGTCGTTCCTGTTGATCGGTTCCGGCGAGGCCGAGGTCACCCACACCGACGTCAGCAGCCACGACACCGTCGCGACGCTGACGGCCGGGATGATCGTCGGTGAGATCGCCCTGCTCCGCGATACCACCCGCACCGCGACCGTGGTCGCCACAAGCGCGCTGACCGGCTGGGTGGGCGGGCGCGAGGCGTTCGCCACCTTGCTCGCCATTCCCGGCATGCTCGACAGGCTGCTCAGCACCGCCCGGCAGCGGCTGGCCGCCTTCATCGCACCGGTGCCGGTCCGCCTGCGAGACGGCACGCAGCTCAGTCTGCGCCCGGTCCTTCCCGGTGACAACGCGCGCACCGCGAGCGGACCCGTCGAGTTCTCCAGCGAGACGCTGTACCGCCGCTTCCAATCCGTTCGGGTACCGACCCCGTCCTTGATGCGCTACCTGTTCGAGGTCGACTACGTCCATCACTTCGTCTGGGTGATGACCGACGGACCGGACGGCCCGGTGGTCGCGGACGCGCGGTTCGTGCGCGAGGAGAACGAGCCGGGCACCGCGGAGGTCGCGTTCATCGTCGCCGACGCCTACCAGCACCGCGGGATCGGGTCGTTCCTCATGGGCGCGCTCGCCATCGCGGCCGATTACCATGGCGTGCAACGGTTCACCGCACGCGTCCTCAACGACAACTATCCGATGCGGGCCATCCTCGACCGGTTCGGAGCCCGCTGGCAGCGAGATGATCTCGGTGTCGTCACCACGGTGATCGACGTGCCACGCCCCCCGGATCCGCCGTTCACCGGGAAGTTGACGAAGGACATACGGGGAGTGACGCGTCAAGTCGTGCGGGCGGTCGGTTGATGCGGGTGCCGTTGAACAGGCACACCCGTGTGTGCATCTCACTGTCGAGCCGGCCGAGCAACATCGGCACGCGGTTCCACAACTATCTCTACGACCTGCTCGGCCTCGACTTCATCTACAAAGCCTTCGCCACAACGGATCTCGCCGCCGCGATCGGCGGTGTGCGCGCACTGGGCATCCGGGGTTGTTCGGTGTCGATGCCGTTCAAACAGGACGTGCTCGAACTCGTCGACGAGGTGGAGCCCTCGGCACGATCGATCCACGCGGTGAACACCATCGTCAATGACACGTCGACGCCCGGAGGTCGGCTGACAGCCTCCAACACCGACTACCTGGCTGTGCAACGCCTCATCGACGACCACGGGCTGCACCCATGGGGTATCGCCACTTACCCGAGTCGCGGTCGCACCGCGCCGACATACTCGTCAACGTCACGCCGATCGGCATGGCCGGCGGCCCACACGAACACGATCACGCGTTCGATCGGACTGTGGTCGCCAACGCGCACACAGTGTTCGACGTGGTGGCGACGCAAGGAGACACCGCTGATCAAGGCCGCGCGAGCGGTGAAGGCGAACGTCATCACCGGCGCCGAAGTGATCGCCCTGCAAGCCGCCGAGCAGTTCGAGCGCTACACCGGCGTGCGGCTTACAGCCGAACAGGTGGCGGCGGCTGCCGCGGTGTCGCGCGCCTGACGCCACGACGGTGGCGTGCGCCTGTGCTGCACCGGCTGAAGCCCCCATCAATTTGCTCGACGACCAGACGCATTTCGCCGCGAACCTCCCCGAACGTGTTGCAGGATGCATTTGTGCTGCAAGGCGGCGACGCGGCGGTTGTCACCGCTCGTCGCTCGCTTGCGCGCCGGCGCTTAACGCGACACGGGGGAGGTGTTCGGTATGCGTGTGGTCATCCGATCGATGGGGATGGCGTGCTTGGCCGTGCTCGGCACCGTCGTCCTCGCCGTGGCATGGACGGCCGCCACCACGGTCCAACTCGCGGCGACCGCGCTCATCATGGGCGGCAGCTTCCATCCGCTCAGCACGCCGCCCGACGATGCGGCGGGCTACGTCAACCCGTACCTGAACAACGCGGTGCTGGGCTTTGTCAACCCTGCGGCCTCCGCCCCCACGGGAACGGGTCATCCCGGCATCTCGCACGTCGCAGACGGCGATCCCTGGCTTGCGGTGATCACGCCGGAGGAGTTCTTCCCGATCTTCGGGTCGATGCCGCTGAACGAGTCGGTGACCGTTGGCCTGGTGAACCTGAGCAGTTGCGTGCGCGGAACCGGCTGCGAGGTCAACCGTGACGCTTTGATCGATCCGCAGCCGCCCGACGGACATCCGGCCGCCGACGACGAGTTCGCCATCTTCGGCTACTCGCAAAGTGCGTTGATCGCCGCTCTGCTCAAGCGCGACCTGATCGCGAACCCCGGACAGACGCCGACGGTCGCGTCGTTCTTCCTGCTCGCCAACCCGATGCGCCCCAACGGCGGCATTCTCGCGCGCAGCCCGGTCGGATTCACCGTCCCGATACTCGGCGTCACCTTCTACGGCCCGACGCCAACGAACAGCTGTGAAGCCGGCGCCTGCATGCCCACCGTCGACGCCGCCGCCCAGTACGACGCGCTGGGCGGCGACGCGCCCGCCAGCCTCACCAACCTGCTGGCGATCGTCAACGCCGCGGCGGGCTACCACTACTTGCACAGCACCCTCCAGCACGCGAGTTTCAACGACGCTCGCTACCAAGGCTCGTACGGCGACACCGACTACTACCTTTATCCGACGCAGCGGTTGCCGATCCTCATGCCGTTCGATGCGTTCGTGCCGTCGCCGATCCTGACCGCGCTCGACGCACCCCTTCGCGTGCTGATCGAAGGCGCCTACCGGCGAGACGTCAATCCGGGCATCGCCACCACGGTGAGTCTGCTGCCGTTCCACGATCCGATCCGGACCATCCTGAACCTTCTGCTGGCGATCCCGACCGGCATCGACGACGCGCTCGCCGAAGCCACCGGCAACCCCACCTTCCGGCCGCTGGGCACCGCCCCGGTGACCACCCCGTACGGCGTGGGTGGACCGCAGTTGCCGGCACCGCCGGACGAAGCGGAGGAGAACGAGGTGCTGTCGCTACGGACCGAACCCGTCGGACGCACCGACGAGGACGGGGCCGACGACGCGGCGGTCGGCACCGGCGCAGACGGCGAGGTCACCAGCGGCGACGACGGGGACGCGTCGGCGACATCGCGCGGCGGTGACGTCACGGACCCGCCCGAGCGACCGAGGATCCGTGGGCCCATCCAGTTCGACTCCGATGAGCAAGGTGATGTGCCGACGACCGAAGAATCCGGTACCGCGACGACCGCCGAGCCGGAACTCGACCAGGCCGCCGAGGAAGGCGCCGCCGACGCCGAGGAAGCCGCCGACGACGCTGGGGAGTCCGCGAACGCGGACGCTGCTTAGGGTCAGCGGCGATCGCAGTTCAGCGACACGCTGATCGACCTGCTGACCACGACGGTGACGACCTCGCGGTCATCGTCGTCGCCGACGACGAAGGTCTGCGTGACCTCCTGCGGGTTGCGCACGCTGGTCACGATGCACTGGTTGATTGGTGCGCTGCCTACCCGGTCGATGTTGACGTCGTAGCCCTGGGCCTCCAGATCGCTGATCGTCTGAAGCGGGTCGCGAGGTTGCGCGGGTTGCGCGACGGCGGCCCCCGCGGGGGCGAGGATCACACCCGCCGCCGCTGTTGCTGCCACACTCCATAGAGCACGCACGACAGCCTCCGTCCTGTGGAAGTAAATGTTGTTACTTGTTAATCGCCGCGCGGACCGCATCTGTTCCACGGCAGGACGGTCGTTGGTGTGTTCGACCGTCCTCGCCGTCGCTGCCTGTGCCGCTCCGTCGTCACCGCCGATGGACGCGGCGTCATCGCCGCAACCGTCGAGCCAGGTCAACCCGGCCAGGATCGACCGCGTCCGCGAGGAGCTGCCCTCCGACTACGAGACGGCCGAACTCTCCGGGCCGGTCAGCCCGGCCGTGCTGTGGGGCTACGGCACCGCGTGGAGCGCCGACCCGCCGCAGTGCGCCGCCCTGGCCGATCCCGTGGGCGCGGCGACGGCCGCCGGTTGGTCGGCGTCGGGGCCGGGTGGCATCGTCCATGCCGCCGTCGCGGCGTCGCGAGGCGCAGTCGACTCCGCGGTGCTCGCCGAGTGCCAGCAGTGGACGATCGTCGGTGGGCGGACCGCGGGCCGCGTCACGCGGGTGCCCGCACCGGCCCTGGCGCAGGCGACGGCCGTCGCGCTGGTGACCACCAGCACCACCGTCGTCGAGGGTGGCACCGAAACCCGATCCAAGTCCGACACGGTCACCGCCTATCTCGGCGAGCATGTCGCGTTCGTGTCCGTGGTGACCGATCCCGGCTCACCGACACCACAACTCGGCAGCGACTTCGCATCCGATCTCATCGTGAAAACGGTGTCGGCGTTGCGGGGTTGAGCTCAATTCGCAGAGTAGATTGTGCCGCGATGTCGAAGAGGGCTCTGCTCGCGGTCGCATGTGCCGGAGTGCTGACGGCGTGCGGGACCGGTCAGTCGGCGGACCTGTCCGATGCCGACATCGCCCGCGTCAAGGACGTCCAGTCGAGCTTCGGCGCCGACTTCACGGTGACCGATGTCGGACCGACCGGCATCGATCCGCGGCTGCTCGGACCGCAGTCGCTGCCGCAGGGGATGAGGTTCGATCCCGCCGACTGCGCGTCTTTTGCGAACCAGCAGACGGTGCCCGCGGGCGCCAAGGGCAACATGGCCGCCACCACGGCCGAGGGCGAGGGTAACCGGTTCATCGCGATCGCAGTGGAGACCTCGGAGGCCGCGACGGTCAACACGCCCGCGGAGAACTGCCACAGAGTGGGCTTCGCAGGGGGAGGGGTGCGCGGGCTGGTCGAGGTGGTCGAGGCGCCGCAGATCGACGGCGCGCAGACGCTGGGCACCCGCCGGGTGCTGCAGACCGCGGTCGGCGGCACGCCGCGCACCGGCGAGATCTATAACTATGTGGCGGGTTTCGGTCCGTTCGTGGTGATCGTGACGGCCAATCCGCTGGTGCTGCCGGATCAGCCGGTGGCGCCGGTCGACACCGCGCGCGCCCGCGACCTGCTGACAGCCGCGGTAGCCGCCGTCCGGGGCGCCTAGCGCACGTCGTGCGGCCGGAACTGGATGCTGATCCGCGGGCCGACCGGACGCGTCGTCTTGGGTATCGCGTGCTCCCAGGTGCGCTGGCACGAGCCGCCCATCACAAGGAGGTCGCCGTGGCGGTGGGCGAGCCGTAGTGACCTGCCGCCGCCACGCGGACGCAATGCGAAAGTCCTTGTGGCGCCCAGCCCGACGATGGCGACCATGGTGTCCTCGGTGCTGCTGCGTCCCACGGTGTCGCCGTGCCATGCGACGCTGTCGTCGCCGTCGCGGTACAGGCACAGGCCCGCGGTGGTGAACGGCTCGCCGAGCTCACCGGCGTACGCGTCGTTGAGCCGCCTGCGGATCTGTTTGAGCCGCGGGTGCGGGGCGGGAGCGTCGACCAGGTGGTGGAAGCTGACCAGCCGGGGCACGTCGACCACGCGGTCGTACATCGGCCTGCGCTCGGCGCGCCACGGGATGACCTCGGACAGCTCGCGAAACAGCGAGTCGGCGTCGTCGAGCCAGCCGGACCGGAAGTCGATCCAGGCGCCGTCGCCCAGGTGGCGTCGTTCCTCGTGCTCGAACAGCGAGCTCTGCAGAGCCAGCTCCATGCGGCAATCCTATCGCACAGGCGTTCGATCAGAGCTTGACGGCGCCGGGTCCCTGTTCGGAGAGCACGTCGCCGGGGTTCGTCAGCGCGCAGGTCTTCAGGCTCAGGCAGCCGCACCCAATGCATCCGGTGAGGTTGTCGCGCAGTCGTTGCAGGTGCATGATGCGGTCGTCGAGATCCTGGCGCCAGCCCGCGGACAGCCGGGCCCAGTCCTTGCTGGTCGGCACGCGGTCGGTGGGCAGGGTGGCAAGCGCCTCACGGATGCGCGCCAGCGGGATCCCGAGCCGTTGCGACATCCGGATGAACGCCACCCGCCGCAGCGTCTCGCGGGCGTAGCGTCGCTGATTGCCAGAGGTGCGCTTGCTGGCGATGAGGCCCTCGCGCTCGTAGAAGTGCAACGCCGACACGGCGACACCGCTGCGGAGCGACATCTCGCCGGGCGTCAGCTCATGGACCAATTCCATAACCTCAACGATAGTTGAGGGGATGTGGCGCCGATCTGCCGTTACGGTGCTACATGTGACGCTTGGCTGCGACTCCGAGGTCGGGCGGTTGCGCGCCGTCATCCTGCACCGGCCCGGCGCCGAGCTGCAGCGCCTGACGCCGCGCAACAACGACGCGCTGCTGTTCGACGGCCTGCCGTGGGTTGCGCGGGCCCAGCAGGAGCATGATGCGTTCGCGGCCCTGCTGGAGTCGCGCGGAGTCGAGGTACTGCTGCTGGCCGATCTGCTCACCGAGGCGCTGTCGCACAGCGGCGCTGCCAGGATGCACGGCATCGCGGCGGCGGTTGATCCGCGACGGCTGGGACTGCCGCTGGCGCACGAGCTTTCGGCGTACCTACGGATGCTCGACCCGGCGCCACTGGCCCGGGTGCTTATGGCGGGCATGACATTCAACGAGTTGCCGCTGTCCGGTGGTGAGCTGTCACTGGTGCGGCGAATGCACCACGGCGCCGACTTCGTCATCGACCCGCTGCCCAACTTGCTGTTCACCCGCGACTCGTCGTTCTGGATCGGGCCGCGGGTGGCGATCACGTCGCTGGCCCTGCCCGCCCGCGTGCGCGAGACGTCGCTGACCGACGTGATCTACGCCCACCATCCGCGGTTCCTCGGCGTGCGGCGCGCCTACGAGTCGCGCTCGGCGCCCGTCGAGGGCGGTGACGTGCTGCTGCTGGCGCCCGGTGTCCTGGCGGTGGGCGTCGGCGAGCGGACCACACCCGCCGGTGCGGAGGCGCTGGCGCGCAGCCTGTTCGACGACGACCTGGCGCACACGGTGCTGGCCGTGCCGATCGCGCAGGAACGGGCGCAGATGCACCTTGACACCGTGTGCACCATGGTCGACGTCGACGCCGTGGTGATGTATCCGGCGGTGGTGGACTCGTTGTCCGCGTTCACGATTCACCGTGACGGAGGCGGTGGCGTGCGGATCGACGACGAGGCGCCGTTCGTCACCGCTGCCGCTGCGGCGTTGGGCATCGACACGCTGCGCGTCATCGCGACCGGGTTGGATCCGGTGACGGCCGAGCGTGAGCAGTGGGACGACGGCAACAACACCCTGGCGGTCGCACCCGGTGTGGTGGTCGCCTACGAGCGCAACGTCGAGACCAACGCCCGCCTCGTCGACGCAGGCATCGAGGTGTTGCCGATCTCGGCGTCGGAACTAGGGACCGGGCGCGGCGGCCCGCGGTGCATGTCGTGTCCGGCGGCCCGCGATCCGCTCTAGTTCTTTGCGCTTCCCCCCGAAATAGCATTCCCGGTTGTTATGCGGGCGTTTTCACTGCCGCAGCTTCTCCCTCGCGAAGCGTCCATGCGTATCGCACGCGTGCCAGGTGCGATCCTTGCGATGCTGATCGCCAGTGAGAACTCATGGCTGTGGATGACCCAGAATCACGGCCCTGAATGCTATTTCGCGGCTGACCGGCCCGGGTGACCGGCCCGGTGGCGATCGGCCCGGTGGACCAGCGGATGACTACCGCCAGGATGGCAGCCAGATCTGCATGTTCCACGTCGCCTGCGAGATCGGGATGCCCGTCAGGATCGGATACATCCAGGCGAAGTTCGTCAGCACAAGTGCCACATAGCAACTCGCCGCGATCAGCCCGAGCGTTCGCCGCTCGGCGTTCTGGTTCGGCTTGTGCAGGATGTCGCCGAGGATCAGCGCGACCATCATCACCAGGAACGGCGCCATCGTCGCGGCATAGAAGAAGTACATCTGGCGGTCGATGTCGGCGAACCACGGCAGAAAGCCCGCGCTGTAGCCCGTCAGCGCAACGGCATAGCGCCAGTCGCGGCGCACTAACGCCCGCCACACCGCCCACGCCAGCACCGGCACCGCCAGGAACCACATCGCGGGCGTGCCCACCAGCATCACGGCCTTGACACACGACTGTGCGCCACAACCCGCCACGTCCTGGTTGTCGATCGCATACAACACCGGCCGCAGCGACATCGGCCAGGTCCACGGCTTGGATTCCCACGGGTGATGGTTGCCGTCGGCGTTGGTCAGCCCGGAATGGAACTTGTAGGCGCCGTAGGTGTAGTGCCACAGCGAGCGCACCGCGTCGGGCAGCGGCAACACGCTGTCCTGGCCGATCGACTGGCCGACCTCGTGCCGGTTCACGGCCGTCTCGGAGGCGAACCACGGCGTGTAGGAGGCCAGGTACACCGCGAACGGGATCAACACCAACGCATACAGGGACGGGCCGAGATCACGCCGGAGCGCCCCCAGCCACGGCCTGCCGACGCGGTACCGGCGGCGCGCCGCGATGTCGAACGCCAGCGTCATGACGCCGAAGAACGCGACGAAGTACAACCCCGACCACTTCGTCGCGCACGCCAAGCCGAGCAGCACGCCGGCGCCGAACCGCCACCAGCGCACGCCCAGTCGCGGGCCCCACGGCGTCTCGGTGATGCGTCCCTCGAGCAGCGCGACGTGCATCCGCTCGCGCACCTGGTCCCGGTCGACGATCAGGCAGCCGAACGCCGCCACCACGAATGCGACCAGGAAACCGTCGAGCAGCGCCGTGCGGGCCGTCACGAAGCTCACCCCGTCGGCGATCAACAGCAGCCCGGCGATGCCGCCGACCATCGTCGACCGGCTGATCCGCCGCACGATCCGCGCCACAAGCAGCACCATGATCACACCGCATACCGCGCCGGAGAACCGCCAGCCCAGACCGGTGTAGCCGAAGATCGCCTCGCCGACCGCCATCAGCTGCTTGCCGAGGGGTGGGTGCACCACCAGCCCGTAGCCCGGGTTGTCCTCGACGCCGTGGTTGTGCAGCATCTGCCAGGCCTGCGGCGCGTAGTGCTTCTCGTCGAAGATCGGCGTGCCCGCGTCGGTCGGCGAGCCGAGGTTGAGGAAGCGCGTCACGGCGGCCAGGGCGGTGATGACGGCGGTCATCGCCCAGCCCTGGAGGCGGTCCACGGGGCCGAAGTCGGCAACGGGCACCTGCGGCGCCGGGCTGATGACGGGGACCGCGCGCGGCGCTTGGGTGGCGGGGGCGGTCACGACAGCGATCGTAGGCTGTCGGCTGTGGCAGATCCCGGGTCGTCCCCAGCACTACGTGCGGGGGCCCACCGCTCCTATCCGCCGAAAGGCACTGGCCGATTGCTGATCGGGGCGACCCCGCTGGGCAGGCCGTCGGACGCCTCGATGCGCCTGGTAGAGGCGCTGCGAACCGCGGACATCGTCGCCGCCGAGGACACCCGCCGCATCCGCACGCTGGCGCAATCGCTCGAGGTCGCGCCGAAAGGACGGGTGATCAGCCTCTATGACCAGAACGAGGCGTCGCGGGTGGCCGGGCTGGTCGAGGACATCCGGACGGGCGCGACGGTGCTGCTGGTCAGCGATGCGGGCATGCCGCTGATCAGCGACCCCGGGTACCGTCTGGTCACGGCCTGCATAGAAGCGCAGGCGCCGATCCACTGCCTGCCCGGGCCCTCAGCGGTGACGACGGCGCTGGCCGTCTCCGGGCTGCCCGCCGAGAAGTTCTGTTTCGAGGGCTTCGCTCCCCGCAAGCAGGGTGCCCGCAGGGCATGGCTGCAGGCGCTGGCCAGCGAACAGCGCACCTGCGTGTTCTTCGAGTCGCCGCGGCGGCTGGCCGGCACGCTGAGCGCCGCCGTCGACGTGCTCGGCGGCGACCGCAGGGCGGTCGTGTGCCGCGAGCTGACGAAGATCCACGAGGAGATCCTCCGCGGTGGGCTGGCCGAACTGGCCGAGTGGGCGACGCACGGCGTACTCGGCGAGATCACCGTCGTGCTGGCCGGCGCGACGCCGAAAGCCGACCTCGAGACGTTGGTCGCCGAAGTCAGCGCGCTGGTCGACGACGGCGCGCGGGTCAAGGACGCCTGTGCGCAGGTGGTCGCCGCGCATCCAGGCTCACCGCCTCGGCGCGAGCTCTACGATGCCGTGTTGCGCGCCCGAGGATGAGGCGGTGCCGTCCCGGATGATCGGAGCGGCCTTGTGCAGGCACTCCTCCCACTCGCTATCGGGATCCGAGTCGGCGGTAATGCCCCCGCCTACTCCGAGCACCGCGTTGCCCGACGCGTCGAACTCGACGGTCCGGATCGCCACGTTCAGCTCACACCCCGCGACCGGCGACGCCAACCCGACGGTCCCGCAGTACACCCCGCGGCGAAGCGGTTCCCATGCCGACAACAGCGCGCGCGCCCGCGCCTTCGGCGTGCCCGTCACCGACGCTGGCGGAAACGTCGCGTCTAGTACCGCGGTCATCGGCACGTCGACACCCACTCGCGCCGCCACCGTCGACACCAGATGCCACACGCCGGGCGCGGGCTGCACGGCCAGCAGTTCGGGCACCGTCACCGTCCCGGTGTCGGCGACGCGGCCGAGATCGTTGCGCACCAGGTCGACGATCATGATGTTCTCGGCGACGTCCTTGACCGAGGCCCGCAGCTGTACCGGATCGGCGGACAGCGGCAGGGTGCCCTTGATCGGGCTCGACGCCACCACCTGACCCCGCCTGCGCAGGAATAACTCCGGCGACAACGAGGCCACCGCACCCCACGCGCCGGCGAGAAATGCGGCCCGGGCCGGGGAGGTGCGCCCGACCGCGTCGACGAAGAAGTCGACCGGTGAGCCGTCGAGTCGTCCGCCGAACTGCGTGCAGACACACGCCTGGTACACCTCGCCCGCCGCGATGGCCGCCAGGCAGTCGAGCACGCCACGGCGGTGCGCGTCCCGGTCGGGGTCACGCCATCGCACGACGGCAGGCCGGGGCGCTACGGGTGTGCGCACCGCTTCGGCGACCCACTCGGGAAGCGCTGCGCCGCTGAGACTTTCGTGCCACCAGCGGCCGTCGCGGTCCTGGCGCAGCACGCAGTTAGACCAGCCGCCCGCGGCTTCGGGTATGCGTGGGCCCAGCCCGTCGGCGGCCGCGTCCGGATACGACAGATAGCCGAACCAGCCGCCGCCGACCGGCCCGTCCGCGGCGCCGGTGGCCACGTCGAACGCCGAGACGACGGGCGTCGCCGTCACGGAGGGCGCGATGACGGCGCCGGAGCCGAACCACTCACCGAGCAGCGCGGCGGGCGGGGGCAAAGCCAGCCGCGCACCGGCATACGCGACGGCGCGCAGCACCTCCGGGGCACTGCCCAGGTCGCCGAGCCGGTCGATCCGCACGGGCTCAGCTTGTCAGACCTGCCGGCTTATCTCCCGCGGGATGTCGACGGCCGCCAGCTTGTCCGGGTTGCGCATCGCATAGAAGTGCGAGATGCGGCCGTCGGTGATCTCGATGGTGATAATGCCCTCGAAGCTGTCACCGAGGTAGAGCCGCAGCGCCGGGGCGCCGTTGTACCAGGCAGGCTCCACCCGCCCGGTCTCGCCGGCCTGCCGGACCAGGCCGATGAGCACTCGTGCGACGCGATCGGCGCCGACGACGGGCCTGCGTGCGGCGCTGACCTTGCCGTCGCTGTCCGCAGTCCATGCGACGTCGTCGGTCAACATCTCCAGTAGTCCGTCGAGGTCGCCGGTCGACGCTGCGGCGAAGAACCGCGCCGTGAGCTCCATCGACAGCTTCGGGTCGACGGGCTCGAACCGCTTGCGCCGCGACTGCACGTGCTCGCGGGCGCGGTGCGCCATCTGGCGGACGGCGGCCGTCGACTTGCCGACGGTCGCGGCGATCTCGTCGTGGCTGAAGCCGAACACCTCGCGCAGCACGAACACTGCGCGTTCGTCGGGACTCAACGTCTCGAGCACGACGAGCATGGCCATCGAAACCGACTCGGCAAGAATGAGATCGGAAGAGGGGTCAGTGCCGTTGGCGGCGTCGAGCAACAGCGGCTCGGGCAGCCACGGGCCGACGTAGTCCTCGCGTCTGCGGGTCTGCGCCCGCAACGAGTTGAGGGCCTGCCTGGTGACGAGCTGGGCGAGGTAGGCCTTGGTGTCGTGCACCGTGGCCAGATCGACCTCGGCCCAGCGCACGTAACTCTCCTGCAGCACGTCGTCGGATTCGGTTGCGCTGCCGAGGATCTCGTAGGCGATCGTGAACAGCAGCGGACGCAGCCGCGTGAACCGCTCGGCGTGTTCGTCACCCGGCGCGGTGCTCATCGGACCGGAAGCTCCCGTTCGACCTCCACCAGCTGCGGGACGCGGTCGTAGCCCTGGTAGCGGTGATAGGAACCCGGCTTCTTCGCTTCTCCGGCCATCCACTTCACCGTCCACTGGCAGACCTGTTCCTTGATGAACGCGCCGGCCTTGCCACCGATGTAGAAGTTGATCGGGGTGTCGTCCTTGCGGTGCAACTGCAGCGTGCCCGCCCCGCGTCCCAGGCTGATGCACTGGGCGGCCATCGGCACGCCGATGCGTTCCGGGCCTGCGCCATCGATACGGCTCAGGATCGTGTTCGCCGCCACCGCTCCCATCGGCAGACTTGCCTGGCAGCTCATCCGGTACGGCTGGTTCGACGGTGAGGCGGAATCACCGGCGGCGACGATCCGCGCGTCGGTGATGCTGGTGAGCGTCTCGTCGGTGAGCAGCCGGCCCAGCTCGTCGGTGGCCAGTCCGCTGGCCGCGGCCAGCCCGGGCACGCCGAAGCCCGTGGTCCACACCGTCGCCGCACTCGGCAGCATCCGTCCACCGGCAAGCACCACGGAGTCGGCGGTCACCGCGGCGACCGATTCCTCGACCACTGTCACGCCCAGCCTGCGCAACCGCTTGGCCACCGAGCGGCGGCCCGGACCGCTCAGTGACGGTGCCAACGCGTCACCGACCAGCGTTACCGAACGTCCCGTCTCGGCGAACTCCGAAGCGGCCTCGATCCCGGTGAGACCGGCGCCCACCACGACCACGGGCGCGGACAGCGGCACGTCGGCCAGCCGAGCCGCCAACCGCCGCGCCTGCTCGAGTTCACTGAGCGGGTAGGCGAATTCGCGGGCGCCGGGGACACCCGCAGGCACCGCTCCGGTGCTGCCGACGGCGTAGACCAGATAGTCGTAGCGCATCGACCCACCCGACGTCAGGTCGACAGTGCGGGCCGCGGCATCGATGCGCTCGACGCCGTCGACCACGAAGCGGACCCGCTCGTTCAGGACGTCGGCATAGTCGATCACCGCGTCGTCGTTGCCCGCGACAAGCTGATGCAGTCGGATCCGCTCGACGAACGCCGGACGCGGGTTGATCAGGGTGACGTCCGCGTGCGGGGCGAGCCGGTTGGCGGCCATCACGCCGGCGTAACCGCCGCCGACGACGACCTTGGTGTTGTCGGTCATGGTGATCTCCTCGGGGTCATCCGGCTCTTCGCCGGCCGCCGGAGGCGGCCAATTCACCTGTGAGCCGGTCTGCCCTCCAGACACCTCGCATCTCCGGAGTGTGACACCTCGCCGGCGAATGTGTCGCAGGTCACTGCCGGGCGACGGTCCGCGGGGTGAACGCCGTCAGCTTGTCCGGGTTGCGCATGGCGTAGAAGTTGGTGATCCGGTCGTCGACGATCTCGATGAGGAACACGCCCTCGAAGGTGTCGCCCCGGTGGATGGCGACCGCCGGAGCGAAGTTGCAGGTAGTGACCTCGAAGCGGACGTCGGCCATTTCGCGGGTGAACTCGAAGAACCTCGATAGGACCGCCGCCACCTTCCTCGCGCCGACGATGGGCCTGCGCGCAGCGGCGGCCTTACCGCCGCTGTCGGCGGTCCACGTGACGTCCGGGGCCAGCAGCGTCATCAGGTCCTGCACCTCACCGGTCTGCGCGGCGGTCAGGAACCGGTCGGTGATCTGTGCGCTCCAGGCGCTGTCCACGGGCCCGAACCGTCGGCGGCGGGCGTGCACGTGCGCCCGGGCACGGTGCGCCATCTGGCGCACCGTCGCCACGGACTTGCCGACCGCTCCGGCGATCTCGTCGTGGTCGAAGCCGAACACCTCGCGCAGTACGAAGACCGCCCGCTCATCCGGGGTGAGCGTCTCCAACAACACCAGCATCGCCATCGAAACCGATTCCGCCAGAACCACATCGGTTGCCGCGTCGCGGTCGTCGAGCAGCAGGGGCTCCGGCAGCCACGGGCCGACGTACTCCTCTCGACGGCGGGCCCTGGCCCGCAGCGCGTTGAGCGCCTCGCGGGTGACCAGTTGTGCGAGATAGGACTTCGTGTCCCGCACCGTCGCCAGGTCCACGTCGGCCCACCGCAGGTAGCTGTCCTGTAGCACGTCGTCGGATTCCGTTGCCGAACCGAGTATCTCGTAGGCGATCGTGAACAGCAGCGGCCGTAAGTGGGTGAACCTCTCGGCGTGCTCGTCCGAGACGGTCACGTGCGCGCGACCAGTCCGGCGTGCTGCGCTTCCGGCCGCGGCCCGCCCTTGAACCAGGGCGCCGACCCCGGCTTGCGGGCCTGCCGGCGCAGACCCCACACCGTGCCCCGGCAGATGGCCTCCTTCACCTTCGCGGCAAGGCGGCCGCCGAGGTACGCGTTCATCGGTGAGTTGTCCCTGCGGCCCAATTGCAGCAGGCCGCCGCGGCGGCCCAGGCTGGTGCACGAATTGCCAGCGAAGCCGTACTCGAACACCGGAGGCTCGGTGCCCGCGATCCGGCTCAGCACTGTGTTGCCGGCCTGCGGCCCGAGTTGTGACGCCGTCGCGCAGCACATGCGTAACGGCGCGCCCGATGGGGCGGCGCAGTCACCGGCCGCCACGATGCGGACATCGTCCACGCTGGTCAGCGTCTCATCGGTCAGCAACCGACCGATGGCGTCGGTGCTGAGGCCGCTGGCCGCAGCCAGTCGAGGCACCGAGAACCCGGCGGCCCACACGGTGAGGGCGGTCGGGCGCACGGCGCCGTCGGCGAACACCACCGCGTCCGGGCGGACTTCGGCGACGACGTCGTCGGCCAGCACGGCGACGCCCAGCTTGGCCAGCGCCTTGGCGACCGAGCGACGGCCCGGCGCCGACAGCGTCGGGGCCAGCTGCCCACCGCAGACGAGGGTGACCCGTCGGCTCTGTTCGGCGAGCTCGGCGGCGACCTCGATACCGGTGAACCCGCCGCCGACGACCGTCACCGGCGCGTCGTGGTGCAGCTGGGCGAGCCGCTCACGCAACCGGTGCGCGTGTTCGAATTCGGCCACTGAGTAGGCGAATTCGGCGACGCCGTGGATCGACGACGGCGTCGCCGCCGAGCTGCCGACCGCATAGATCACGTAGTCGTACTGCAGCGATTGGCCCGAGGCAAGCCGCACCTCGCGCGCCCCGGTGTCGATGCGCGTCGCGGTGTCGACCACCAGGCGGATGCCGTCGCCCAGCAGGGTTCCGTAGTCGACGGCGGCGTCGTAACCGCCGGCCGCCACCTGGTGCAGGCGGATCCGCTCGACGAATGTCGGGCGCGGATTGACCAACGTGACCTCGACGTCGCTGCGCAGCCGAAGTTGGTTGGCCGCCAGGGTTCCGGAGTAGCCGCCGCCGATGACGACGACCTTTGTGCGCGTGCTGTTTCGTGTGTTGTTTTCAGTCATGCCCTCAAGACACCTTCCGGCCGGCGGCCGTGACAGAAAGTGACCTACATCACTACACCAGTCCCAGTGCGAGCATGGCGTCGGCGACCCGGATGAAACCCGCGATGTTGGCGCCCGCGACGTAGTCGCCGGGTTGCCCGTACTCCTCGGCGGTCGCCAGGCAGGTGTCGTGGATACGGGCCATGATCCCGGCCAGCCGGGTCTCGGTCTCCTCGAACGTCCAACTGTCGCGTGACGCGTTCTGCTGCATCTCCAACGCGCTGGTGGCCACACCGCCGGCGTTGACGGCCTTGCCCGGCGCGAACACCACACCCGCCTCGGCGAAGTGCCCGACGGCCTCCGGCATACACGGCATGTTGGCCCCCTCGGCCACGATCCGGCAGCCCGACTTGATCAACTGCAGGGCGTCCGCGCCGTTGATCTCGTTCTGGGTGGCACATGGCAGCGCGATGTCGCACGGCACCTGCCAGATGCTGCTGCCGTCGACGAAGCGGGCCCCCTTGCGCATGTCGGCGTATTCGGCGATGCGAGCGCGGCGGGCCTCTTTGACCTCTTTGAGGGTCTGAGCGTCGACCCCGCTCTCGTCGACGATGTAGCCGCTGGAGTCCGAGCAGGCGACCACCACTCCGCCCAGCTGTCCGACCTTCTCGATCGCGTAGACGGCGACGTTCCCCGAGCCGGAAACCACGACCCGCTGGCCGTCGAACGATTGGCCCGCGACGTCGAGCATCTCCTTGACGAAGCACACGGTGCCGTACCCGGTGGCTTCCGTCCGGACGCGCGAGCCGCCCCAGGTCAGACCCTTGCCGGTGAGCGCGCCGGATTCGTAGCGGTTGGTGATGCGCTTGTACTGCCCGAAGAGGAAACCGATCTCGCGCGTGCCGACACCGATGTCGCCGGCGGGCACGTCGGTGTACTCGCCGATATGGCGGTACAGCTCGGTCATGAACGACTGGCAGAACCGCATCACCTCGCCGACGGAGCGGCCCTTCGGGTCGAAGTCCGACCCCCCCTTGCCGCCGCCGATCGGCAAGCCGGTCAGCGAATTCTTGAAGGTCTGTTCGAAGCCGAGGAACTTGACGATGCCCAGATACACCGACGGGTGGAAGCGCAAACCGCCCTTGAACGGCCCGAGCGCTGAGTTGAACTCGACCCGGAAGCCACGGTTGATCTGCACGTCGCCGCGGTCGTCGACCCAGGGCACCCGGAAGATGATCTGCCGCTCCGGCTCGCACAACCGCCGGATCACCTCGGCCTCGGCGTACTCGGGGTGCTTGGCCACCACCGGTCCGAGGCTCATGAGGATCTCGTAGACGGCCTGATGAAACTCGGTCTCACCCGGGTTGCGCCGCACGACCTCGTCGTAGACGTCGTAGAGCGTCTCGGGTAGCGGACTCATCACTGTGCCTGGTAGCGGGGGAACACGCCGCTCGGGGCGGGCAACTGCGTGCCCGGCTTGAGCCGGGTGCCGATCGCCTCGAACGTGCGCTCCTGCGGGGGCTGGCCGAGCAGGTCGAGCAGCTTGCCCGTCGAGTCCGGCATCACCGGCTGGGCCAGCAGCGCGGCGATCCGCACCACCTCCATCGTCGTGTACAGCACCGTGCCGAACCGCCGATGGTCGTCCTGCGACTCCGACTTGCGCAGCACCCACGGCTCCTGACCGGAGAAGTACCGGTTCGCCGCGCCCAGCACCGACCAGATGGCCTCCAGTGCCAAATGCATCGCCAGCGCGTCGTAGTGGCCGCGCACCCGCGGCAGCAGCCCGTCCGCGGCGGCCAGCAGTTCCTGGTCCTCGGCGCTGAACTCGCCGGGCTCCGGCACGACGCCGTCGAGGTTCTTGGCCACCATCGACAGCGAGCGCTGCGCCAGGTTGCCCAGCTCGTTGGCCAGGTCGGCGTTGATGCGCCCGATGATCGCTTCCTCGCTGTAGCTGCCGTCCTGGCCGAACGGCACCTCGCGCAGGAAGAAGTAGCGCACCTGGTCCAGGCCGAAGGTGTCGACGAGATTGACCGGATCGACGACGTTGCCGATCGACTTACTCATCTTCTCGCCGCGGTTGAGCAGCCAGCCGTGCGCGAAGACCTGGCGCGGCAGCTCGATTCCCGCCGACATGAGAAACGCCGGCCAGTAGACGGTGTGGAACCGGATGATGTCCTTGCCGATCATGTGCAGGCTGGCGGGCCAGTACCGCCGGAACGTCTCCGACGACGTGTCCGGAAAACCGACGCCCGTCAGGTAGTTGGTCAGCGCGTCCACCCACACGTACATCACGTGATCGGGGTGCTCGGGCACAGGTACGCCCCAGTCGAACGTGGTCCGGGAGATCGACAGGTCGCGCAGGCCGCCGGAGACGAAGCTGACCACCTCGTTGCGCCGGACATCGGGTTCGATGAACTCCGGATGCGCCCGATAGTGCTCGAGCAGCCGGTCGGTGTAGTCCGACAGTCGGAAGAAGTAGGTCTGCTCCTCGGTCCAGGTCACCGGCGCACCGGTCTCGGTGGCCACCCGGCCGCCGTCAGGGGCGACGCTGGTCTCGGCCTCGGTGAAGAACCGCTCGTCGCGCACCGAGTACCAGCCCTTGTACGCGTCGAGATAGATGTCGCCGGCGTCGTTCATCCGGCGCCAGATCTCCTTGGAGGCCTCGAAGTGGTCGGCGTCGGAGGTCCGGATGAACCGGTCGAAAGAGATGTTGAGCTTCTCCTGCAGCCGCTCGAAGACGTCGGAGTTGCGCCGCGCCAGTTCGGGCGTCGGCATGCCCAGCTTGGCCGCGGCCTCGGCCATCTTGAGCCCGTGCACATCGGTGCCCGTGAGGTAGCGCACGTCGAACCCGTCGAGTCGCTTGAACCGGGCGACCGCATCGGTGGCGATGTATTCGTAGGCGTGCCCGACGTGCGGATCGCCGTTGGGGTAGGCGATCGCGGTGGTGATGTAGAAAGGCTGACTCATGTCCGCCTCAGCTTATGGTGTTGCGGTGAGTGAGAAGCGCTCAGGCGCAAGGGTGCCGCCGCCCGCTCCGGAGCCGTTGAGCCCGCTGATCGACGCGCACACCCACCTCGACGCGTGCGGGGCGACCGATGGGGCCGAGGTGACCGCGATCGTCGACCGGGCCGCCGCCGTGGGCGTGCAGGCCGTCGTCACCATCGCCGATGACCTGGAGTCCGCGCGCTGGGTGACCGAGGCCGCCGACGCCGACAACCGGGTCTATGCCGCGGTGGCGCTGCACCCGACCCGCACTGACGCGTTGACCGACGAGGCCAAGGCGACGATCGAGCGACTCGTCGGGCACCCGCGGGTCGTGGCGGTCGGCGAGACGGGCCTCGACCTGTACTGGCCCGGCAGGCTCGAGGGCTGCGCCGACCCGGCCACCCAGCGGGAGGCCTTCGCCTGGCACATCGACCTGGCCAAGCGCACTGGCAAACCGCTGATGATCCACAACCGCGAGGCCGACGCCGAGGTGCTCGACGTCCTGCTCGCCGAGGGGGCGCCGGACACGGTGATCTTCCACTGCTTCTCGTCCGGCCCCGAGATGGCACGCACCTGTGTCGAACAGGGCTGGACGCTGAGCCTGTCGGGCACGGTGAGCTTCAAGAACGCCAGGGCGCTGCAGGATGCCGCCCGCCTGATTCCCGCCGGTCAACTGCTCGTCGAGACCGACGCGCCGTTCCTGACGCCGCACCCGTTCCGCGGCGCACCGAACGAGCCCTACTGTTTGCCCTACACTGTGCGGGCGTTGGCCGACATCCTCGGCAAACCGGCGGAAGCGCTCGCGCGGGAGACCACGTCGACCGCTGTCGACACCTACGGACTCGCGAGTTGCTGTGGGTAGGTCCTTTCGTTACCGTCTTGTGATCGAAGACCTTCTGCGATCGAACACCGTCTTGCGATCGAACACCGTCGGGTGATCAACGCTGAGGGTGGCACGGCTTTCCACTTAGTCCGCTAGTCGGGGATAGACCTGGTTTTGAATACACTTACGAAGATCCATGAAGCGCGCTCACCGATGTTGCGACTGCTGGTCGCCGCGACGTTGCTGGCGCTGGCCGGTGCCGGCGGCTACGCCGTGGCCGCACACAAGACCGTGACGCTGCATGTCGACGGCGCGTCGATGACGGTGCCGACGATGAAGTCGACGGTGATCGACGTCATCGAGGAGAACGGGTTCGAGGTCGACGACCGCGACGACCTGCACCCGGCCGCCGATCAGCCGGTCGGGCAGTCCGACACCATCGTGCTGCGTCGCAGCCGACCGTTGCAGATCTCCACCGACGGCCGCGACAGCAGGCAGGTCTGGACCACCGCCTCCACGGTCGACGAGGCTCTGGCTCAGTTGCGGATGACCGACAAGGCCCCCGCGGCCGCATCGCGCGGCAGCCGAGTGCCGTTGGCGGGTATGTCGCTTCCGGTGGTCAGCGCCAAGACCGTTCAACTCGACGACGCCGGCATGGCCTCCAGCGTCAGCCTCGCCGCGCCCGATGTCGGCGCCCTGCTCGAGGCGGCGGGTGCGCCGCTGCAACAGCGCGACACCGTGGTGCCCGCCGCGTCCTCACCCGTCGTCGACGGAATGCGGATTCAGGTGACACGCGAACGGATCGAGAAGGTCAGCCAGCGGGTGCCCCTGCTGCCG
Source organism: Mycobacterium sp. IDR2000157661 (assembly GCF_022317005.1). NCBI lineage: Bacteria > Bacillati > Actinomycetota > Actinomycetes > Mycobacteriales > Mycobacteriaceae > Mycobacterium > Mycobacterium sp. IDR2000157661. The sequence continues at coordinate 2,599,844 of NZ_CP081006.1, forward strand.
CTGATGCGCCGCGTCGAGGATCCCACGCTGAACCAGAGCCGTCAGATCGTCGAGGACCCGGGCATGCCCGGCACCCAGGACGTCGTGTTCGCGGTGGCCAAGCGCAACGGCATGGAAACCGGCAGGCTGCCAGTAGCCAATGTCGTGGTCACACCCGCCCGCGAAGGCGTCATTCGGGTGGGCACGAAGCCGGGTACGGAGGTGCCCGAAGTGCGTAATGGGGCGGTGTGGGAGGCCCTCGCGCAGTGCGAAGCCGGTGGAAATTGGGCCATCAACACTGGTAATGGCTTTTACGGTGGCGTCCAATTTGATCAAAACACATGGGAGCGCAACGGGGGTCTGCGGTATGCTCCGAGGGCCGATTTGGCGACAAGAGAAGAACAGATCGCGATTGCTGAAGTCACTCGGGCACGGCAGGGCTGGGGTGCGTGGCCGACTTGTAGCGGGAGGATTGGTGCGCGCTGACCATTCGACTACTCGGGCGGACCGAGATACGACACCTGGCGAGAGAGATCGACTTTCGGCCGCGTAAGTCCTTCGGCCAGAACTTCGTTCACGACGCCAACACCGTGCGCCGGATCGTTTCGGCGTCCGGAGTCAACCGGCACGACCATGTTCTCGAGGTCGGTCCCGGGCTCGGCTCACTGACCCTGGCGCTGCTCGATCGCGGTTCCCGTGTCACCGCCGTCGAGATCGACCCGGTGCTGGCGCGCCAACTGCCCCTCACCATCGCCGAGCACTCGCACAGCGAGATCAACCGGCTGACCGTGCTCAACCGCGACATCCTCGATCTGCGCAAACCCGACTTCCGCACCCCGGAGCTGGCCGACGATCCGACCGCCCTGGTCGCGAACCTGCCGTACAACATCGCCGTGCCTGCGCTGCTGCACCTGCTCGCCGAGTTCCCGTCGATTCGAACCGTCATGGTCATGGTGCAGGCCGAGGTCGCCGAGCGCCTCGCCGCCGAGCCCGGCGGCAAGGATTACGGCGTGCCCAGCGTCAAGGTCCGGTTCTTCGGCAACGTCCGGCGCTACGGCATGGTCTCGCCCACGGTGTTCTGGCCGATCCCGCGGGTGTACTCCGGGCTGGTCCGCATCGAGCGCTACGAGGCCTCGCCGTGGCCCACCGACGAAGCCTTCCGCAAGCAGGTGTTCGAGCTCGTCGACATCGCCTTCGCTCAGCGGCGCAAAACCTCGCGCAACGCGTTCGCCGAATGGGCGGGCTCGGGCAACGAGTCCGCGCGACGGCTGCTGGCGGCCAGCATCGACCCCTCCCGCCGGGGGGAGACGCTCTCGGTCGCGGACTTCGTGCGGCTGCTGCAGCGTTCCGGCACGGCCGACAAGCCGGCTGCCGAGACTCCACCCGTTGAGCCGGTCAAGCAAGCGCCCGCGTGAGCAGCGCGACGAACTCCCGGCACGACTGGTAGCGGTCCGCAGGCGCTTTCGCCATGGCCTTGGCCACGACCGAATCGAACGCTCGCGGCAGCCAGGGAAACTCCCGCGACAGCCGCGGCGGCGACCGGTGCAGGTGCGCATGCACGAGCCCGGTGGGGGAGTCGTCGCGAAACGGTGGACTTCCGGTGATGAGTTCGACGGCAGTGCAGGCCAGCGCGTATTCGTCGGTCGCGTCGGTGGGGGCGCGGTTTGCGATCAACTCCGGGGCCGAGTAGGGCAGTGACGCCTCCACCCCTTCGTCGGGTCGGCGGCAGATGTCGTCGGTGATGACGACGGCGACGCCGAAGTCGATGAGCACCGCGCGCGGGCCGTCGGGCTCGACGAGGATGTTGGTGGGCTTGACGTCGCAGTGCACGACCGCGCGGTTGTGGGCGTAGTCCAACGCGTCGGCGATCTGGGCGAGCGCGGCCAGCCGCTCCGGGAGGGTCGGCAACGCCGCGATCCCGCGGCCGTCGACCAGTTCCATGGTCAGCCAGCCCGGCCCGCGCTCATACACCGTCACGATGTTGCGGTGGTGCAACCGGCCGGCGAGCTCGAACTCCCGCCGCAGCCGCGCGATCTGTGTGAGGTGGCGGTGGCGTTCGTCGAGAATCTTCAGGGCCACCACCCGGTCGGGGTCGGCGGCGTCGTACACCCGGTAGACGGTGGCGTACCCGCCCTGGCCGAGGGCGTGGTCGACGACGTAGCCCTCGAACTCGTCCCCCGCCGACAGCACGCCATCGAGAGTATGCCGACAGCGGGCCGGGCCGGGCCGGGCGAGGTGGCTGCCCGCGACGACGGCCTTTCGATAGTGTCGTGCCGTGTCAGGCTGGAACGGGAACACCGCCCCCGAATGGGTTCCGACCGGGTCGGTGACGGTGCGGGTGCCCGGCAAGGTCAACCTGTACCTCGAGGTGGGTGACCGCCGCGACGACGGCTATCACGAGCTCACCACCGTCTTCCACGCTGTCTCGCTGCTCGACGAGGTCACCGTGCGAAACGCCGACCTGTTGACCCTGGAGATGACCGGCGAGGGCGTCGAGTCGCTGCCCACCGACGAGCGCAACCTGGCCTGGCGGGCTGCCGAGCTGATCGCCGACCATGTCGGGCGGGCACCCGATGTGGCGATCTCGATAGAGAAGTCGATCCCGGTGTCCGGCGGCATGGCGGGCGGCAGCGCCGACGCCGCCGCGGTGCTGGTCGCCGTGAACTCGCTGTGGGAACTCGGCGTGCCGCGGCGCGACCTGCACGCGCTGGCCGCCGAGTTGGGCAGCGACGTGCCCTTCGCGCTGCACGGCGGCACGGCGCTGGGCACCGGCCGCGGTGAGGAACTGGCGACCGTGCTCGCCCGGACCACCTTCCACTGGGTTCTGGCGTTCGCCCACGGCGGGTTGTCGACGCCCGCGGTGTTCGGCGAGATCGACCGGTTGCGGGAGACGGCCGGGCCGGACCGTGAGGCGCCGCCGCGGCTGGGCGATCCGGAACCGGTGCTGGCCGCCCTGGCCTCCGGCGATCCGACCCTGCTGGCGCCGCTACTGGGCAACGACCTGCAACCCGCGGCGCTGAGCCTGGACCCGCGGCTGCGCCGCACCCTGCGCGCGGGCACCGAAGCCGGTGCGCTGGCCGGCATCGTCTCGGGATCGGGACCGACGTGCGCATTTCTGTGTGCGTCGGCGGGCCAGGCGGTCGACGTCGGCGCTCGGCTGTCCGGTGCGGGCGTGTGCCGGACCGTGCGGGTGGCCAGCGGCCCGGTGCACGGCGCGCGGGTGGTGCCCACGCCGTCGACGCCGGTGTGAGCCTCGGCTTCGAAACGGTCACGAACCGGTGTGACCCAGACCTCAATATCCGCGCTGGTTTGGCGGTTACTTAAGAGTTGCATAAGATGATGCCCGGTGAAGACTAGCGGTCAAGCTCTGGACGCGGCTCTTTCGCCCGCCGGACACTTCGGCGGGCGGCTTTCCGGTCACCGCCGGCCGTCTTCTGCAACACCGATTCGAGACACAACCGCTCCCCAACTGTGTGCGCGCCTACGCAAGAACGCCGCTGAGCAGGCGGAGCATAACCCCGGGGCATTCGCTTCGGAGCCGAGGAGGTCGTCGTGAGCCGATTCACCGAGAAGATGTACCGCAATGCCCGCACCGTGAACACGGGCATGGTCACCGGTGAACCTTACGAACCCGTCCGCCACACCTGGCGCGAGGTGCACGAGCGGGCGCGCTGCATCGCCGGGGGGCTGAAGGCCGCGGGTATCGGGCTCGGCGACGCCGTCGGCGTGCTCGCCGGCTTCCCGGTCGAGATCGCGCCGACCGCGCAGGGCCTCTGGATGCGCGGCGCCAGCCTGACGATGCTGCATCAGCCCACCCCGCGCACCGACCTGGTGGTGTGGGCCGAGGACACGATGAACGTCATCGGCATGATCGAGGCCAAGGCCGTGATCGTCTCCGAACCGTTCGACGTCGCGATCCCGGTGCTCGAGGAAAAGGGCATCACGGTGCTGACCGTCAAGGACCTGCTGGCCTCCGAGCCCACCGATCCGATCGACGTCGGCGAGGACGACCTCGCGCTGATGCAGTTGACGTCCGGGTCCACCGGGTCGCCGAAGGCGGTGCAGATCACCCACCGCAACATCTACTCCAATGCCGAGGCGATGTTCATCGGCGCCGAGTACGACGTCGACAAGGACGTCATGGTCAGCTGGCTGCCCTGCTTCCACGACATGGGCATGGTCGGCTTCCTCACCATCCCGATGTACTTCGGCGCGGAACTGGTCAAGGTCACGCCGATGGACTTCCTGCGCGACACGCTGCTGTGGGCCAAGCTCATCGACAAGTACAAGGGCACCATGACCGCCGCGCCGAACTTCGCCTACGCGCTGTTCGCCAAGCGGCTCCGGCGCCAGGCCAAGCCGGGCGAGTTCGACCTGTCCACGCTGCGTTTCGCGCTGTCGGGGGCCGAACCGGTCGAGCCCGCCGATGTCGAGGACCTCATCGACGCGGGCAAGCCGTTCGGCCTGCGGCCCGAGGCCATCCTGCCTGCCTACGGCATGGCCGAGACCACGCTGGCGGTTTCGTTCTCGCCGTGCAACGCCGGCCTCGTGGTGGACGAGGTCGACGCCGACCTGCTCGCCGCGCTGCGCCGCGCCGTGCCCGCGTCCAAGGGCAACACCCGGCGACTCGCCTCCCTCGGCCCGCTGCTCAAGGACCTCGAGGCGCGGGTGATCGACGAGCACGGCAACGTGATGCCTACGCGCGGCGTCGGGGTGATCGAGCTGCGCGGTGAGAGCCTGACACCGGGCTACCTCACGATGGGCGGCTTCATTCCGGCGCAGGACGAGCACGGCTGGTACGACACCGGCGACCTCGGCTACATCACCGACGAAGGCAACATCGTGGTGTGCGGCCGCGTCAAGGACGTCATCATCATGGCCGGCCGCAACATCTACCCGACCGACATCGAGCGCGCCGCATGCCGCGTCGACGGCGTGCGCCCCGGTTGCTCCGTCGCGGTTCGTCTGGACGCCGGCCACGCCCGCGAGACGTTCGCCGTCGCCGTCGAGTCCAACAACTGGCAGGACCCCAACGAAGTGCACCGCATCGAGCGGCAGGTCGCCCACGAGGTCGTCGCCGAGGTCGACGTGCGGCCTCGCAACGTGGTGGTGCTCGGGCCGGGGACCATCCCGAAGACGCCGTCGGGCAAGCTGCGCCGCAGCACCTCCGTCTCGCTCGTCACATAGTCCTTGCGCGAGAGTGCTTGTGCTGCGCACGCTCGCCCGTCATTAAACAAGTGGTTCGGTGTCGCCGGGTGTGGATACCTTCTTTGCCATGTCCTGTGTTCCTGCCGTCGAAGCCGTCGATCTGGTGAAGCGCTTCGGCGCGAACCCGGCGGTCGACGGCGTCAGCTTCTCGGTCCCGCCCGGCACCGTGCTGGGTCTGCTCGGCCCCAACGGCGCAGGCAAGACCACAACGGTGCGGATGATGACCACACTGACCGAACCGACCAGCGGGACGGCGCGGGTCGCCGGGTACGACGTCGTTCGGGAGCCGGACATGGTCCGACGCAGCATGGGGCTGACGGGCCAGGTCGCCACGGTGGACGAACTGCTGACCGGCCGGGAGAACATCCGGATGATCGGCGGCCTCTACGGCATCCGCAAGAAGGATCTGAAGCGGCTGGGAGACGAACTGCTGCAACGGTTTTCGATCGCCGACGCCGCGGACCGCGTGGTGAGGTCGTACTCGGGTGGCATGCGGCGCAGGCTCGATCTCGCGGTGAGCCTGCTGGCCTCGCCGCCGGTGCTGTTTCTCGACGAGCCCACCACCGGTCTGGACCCGCGCAGCCGCAGCGAGCTGTGGGATGCGCTGCGCGGGCTGGTGAATCAAGGCACGACGCTGCTGCTGACCACCCAGTACCTGGAGGAAGCCGATCAGTTGGCCGACAACATCGTCGTGATCGACAAGGGCCGCATCATCGCCGAGGGTTCCCCGCTGCAACTCAAGCAGCAGGCGGGCAAGGCGAGCCTCGTCGTCACCGTGACGAACGCCGAAGATCTGCCCGCCGCGCAGGCGCTGCTCGCCAAGACGGGGGCGGAGGTCTTCGTCGACGCAGGCGCGCGGGAGCTGACGGCCGCCGCCGACGGGCTGGCCGACATGGTCCGCGTCGCGGGCTGGCTTCGCGACAGCAACATCGACGTCGACGACATCGGACTGTCCCGGCCCAGCCTCGACGACGTCTTCCTCAGCCTCACCGGTCACCGCACGGAAGAGGAGGTCGACACATGACTGCCCGGAGACGACGACGAGTGAGGATCGCAGCGAGGAACGAGCGAGGACCGGAGCGAGAAGGAGTCGACACATGACCACCGTCGCGACACAACCCCGCGACCGGGTCGAGCCCGTACCGACGCGACGCACCAACGTCGCCCAGCAGTCGTGGATCATGGTCAAGCGCAACATGCTCCACACCAAGCGAATGCCCGAGATGCTCAGCGACGTCACGGTGCAGCCCATCATGTTCGTGTTGCTGTTCGCGTTCGTGTTCGGGGCGTCGATCGTCAACCCCGGCGGCACCAACTACCGCGAGTTCCTGCTACCCGGCATCATGGCGCAGACCATCGTGTTCTCGGCCTTCGTGGTCGCGTCCGGCATCACCGCCGACGTGGAGAAGGGCATCATCGACCGCTTCCGGTCGCTGCCGATATCCCGGTCCTCGGTGCTCATCGGGCGCAGTATCGCCAGCCTGATCCACTCCTCGCTCGGAGTGCTGGTGATGGCGGTGACCGGGTTGGCGATCGGATGGCGGATCCGCAACAGCGTCGGCGAGGCGGTGCTCGCGTTCGCGTTGGTGCTGCTGTTCGGCTTCGGGATGATCTGGTTCGGCATATTGATCGGCTCCCTGCTCCGCAGCGTGGAGGCCGTCAACGGCGTGATGTTCACCGTGTTGTTCCCGATCACGTTCCTGGCCAACACCTTCGTGCCGACCGAGCCCATGCCGCACTGGCTGCGCGTCATCGCCGAGTGGAATCCGGTGTCGTCGCTGGCGCAGACGATGCGGGAGTTGTGGGGCAACGGCGCCCCTGCACCGCCGAGCGCTCAGCTGCCGCTGCACCATCCGGTGCTGGCCACCATCCTCTGGTCGCTGGCGTTGACCGCGGTCTTCGCGCCGTTCGCCCTGCGTGCCTACGCCCGCCGGACAGGAAGCTAGCCGCCCATCGCACCGGCTGAGTATTTATGACTATACTCAGCTCTATGCAGCAGCTCCCCGCCCGGCTCGCCGACCATCCGACCGTGCGCGCGGTGCGCAGCCGAACGCCCGACAGCCCCGGCGTCATCGACGTCGACTGGCTCCGCGACGTCTGCCTCGACGCGGGCGTCGACGACGTCGCGTTCGCCGCCGTGGACGATCCGGCACTCGACTCCGAGCGCGAGCACGTCGACGCGGCCCTGCCGGGTGCGCGCAGCTACGTCTCGCTCGTGGTGAAGATGAACCGCGACAACGTGCGCTCGACCGCGCGTAGCGTCGCCAACCAGGAGTTCCACCGCAGCGGCGAGATCATGAACGAGGCCGCGCACCGCATCACGCGCGCGTTGCAGGACGCGGGCTATCGCGTGATCAACCCGTCGATGTCGTTTCCGATGGAGATGGACCGCTTCCCGGGCCGTATCTGGGTGGTCGCGCACAAACCCGTCGCGGTGGCGGCCGGCCTCGGTGTCATGGGTATCCACCGCAACGTCATCCATCCCAGGTTCGGCAACTTCATCCTGCTCGGCACCGTCATCGTGGCGGCGCCGATCAGCAGTTACGGAGAGCCGCTTGACTATTCGCCGTGCCTGGAGTGCAAGCTGTGCGTCGCCGCGTGTCCCGTCGGCGCGATCAAGAAGACCGGCGAGTTCGACTTCTTCGCCTGCTCCACCCATAACTACCGCGAGTTCATGGGCGGCTTCACCGACTGGGCGCAGACGATCGCCGACAGCGACGACGCCGCCGACTTCCGGTCCCGCGTCACCGACTCCGAGAACGCGTCGATGTGGCAGAGCCTGTCGTTCAAGGCCAACTACAAGGCCGCTTACTGTCTGGCGGTGTGCCCGGCGGGCGAGGAGGTCATCGAGCCGTACCTCAACGACCGCAAAGGCTTCATGGATCTGGTGCTCAAACCGCTGCAGGAGAAGAAGGAGACGCTCTACGTCCTGCCCCACTCGGCGGCCAAGGAGCACGCCGAGCGCCGCTTCCCGCACAAGCAGGTGAAGGTAGTCGACAGCGGCATCGGCGGCCGGTGAAGCGGAAAACTGTTCAGCCCCAGGCGTGCACGATGTTCTGCGCCGGCTCGAGCCCCTGGCCCACCAGCAACTCGACGGCGTCGGCGGCCTGCTCGCAGATCGTCGGGATCTCTTTCCACTCGCCGGAACTGAACGTGCTGAGCACGTAGTCGGCACCGCTCATCCGCCCCGGCGGTCGTCCGATGCCGATCCGCACCCGCGCAAAGTCATTGCTGCCCAGCGCCGAACCCACCGACCGCAGGCCGTTGTGGCCCGCGACACCACCGCCGAACTTGAGCCGTATCCGGCCGAAGTCGATGTCGAGTTCGTCGTGGATGACGATGACGTCGGCCGGCGGGATCGAGTAGAACTTGGCCAGCGGCCCGACCTGTCGGCCCGACTCGTTCATGTAGCAGCGCGGTTTGGCCAGCACCAGCGGCCGTCCGCCGAGGCGGCCCGTGACCGCCTCGGCGCCCGACTTCTTGTGCAACTTGAACCCCGAGCCGATGCGGTCGGCGAGGATGTCGGCGACGAGGAACCCGACGTTGTGCCGGGTGGTGGCATACCGCGGCCCCGGGTTGCCAAGGCCGACCACCAGTTGGGGTTCGGCCATGCCGGACTACTCGGACTCTTCGGCGGGCGCCTCGGCCGCCTCGCCCTCGCCCTCGGCTTCCGCCTCGGCAGCTTCGGCCTCGGCGGCCTCGGCGGCCTGCTCCTCGAGCGACTCGCCGCCGCCCTCGGCCTCGAGTTCCTCCTCCGTCGGCGCGGCGACGACGTTGACCACCAGCGTCTCCGGATCCGAAACCAGCGTCACACCGGACGGCAACTCGATCGAGCCTGCGGTGAACTGGGTGCCGATCTGGGCGCCCTCGATCGAGACCGTCAGCTGCTGGGGGATGGACACGGCGTCGGCCTCGACCTCGATGGTGTTGGCGTCCTGGGTGACCAGCGAGCCCGGCTCCGCGTCACCTTCCACGACGACGTTGACCTCGACGGTCACCTTCTCGCCGCGCTTGACGACCAGCAGATCGGCGTGGGTGATCGTGCGCCGGATCGGGTGGATGTCGAGCGCCTTGGTCAGCGCGAGCTGCTCTTTTCCCTCGATGTCCAGCGTGAGCAGGGCGTTCGTGCCCTTGTGGCGCAGCACGGCGGCGAAGTCGTGGGCGTCGAGCTCCAGGTGCCGCGGATCGGTGCCGTGGCCGTAGAGCACGGCGGGCACCTTGCCGTTGCGGCGGGCGCGGCGCGAGGCGCCCTTACCGGTCTCGGTGCGGACCGAAGCGGTCAGGTTGTTGATGGCGTTCTTGGCCATGAGGGGAGTCTCCTGTCGTGTGCTAAGCACGGCCAGGGCTCAACCACTTGAGCTTCGCGTCGATAACGGTGGCTCCCGGAATCCTCGGAGAACCGACCCTCGCCGTGATCACCGGCCAGGTTAGCCGAACACGCTGCTCAGGCTCAAATCGGCAGCGGGAACCTGGTGCCGGTGAGCTGCTCGGATAATTCCCACAGCGCAGTGGCCGTCTTCTCGCTGCGTGCCAGCGGACTGCGCAGCGCTGTCGGCCCAGTGGCGCCCCGCGCGCCGAACCGCGGCCCGACGAACGTGTCGCCGGGGACGTCGGCGGCCACCGCGTACAGGGTCTGGCGGGCACCGAAGTCCGCGCTCGTCGCGCTCAGCTTGGTGGCGGCCAGCCAGAAGCGGGTGCCGATCTGGTTGCCCGTCTGCCCCTGCAGGTTGGTCGCCGAGTAGCCGGGATGTGCGGCGATCGCCCTGACCGGCGACCCGGCGGCGGTGAGACGGCGTTGCAGGTCCTTGGTGAACAGGAGGTTCGCCAGCTTGGACTGTCCGTATGCGGGCCACGCCAGGTAGGGCCGGGCCTTCCAGTTCAGGTCCTCGAGGTTGATGCGGCCGATGAGGTGCATCATCGACGAGACCGTCACCACCCGGTCCGAGATCTTCGGCAGGAGCAGGTTGGTCAAGGCGAAGTGGCCCAGGTGGTTGGTGCCGATCTGGCTCTCGAAGCCGTCCTTGGTCAGCGCATACGGCACCGCCATGATGCCTGCGTTGTTGACCAGCACGTCGACGGTCTGCACGCCGTCGGCGAACGCCCGCACCGAGGACAGATCCTGCAGGTCGAGTTCGCGGACCTCCACAGGGCCGAACCCGTCACCGGTCATCTCCGCCGCGGCGGCGTCGCCTTTGGCCGTGTTGCGAACGGCGAGGATGACCGTCGCGCCGGCGCCGGCCAGTTCCCGCGCGGTCACCAACCCGAGGCCGCTGTTGGCGCCGGTGACGATTACGGTGCGTCCGGAGAAGGAGGGCAGATCGGCGGCGGTCCAGTCGCTCATGTGCACCGACTCTAGTGAGTCGCGCCAAGAACTACCGCGGGGGCGGCGGCGCCTTGGGTTGCGCGACGGTGAAGCCGCCGATGATCGACTCGATGTCGGGCGCCTCCTCGGCGGCCTTGTTCGCGAACCCGGTGACGGTGAACTGGATGAGATAACGCTGCTTCTCAGGCGGTGCTCCGGTCGCGATGACGATGCGGTTGTAGCTGTGCATCCGGGTGCCGTTGAGGTCGTAGCTGCCCTCGATCATCGCCGACGGGAATCCCTTGAACGGCTCCATCGACGCGTTGAGCCTCGTGAAGTTCTGCGACATCTCGGCGTCGACGTAACCGTGCTTGATCGCCTCGTCGACGTCGAAGTCGCCGGTCAGCTTGAGCACCACCAGCATCGCGATCGGGTAGGTGTCGCCCTTGGCGATCACCCGGGTGCCCGGCGCGAAGTTGGTGTTGAAGTACGGCTCCCACCCCGGCGGTGTCGGGAAGCCGACGGTCAGGTCGGTCAACCTCTCGGGGAACACCGGGTCGCCGACGACGCCCTCCTGCTCGAGGAACGCCGCGATCGGTACCGGCTTGCCGGCATCGGGGGCGGTGGTGGTGGTCGGCGACGCCGTCGTCGACCACACCGACTGGTAGTTGGGCGGTTCTGTGCCGCAGCCCGTCACGGCCGCGAGCGCGACAACACCCGCGACGAGCCCGAAACCGAACCGCTTCACAAGATCTCGTGCACCGCGTCGATCGGTCGAGCCAGCCGGGTGCCCTTGGCTGTGACGACGAACGGACGCTCGATCAGGATCGGATGCTCGGCGAGGGCGTCGAGCAGTTCGTCGTCGGACGCCGACTCCAGGCCGAGCTCCCGATACAGCGACTCGCGTTTGCGCACCGCGGTCCGCACGTCGATTCCCGCGTCGGCGATCATCTTCGCCAGCTCGGAGCGCGTCGGCGGGGTCTTCAGGTACTGGATGACCGTCGGTTCGATCTCGTTGTCGCGCAGCAACTCCAGTGTCTTGCGTGAGGTCGAGCACTTCGGGTTGTGGTAGATCTTGGCCGAGCCTTCGCCGGACATGTCAGGCCGACCCGTCGAACAGGCTGGTGACCGAACCGTTGTCGAACACCGCGCGAATGGTGTTGGCCAGCAGCGGCGCGATCGACAACACGGTCAGCTGGGGGAACTGCTTGTCCTCGCCGATCGGCAGGGTGTTGGTGACGATCACCTCTCGGGCCCCGCACGCGGCAAGCCGCTCGCTGGCCGGATCCGACAGCACGCCGTGCGTGGCCGCGATGATGACCTCGCCTGCGCCGTCGGCCTTGAGCAGCTTGACCGCCCCGGCGATGGTGCCGCCGGTGTCGATCATGTCGTCGGTCAGCACGCAGGTCTTGCCGCGCACATCGCCGACGACCCGGTTGGACACGACCTCGTTGGGCTTGAGCGGGTCACGGGTCTTGTGGATGAACGCCAGCGGAACGCCGCCCAGCGAGTCGGCCCACTTCTCGGCGACGCGCACCCGGCCCGAGTCGGGGGAGACGACCACCATGTCGTGGTCGGCGTAGTTCTCGGCGATGTAGCCGGTCAGCAGCTTCTGGGCGCGCATGTGATCGACCGGGCCGTCGAAGAAACCCTGGATCTGGTCGGTGTGCAGGTCGACCGTGACAATGCGGTCCGCGCCCGCGGTCTTGAGCAGATCGGCGACCAGGCGGGCGGAGATGGGTTCGCGGCCGCGGTGCTTCTTGTCCTGGCGGGCGTAGGGATAGAACGGCAGGATCGCGGTGATGCGCTTGGCGCTGCCCCGCTTCAGTGCGTCGATCATGATCAGCTGTTCCATCAGGTACTGGTTCAGCGGCCATGGATGGCTCTGCAGCACGAAGGCGTCGCACCCGCGCACCGACTCGTCGAACCGCACGAAGATCTCGCCGTTGGCGAAGTCCCGCGCCGTCTGCGCGGTGACTGGAACATCCAGTTCCTTGGCGACCTGCTCAGCGAGTTCGGGGTGCGCCCGACCCGAGAACAACATCAGATTCTTGCGGTTGTCGGTCCACTCGGTGCCCACGGTGCGCCCTAATTGTCGGGAATCGATACGGGCCAATCGTACGTAGCGTCACGCGCTACCGGTGCCCGGGTTGCCAGATCATGAACACTCGAGGCGCTCACGGCCCGCCGTTTCCCGGATCGGCGTCATCGTCGCCGCCGAGCGCCCGGCGGGCCGCCTCAGCGGCCGCCGAACCCGGCCGCTTGCGCGACACCCAGCCCTCGATGTTGCGCTGAGAACCTGCCGATACCGCCAGCGCACCGGGCGGCACGTCCTCACGGATGACGGTGCCCGCGCCGGTGTATGCCCCGTCGCCCACGGTGACCGGTGCGACGAACATGGTGTCCGAACCGGTCCGGACGTGCGAGCCGATGGTCGTGCGGCTCTTGGTCTGGCCGTCGTAGTTGACGAAGACGCTCGACGCGCCGATGTTGCTGTGCTCGCCGATGTCCGCGTCGCCCACGTAGGTCAGGTGGGGCACCTTGGTGCCGTCGCCTATCGTCGAGTTCTTCGTCTCGACGAACGCGCCGAGCTTGGCGGTGGCACCCAGCACGGTTCCCGGCCGCAGATAAGCGAACGGTCCCACCGCGGCGCCGGCGCCGATGGTCGCCTGCCCGCCGTGGGTGCGCACCACCACGGCGTCGTCGCCGACCGTCACATCGGTCAGCGTGGTGTCCGGCCCGACCTGGCAGCGGCCGCCGATGCGCGTCGCGCCCAGCAGTTGGGTCCCGGGGTGGACGATGGTGTCGCGGCCGATCGTCACGTCGACGTCGATCCACGTGGTCGCCGGATCGACGACCGTGACACCCGCCCGCTGGTGCGCGGCGACGATGCGCCGGTTCAGCTCGGCGCCCAACTCGGCGAGCTGCACCCGGTCGTTGACCCCGGCCACCAACGTCGAGTCGTCGACGTGCTTGGCGCGCACCACCTCGCCGTCGGCTCGCATGATCGAGATGACGTCGGTCAGGTACTGCTCGTGCTGGGCGTTGTCGGACCGCAGCCGGCTCAGGGCCGGTCGCAACGCGGCGACGTCGAACGCGTACACCCCGGCGTTGACCTCGGTGATGGCCTGCTGCGACGCGGTGGCGTCGGCCTGCTCGACGATGCTCAGCAGATCCCCGCCCTGACCGTCGCTCGTGCGCAGGATGCGGCCGTACCCGGTCGGGTCGGGAAGCGTCGTGGTCAGCACGGTGGCCGCGGTCGGGGGGGCCCCATGCACGGCGATGAGGTCGGCGAGCGTGTCGGCGTCCAGCAGCGGGACGTCGCCCGAGGTGACGACGACGGTGCCGGCGAAGTCGGCGGGCAGCGCCGACAGGCCGCACTCGACGGCGTGGCCGGTGCCGAGCTGGTGTTCCTGAACGGCGGTGTCGATGGGCCTGCCCAGTTCCGTCGCCAGCTGCTCGACCGCGGGGACCACGCGGTCGCGGTCCTTGCCGACCACGACGACCAGATGTCGCGGAGCCACCTCGGCCGCCGCGTGCACCGCATGGGCGAGCATGGTGCGCCCGCCGAGGATGTGCAGCACCTTCGGGATGTCGGACCGCATCCGCGTGCCCGCCCCTGCCGCCAGAACGACGACCGCTGTCTCCGTGGATGCCGTCATCCGGACTCCTGCCTATCGAATGTGCGGTTTCATACGCGACACGCCGGTGACGCGGTGTGGAACCGCACAGTCGCGACCAAGTGCTCCGTCGCCAGGACTCGAACCTGAACTATCTGAACCAAAATCAGAGGTGCTGCCGATTACACCACGACGGATCGATCACCTCGTGATGCTAGTCCAGTGGTCCAACCAACTACCCTGGTAGCCGTGGCTGCACTCGACAAGGAGGTCCGGGCACCGCGCGCGCGGATGACCGGCGCCGAGCGGCGCCACCAGCTCATCGACATCGCGCGGACGCTGTTCGCGCAACGCGGCTACGAAGGCACCTCGGTCGAAGAGATCGCGCAACGGGCCAACGTCTCCAAACCCGTCGTCTACGAGCATTTCGGCGGCAAGGAGGGGCTCTACGCCGTGGTCGTCGACCGCGAGATGTCGGCCTTGCTCGACGGCATCACGTCGTCGTTGACCAGGATGACCAACAACCGCTCCCGGCTGCGCATCGAGCGGGTCGCGCTGGCGTTGCTGACCTACGTCGACGAACGCACCGACGGGTTCCGCATCCTGATCCGCGACTCCCCGGCGTCCATCACCTCCGGAAGCACCTACTCGACGCTGCTCAACGAGGCCGTCAACCAGGTGTCGTCGATCCTGGCCGGTGACTTCTCCCGCCGCGGCCTCGACCCCGAGATGGCCCCGCTGTACGCGCAGGCGTTGGTCGGTTCGGTGTCGATGACCGCGCAGTGGTGGCTCGACGTGCGCGAGCCCAAGAAAGAGGTCGTCGCCGCGCATCTGGTCAACCTGTGCTGGAACGGGCTGATGCACCTGGAGAACGATCCGCTGTTGCTCGACGAGTGACCGGATGATCGACGCCTTCGCCAGCGAACGACTTCGCAATGCGGATATCGTGAACCCACCGCGAGGACAGGGGCGCGATGGCGGACGAAATCGCCGACATCCGTACCGACGAGCGGATTCCCCAGGAGGCGTACCTGCCCACCTTCGTGCGCAGTCTGGTGATGACGCCGATGGCCGCCCCCGCACCGGTCGGCGCGATCGGTGTGTACTGGGCCCGCCGGGGTGTGCCCCGTGCCGAGGTGGTCGGCGCGCTTGAGCGGTTGGCCCGCCTGGCCGCCGCGGCGCTGGACCGCTTCCCCGAACGGATCCCGGACCCGGGCTTCGGGCGCGTCAGGGGTGACGCCGACGCGCTGAGTTAGCCGGTCGTGGGCGGGACTTGACCGGCCCCAACGCCTTTAGCGGGTCCGCCTAGGATGGACGCATCATGACCGCATCGGGGACCCTTGCTGTCCCAACCCCGATCGCGGGGCTTGTCGAGCTTGCGCTGCGCGATCCCTCGCTGGGCGAGATCAGCCGCCGCGCGGCCGACAGACCCGTCGATCTGTCCGTCGTCGGCCCGGCCGGCGCTCGGCTGTACGTGGCGTCGGCGATCGCGCAGGCCTCCCCGCTCGTCGCCGTCACCGCCACCGGACGCGAGGCCGACGACCTGACGGCCGAACTGCACGGCGTGTTCGGCGACGCCGTCGCGATGTTCCCGTCCTGGGAGACGCTGCCGCACGAGCGGTTGTCGCCGGGTGTCGACACGGTCGGCGCGCGGATGCTGCTGCTGCGCCGGTTGACCCATCCCGACGACGAGCGCCTCGGCCCGCCGCTGCGGGTGGTGGTCACCACCGCACGCTCGCTGCTTCAGCCCATGGCGCCCGACCTCGCGGCCACCGACCCGGTGACGCTCACGGTCGGGGCGGACTCGGACTTCGACGACCTGATCGCCCGCCTCGTCGAACTGGCCTACACCCGCGTCGACATGGTCGGCAAGCGCGGCGAGTTCGCGGTGCGCGGCGGCATCCTCGACCTCTTCCCGCCCACCTACGAGCATCCGGTGCGCGTCGAGTTCTGGGGCGACGAGGTCTCTGAGATGCGGATGTTCTCCGTGGCCGACCAACGGTCCATCCCCGAGATCGACATCGACACCGTCATCGCCGTGGCCTGCCGCGAACTGCTACTCACCGACGACGTCCGCAAACGCGCCGTCGAGCTGGCCCGCGAGCACCCGGTGGGGGAGAACACGCTGCCCGGAAGTGTGCCCGACATGTTGGCCAAGTTGGCCGAGGGCATTCCGGTCGACGGCATGGAGGCGCTGCTGCCGGTGCTCAAGACGACCGGGGGCCGCGG
Source organism: Mycobacterium sp. IDR2000157661 (assembly GCF_022317005.1). Taxonomy (NCBI): domain Bacteria; kingdom Bacillati; phylum Actinomycetota; class Actinomycetes; order Mycobacteriales; family Mycobacteriaceae; genus Mycobacterium; species Mycobacterium sp. IDR2000157661. The sequence goes on from NZ_CP081006.1 coordinate 2,616,182, forward strand.
CGAACTCTCCGTCCTGTCCGACCATCTGCCCGCCGGCACGCCCCTGCTGATCTGCGACCCCGAGAAGGTGCGCACCCGCGCCGCCGACCTGATCAAGACCGGACAGGAGTTCCTCGAGGCGTCGTGGTCGACGGCGGCCGTCGGCGGCGACGTTCCCATTGACCTGGAGGCGATGGGCGCCTCCGGCTTCGTCGAGCTCGACGACGCGCGCGCCGCGGCCCGGGCCGGCGATCACCCGTGGTGGACGCTGAGCCAGCTGTCCAACGAGGCCGCGGTCGAAGTCGACATCCGGCCCGCTCCGTCGGCACGGGGCTCCGCGCACAGCATCGACGAGATCTTCGCGATGCTGCGCGCCCACGTCGCGACCGGCGGATACGCGGCGATCGTCACCCCGGGCACCGGCACCGCGCAGCGCGTCTGCGAGCAGCTCGCCGAGGCCGACACTCCCGCAGTGCTTCTCGAGCCGGGCGCACCGCTCAAGCAGGGTGCTGTCGGCGTACTCAAGGGCCCGCTGCACGACGGGGTCGTCATCGCCGGCGCCAACCTCGTCGTCATCACCGAGACCGATCTCACCGGCAGCCGGGCCACCGCCACCGAGGGCAAGAGGCTGGCGGCCAAGCGGCGCAACGTCGTCGACCCGCTCGCGCTGACCACCGGTGACCTGGTGGTGCACGACCAGCACGGCATCGGGCGCTTCGTGGAGATGACCGAACGCGTGGTCGGCGGCGCCCGCCGCGAGTACCTGGTGCTGGAGTACGCGTCGAGCAAGAAGGGGCAGACAGCGGACCGGCTCTACGTGCCGATGGACTCGCTGGACCAACTGTCGCGCTATGTCGGCGGCGAGGCTCCGACGTTGTCCAGACTCGGCGGCAGCGACTGGGCCAACACCAAGACCAAGGCCCGCCGCGCGGTGCGCGAGATCGCAGCCGAACTGGTGTCGTTGTACGCCAAGCGCCAGGCCTCCCCGGGGCATGCGTTCGGCCCCGACACCCCATGGCAGAACGAGATGGAGGACGCCTTCGGCTTCACCGAGACGGTCGACCAGCTGACCGCGATCACCGAGGTCAAGGCCGACATGGAGAAGCCGGTGCCGATGGACCGGGTGATCTGCGGCGACGTCGGGTACGGCAAGACCGAGATCGCGGTGCGCGCGGCGTTCAAGGCCGTGCAGGACGGCAAGCAGGTGGCGGTGCTGGTGCCGACGACGCTGCTGGCCGACCAGCACCTGCAGACCTTCAGCGAGCGCATGGCCGGGTTCCCGGTGACGGTCAAGGGGCTGAGCCGGTTCACCGACCCGGGCGAGTCCAGAGTCGTCCTGGAGGGCATGAAGGACGGCAGCGTCGACATCGTCATCGGCACGCACCGCCTGCTGCAGACCGGCGTCACCTGGAAGAACCTCGGCCTGGTGGTGGTCGACGAGGAGCAGCGGTTCGGCGTCGAGCACAAGGAGCACATCAAGTCGATGCGCACCCACGTCGACGTGCTGACCATGAGCGCCACCCCGATACCGCGCACGCTGGAGATGAGCCTGGCCGGCATCCGCGAGATGTCTACGATCCTCACCCCGCCCGAGGAGCGCTACCCGGTGCTGACCTACGTCGGTCCGCACGACGACAAGCAGATCGCCGCCGCGCTGCGACGCGAGATGTTGCGCGACGGACAGGCGTTCTACATCCACAACCGGGTCCGGACCATCGATGCGGCCGCGGCCCGGGTCCAGGCGCTCGTGCCGGAGGCCCGCGTCGTCGTCGCGCACGGCCAGATGCCCGAGGAACTGCTCGAACGCACCGTCGAGGGTTTCTGGAACCGCGAATACGACGTCCTGGTGTGCACGACGATCGTCGAGACCGGCCTGGACATCTCCAACGCCAACACGCTGATCGTCGAGCGTGCCGACACCTTCGGCCTCTCGCAGCTCCACCAGCTGCGCGGTCGGGTGGGCCGCAGCCGCGAGCGCGGTTACGCCTACTTCCTGTATCCGCCCGAGGTTCCGCTCACCGAGACGGCCTACGACCGGCTGGCGACCATCGCGCAGAACAACGAACTCGGCGCGGGTATGGCGGTCGCGCTGAAGGACCTCGAGATCCGGGGTGCGGGCAACGTCCTGGGCGCCGAACAGTCCGGCCATGTCGCCGGGGTCGGGTTCGACCTCTACGTACGCCTGGTCGGCGAGGCCGTCGAGGCGTACCGTGCGGCCTACTCCGCCCAAAGGGACGGGAAAACCGTTGCGGCGCCGGAGGAACCGAAGGATGTCCGCATCGACCTGCCGGTGGACGCGCACCTGCCGCCGGACTACGTCAACAGCGACCGGCTCCGGCTCGAGGGCTACCGCAGGCTGGCCGCGGCACCGGACCAGGACGCGGTCGACCGGGTGGTCGACGAGCTCGTCGACCGGTACGGCGCGCTGCCCGAACCCGCGCAGCGGCTGGTGGCCGTGGCGCGCTTGCGGTTGCTGCTCAAGCAGTACGGCATCACCGAAGTCGGCGTGGCGTCCGCGGCGACGCTGCGGCTGGCGCCGCTGACGCTGATGGACTCTGCGCAACTGCGGCTCAAGCGGATGTACCCGAGCGCGAACTACCGGGCCACCACGGCGACGGTGCAGGTGCCGATCCCGCGGGCCGGCGACGGGGTCGCGGCGCCACGCATCCGTGATCTTGAACTGGTGCGCATGGTCGCCGGATTGGTGCTGGCCCTCGATGGAAAACCGCAGGACAGTATTGATATAACGAGACTGGGGTCGGGTCAGGAACCGCGCGCATGACGTGTCCGCGCGCGGCGCGCATAGCGAGGAGGTCATCACGATGACCGTCGTGCTCGTCGACCCCCGCCGCCCGTCGCTGATCCCCGTCGACGCGATCGACCTGCTGACCGGCGACGTCCAGTACACCGAGGAGATGCCGATCAAGGTGCCGTGGTCGCTGCCGTCGGCGCGGGCCTGCATGACCGGCGCCGCGGACGAGGAGGCAGCGCCGGTGCTGCTCTCGTCGGATCCCGAGCACCCCGCGGTCAAGGCGCGTCTGGCCGCCGGCGACAGGCTCATCGCCGCGCCAGGGGCCGCGCCGGGCGAACGTCTCGTCGACGCCGTCTCGATGATGGACAGGCTGCGCACCGCAGGCCCGTGGGAGAGCGAGCAGACCCACGACTCGCTGCGGCGCTATCTGCTCGAGGAGACCTACGAGGTGTTCGACGCGGTGCGCAGCGGTGATGCCGAGGCGTTACGCGACGAACTCGGAGACGTGTTGCTACAGGTGCTCTTTCACGCCCGCATCGCCGAAGACGCGCCGCACAACTCGTTCGGTATCGACGACGTCGCCGACGCCCTGGTCCGCAAGCTCGGTAATCGTGTCCCCGCTGTCCTTGCCGGAGAGACGGTTTCGCTCGACGAGCAGCTCGCACAGTGGGAAGAGCGCAAGGCACTCGAGAAGAGGGCGAAGAAGGCATTCTCCGCCGTCGACGACGTGCCGACCGCACAACCCGCTCTGGCGTTGGCGCAGAAGGTGATCGAGCGAGTCACCGCCGCGGGTCTGCCCGCCGACTTGATCCCGGCGACGATCACGACCGTGACGGTTTCGGTCGACGTCGACTCCGAGAATTCGTTGCGCTCGGCGGTGCTCGAGTTCATGGACACCGTTCGGCGGGTCGAGCACGCCGTCGCGGCAGGCCGTCGCGGCGGAAACGTGCCGGAGGAGCTCGACGTGGCCCAGATGGGCCCGGTGTCCGGCGACGAATGGCGTGCCCACTGGCCGGGGTCCGAGCGGACCGCCGAACCGGCTGGAACCGCTGAGGTCTCTGAGGACTTTGAGGCTGCTGTGACAGGTAATGTTTCCGATACCGAGCCGGCGCCGGACCGTGTCCCCGAGCCGTCGCCTGCCGACGTACCCGAGCCCGCACCCGCCGACGTACCCGAGTCCGCGCCGGTGGAGGTGCCGGAACCGTCGCCTGAGACCGCGGATTCGGCGCGCTGAGAACCGCCGATCGGCGATATGCGCGCCGAAATCCCGCGCACCGCTGAGCCGCTGTGCCGCGAATGCATGGGAACATGGGCCTTACCGAAGTTGGTTGAGGGAGTTTGGTGTCGCGGGTGCGTTGGCTACGCGCTGTCGCTGTGCTGGGAGCGACGGCGTTGCTCTTGGCTTCGAGCTGCTCCTGGCAGGTGGGCACCCCCATTCCCGAGGGTGTGCCCCCGCCGCCCGGTGACCCGGTGCCCGCGATCGACACCCACGCGAAGGGTCGGCCGGCCGATCAACTGCGCGAATGGGCCGCCCAGCGAGCCCCTGAGCTGGGCATTCCCGCCGGCGCCCTGGAGGCCTACGCGTACGCCGCGCGGGTCGCCGAGGTCGAGAACCCGGACTGCCACCTGTCGTGGACGACGCTGGCCGGGATCGGCCAGGTGGAAAGCCACCACGGCACCTATCGAGGTGCCGCGATCGCCCCCAACGGCGACGTCCGCCCGCCGATCCGCGGCGTGCTGCTCGACGGCACCAACGGCAACCTCGAGATCATGGATGACGCCGCGATCAGCAACGACGGCGAATCGCAGTTCGCCCGGGCGATGGGGCCGATGCAGTTCATCCCGGAGACCTGGCGGCTCTACGGCGTCGACGCCAACAACGACGGTGACGTCAGCGCCGACAACATGGACGACGCCGCGCTGTCCGCGGCCGGTTACCTGTGCTGGACCGGCAAGGACCTGTCGACCCCGCGCGGCTGGATGAATGCCCTGCGCGCCTACAACCTGTCCGACCAGTACGCCCGCACCGTGCGCGACTGGGCGAAGGCCTACGCCGAGGGACACCCCCTCTAGGCACGCCGACCGACCGGGGAGGCTCTAGGCTCGTCGGTTGACGCCCACCACCACCAAGGAGACGCCAGTGCCCATCATCGAGCAGGTCGGAGCCCGCGAGATCCTCGACTCCCGGGGCAACCCGACGGTCGAGGTCGAGGTGATGCTCGGCGACGGCTCCTTCGCCCGCGCCGCGGTGCCGTCGGGCGCCTCGACCGGCGAGCACGAGGCCGTCGAACTGCGCGATGGCGGAAGCCGCTACGGCGGCAAGGGCGTGCAGAAGGCCGTGGAGGCCGTGCTCGACGAGATCGGGCCCGCGGTGCTGGGAATGAACGCCGACGACCAACGGCTGGTCGATCAGGCACTGCTCGACCTGGACGGCACGCCCGACAAGTCCCGGCTGGGCGCCAACTCGATCCTGGGCACCTCGCTGGCCGTGGCCAAGGCCGCGGCGCTGGCGGCCGACCTCGAGCTGTTCCGCTACATCGGCGGGCCGAACGCGCACATCCTGCCGGTGCCGATGATGAACATCCTCAACGGCGGCGCCCACGCCGACACCGGCGTCGACGTCCAGGAGTTCATGGTCGCTCCGATCGGCGCTGCGTCGTTCAAGGAGGCGCTGCGGTGGGGTGCGGAGGTGTACCACGCGCTGAAGGCGGTGCTCAAGAAGCAGGGCATGGCCACCGGCCTCGGCGACGAGGGCGGCTTCGCACCCGACGTGCTGGGCACCAGGGCCGCGCTCGACCTGATCCTGTCGGCCATCGAGGCGGCCGGCTTCAAGCCCGGTCCCGACGTGGCGCTGGCACTCGACGTCGCCGCCACCGAGTTCTACACCGAAGGCCAGGGCTACGAATTCGAGAACGAGGTGCGCACCGCCGACCAGATGGGTCAGTTCTACTCCGAGTTGATGGACGCCTATCCGCTGGTATCGGTCGAGGACCCGCTGTCCGAGGACGACTGGGACGGCTGGGTGGCGTTGACCACCGCGATCGGGGACCGGGTGCAGATCGTGGGCGACGACCTGTTCGTCACCAACCCCGAGCGGCTCGAGGAGGGCATCGAGAAGGGCGCCGCCAACGCGCTTCTGGTCAAGGTCAACCAGATCGGCACGTTGACCGAAACCCTGGATGCGGTCGCGCTGGCCCACAACAGCGGCTATCGGACCATGATGAGCCACCGCAGCGGCGAGACCGAGGACACCACCATCGCCGACCTCGCCGTCGCGGTGGGCAGCGGCCAGATCAAGACCGGCGCACCCGCCCGCAGCGAGCGCGTCGCCAAGTACAACCAGCTGCTGCGCATCGAGGAGAACCTGGGAGACGCCGCCCGCTATGCGGGTGACCTCGCCTTCCCGCGGTTTGCCGTGGAGCCGAAATAGCCCGTGCCCGATGCGAAACGGCCCGACCCCAAGCGTCGGTCCCCGACTTCCCGGCCAGGGAAGTCGGGGGCGGGCAGCGCAGGCAAGGGCCGTCCTCGCAGCGCGGCTCGGCGCGAGTCGCGGGGTTCCGCACCTGAGGCCGAGCCGCAGGACAGCGGCATCGTCATCCGCCGCGCCATCGAATCGTCGGCCGAGCAGCAATCCGAGCAGCGCTTCGGATCGGCGGCACGGCGAGCCGCGATACTCGCCGCCGTCGTCTGTGTGCTGACTCTGACCATCGCCGGACCCGTGCGCACCTATTTCGCCCAGCGCACCGAGATGAAACAGATCCAGGCCACCGAACAGCAGTTGCGCGCGCAGATCGCCGAACTCGAACAGCAGAAGGCCAAGCTGGCCGACCCCGTGTTCATCGCCGCGCAGGCGCGCGAACGGCTCGGCTTCGTGATGCCCGGCGAGATCCCCTACCAGGTGCAGCTGCCCCCCGGAGCGGCCGCGCCCGGCGTCGAGGAGGCCGCACCGGGCACCGCCGCGAACCCCGACCAACCCTGGTACACGGCGCTGTGGCACACCATCGCCGATGAGCCGCATGGTGTTTCGCCGGCCGCACCACCGCCGCCCGGCGTGCCGCAACCCGGCACACCACCGCCACCGCCGCCGCCGGCGCCTCCGCCCGGTGGTTGACCGGTCGGACCTCGACGCCGTCGCGCGGCAGCTGGGACGTGAAGCCCGCGGCGTGCTCGAGATCGCCTACCGGTGCCCCAACGGCGAACCCGGTGTCGTGAAGACCGCGCCGAGACTGCCTGACGGGACGCCGTTTCCGACGTTGTACTACCTGACCCACCCGGCACTGACCGCGGCGACAAGCCGGCTGGAGTCCTCCGGCCTGATGCGCGACATGACCGACCGGCTGCAGTCCGACCCGCAACTGGCCGACGCGTACCGCCGCGCGCACGAGTCGTATCTCGCCGAACGCGACGCGATCGAGCCTTTGAGCACAACGTTTTCCGGCGGTGGGATGCCGGACCGGGTGAAGTGCCTGCACGTGGTGATCGCGCACTCGCTGGCCAAGGGCCCGGGCGTCAACCCGTTCGGTGACGAGGCGCTGGCGCTACTCGCCGACGAGCCGGCATTGGCAGGAATACTCGAGCCAGGGAGGTGGGCGTGACTGACAGGGTCGGCGCCATCGATTGCGGTACCAACTCGATCCGGTTGCTCATCGCCGACAGGGTCGAGGGCCGGCTACGCGACGTGCACCGGGAGATGCGCATCGTCCGGTTGGGCCAAGGTGTCGACGCCACAGGCCGATTCGCACCCGACGCGCTCGCGCGCACGCACGCCGCACTGACCGGCTACGCCCAGTTGATGCGCGACCACGACGTGGCCAGGGTGCGCATGGTGGCGACGTCGGCGACCAGGGACGCCGCCAATCGCGACGTGTTCTTCGAGATGACGGCCGACGTGCTGGGCGCGGTGGTCCCCGGCGCGGTCGCCGAGGTGATCACCGGCACCGAGGAGGCCGCGCTGTCGTTTCACGGCGCGGTCGACGAACTCGATTCGGCAGCAGGGCCATTCGTGGTCGTCGACCTCGGCGGCGGGTCGACCGAGGTGGTGCTGGGCACCGGCGACGTGGAAGCCAGTCATTCGGCCGACATCGGCTGCGTGCGGTTGAGCGAACGGTGCCTGCACACCGACCCGCCGACCGCCACCGAGATCGCCGCCGCGCGCGAGGCCGCCCGTGAGGGCCTCGCCGAGGCGTTCCGAGCGGTGCCCGTAGAGCGCGCGCGCACCTGGGTGGGGGTGGCCGGGACCATGACCACGTTGTCGGCACTGGCCCAACAGATGACCACCTACGATTCGCAGGCCATTCACCTGTCGCGCGTTCCGTTCCCGGATCTCCTCGCGGTGTGCGACGAGTTGATCGCGATGACGCGGGCGCAGCGCGCGGTGCTGGGGCCGATGCACGAGGGGCGCGTCGACGTGATCGGAGGAGGCGCGATCATCGTCGAGGAATTGGCCGACGCGCTCGGAAAACGCGCCGGAATCGAGGAGCTCGTGGTCAGCGAACACGACATCCTCGACGGCATCGCGCTGTCGATCGCGGACTGACCGCTCAGGCCCGAACCCTGTTGCGCCGTTTCGTCGGATCATGCTGACCGGCCAGCGTGACGGCGAGCAGCGCCATCACGATCGCCAGGCTCAGATGCAGCCAGTCGTTGATGTGCACGACGGACAGCTCGTACACCCAGAGTCCCAGGTACACCAGGCCGCCGAGCAGCAGATACGCCCGCGCCGCAGCGTAAGTGCGCGCCATCAGGAACCCGAGGCCGCCGATCACGATGTTGACGATGTTGTGCACCCCCGACACCGCGACCGCGCCGAACAGGGCGGCGCCCGAGGCCGGTTCGGCCCATGCCAGCTGGTCGTAATCGGAGGTGATACCGGGAATGAAGCCGAGGACGCCGAGCACGACCAGGGCGGCGCCCACGAGGAGCGCCGCCCCCTGCACGGCCATGTATTTCGGGGTGCTCGCCATGCCGTCGCCTCCCTCCGCACCGAGTATTGACGGTTTGGCAGGTGATACCCCGGAGGTGGCTGACCTAACCGGTGTTGCGGTTGACCGACCTGTGCCGATGAACCCGGTCGCGCGAGAGCCCCACGCCCAGCCCGATGATCCCGATGGCCAGTATCGGGTGTAGCCAGTTGTCGGCGGCTATTTTTCCGTTCGTTGCTGCAGGACGGGTTTCAACGCGTCCAGGACGGCGGGGTCCTCGATCGTCGACGGGACGGATTCCTCCTTGCCGTGTGCGATGCCGCGCATGGCTTTGCGGAGGATCTTGCCCGAGCGCGTCTTCGGCAGTGCCGACACGACATCGACCTGTCGGAAGCACGCCACAGCGCCGATCTCATTGCGTACCAATGCAACCAATTCGCCGGCGAGGTTCTCCTGCGACGCGCCCGCCTTCAGGACGACCAGGCCGCGCGGCACCTGACCTTTGATCTCGTCGGCCACGCCGATGACCGCGCACTCGGCCACGGCCGGGTGCGTCGCCAACACGGCCTCGATCGACCCGGTCGACATCCGGTGCCCGGCCACGTTGATCACGTCGTCGATGCGGCCCATCACGAACAGGTAGCCGTCCTCGTCGAGGTAGCCGCCGTCGCCGGTCAGGTAGTAGCCGGGGTGCTCGCACAGGTACGAGGCTTCGTAGCGGTCGTCGTCGCCCCACAGCGTCGGCAGCGTGCCCGGGGGCAGCGGCAACCGGAGGCAGATCGCGCCCTCCTCGCCCGGCTCGCAGGGTGAGCCGTCGACGTGCAGGATCTGCACGTCATAGCCCGGCATCGGAACCGTCGGTGAGCCGGCCTTGATGGGCATGGGTTGAAGTCCCATGGGATTGGCGGCGATCGCCCACCCCGTCTCCGTCTGCCACCAGTGGTCGACCACCGGGATGCCGAGCTTCTGCGCCGCCCACTCGTAGGTGTCGGGGTCGAGCCGCTCGCCGGCCTGGAAGAGGTACTTCATCGACGACAGGTCGTAGCGGCCGATGTGGGAGCCGTCGGGGTCCTCCTTGCGGATCGCGCGCAACGCAGTCGGTGCGGAGAACAGCGCCTTGACCTTGTGCTCGGACGCGACCCGCCAGAACGCCCCGGGATCCGGTGTGCCGACCGGCTTCCCCTCGTACAGCACGGTCGTGGCGCCCAGCAGCAGCGGCGCATAGACGATGTAGGAGTGGCCGACCACCCAACCCACATCGGATGCGGCCCAGAACACCTCGCCGGGCGAGATGTCGTAGACATTGCGCATGCTCCACAGCAGCGCCACCGCGTGCCCGCCGTTGTCGCGCACGATGCCCTTGGGCTTTCCCGTGGTGCCGGAGGTGTACAGCACGTAGAGCGGGTCGGTGGCCGCGACCGGCACCGGGTCGACCGGATCGGCACCCGTCAGGTCCTGCCAGTCGATGTCGCGGTCCGGCCTCAGCTCGCACCGATGCTGGTCGCGCTGCACGATGACGCAGCTGCGCGGCGGATGCCCGGCCATCTCCAGCGCGGCGTCCAGCATCGGCTTGTAGTCCACGATGCGCGTCGGTTCGATGCCACAGGAGGCCGAGACGACGACGGCGGGCTGCGCGTCGTCGATGCGGGCCGCCAGCTCGTGCGCGGCGAAACCACCGAACACCACCGAGTGCACCGCCCCCAGTCGCGCGCACGCCAGCATGGCGATCACGGCCTCGGGGATCATCGGCATGTAGATCACCACGCGGTCGCCCTTGCCGACACCGAGCGCGCGCAGGCCACCTGCGAACCGCGCTGTCGCGTCGAGCAATTCGCGATAGGTATAGGTGCGCTGAGTGCCGGTTACCGGCGAGTCGTAGATCAGCGCCGGCTGCTCGGCGCGGCCACTTTCTACGTGGCGGTCCAGTGCGTTGGCGCAGGTGTTCAGCTCGCCGTCGGGAAACCAGCGGTAGAACGGCGGTCGGGAGTCGTCGAGCACCTGCTGCGGCTCGCGGCTCCACGTCACCGCCCGCGCGGCATCGGCCCAGAACGCGCTGGGATCGGCGATGCTGGCAGCGAACAGGTCTCGGTACTGCTCTCGGTATCCGGCCATACCGGCACGGTAGCGCGACGGCCGGTCTCTATAGTCCGTTTATGACTGCTGCTCCGCCGCCCATCGACGGCGTGCGACGTTCCTTCGTCGAGGCGCGCGGCGTGCGCTTCCACGTCACCGAGTCCGGTCCGCCCGACGGCCGACCCGTCGTCGCACTGCACGGCTGGCCGCAACACCACTGGGTGTATCGGGACCTGTTGGCTGACCCGCCGGCCGGGCTGCGGATCATCGCACCGGATCTGCCCGGCTACGGGTGGTCGGGGCCGGCGCCGCACCGATGGGCCAAGGAGGACGTTGCCAGCGACGTGCTCGCGCTGTTGGACGTGCTCGGGCTGGACCACGTGCTGCTCATGGGCCACGACTGGGGCGCTTTCGTGGGTTACCTCATGGTGCTGCGAGCGCCCGAGCGGATCGACGGTTACCTCGTGATGAACATGGCACACCCGTGGGTGACGTGGAGAACGTTGCTTCCTCACGCGTGGCGATTCTGGTATCAGGTGCCGGTGAGCACGGTCGGCATACCGTTGCAGCGGCGAACCGATTTTCTCGACCGGGCCTTCAGGACCGCCTCGGCGATGGACCCGGAAACGGCAGGGGTCTATGTCGAGCGTTTCCGGGACCCGGTGCCGGCGCGCGCCGCGAGGGACACCTACCGGACGTTTCTGCTGCACGAAATGCCCGCCGGTGCCCGCCGGCCCGAGAACCGGCGCACGAACGTTCCGATCCGCGCGCTGTTCGGGCTGGGTGATGCGGCGATACACCCGTCGCTCGCCTCGCCCGAGAGCGCGCTCGCCGACGACTACATCTTGGAGACCGTCGACGCTTCGCACTTCATCGTCGATGAGCGCCCGGAACTGGTGCGGGCCAAGCTGATAGCCTTGGCGGACGAGACCCGCGGCTAACCTCTCAGATCACTATTGCCACTTCGGTTCCGACAGTCACGCCGCGTGCGCGGTCACCAGTGGCGGCACCGTGCTGCCGATGACCGAGGTGATCCGTCGAAAACGCAAGGACGGCCGGACGGAACACCTGGTGCCCGACGACTGATCGACGACCCCTCCGGCGTTTGACCGCGCCCGCGTCGGGTAGCCCGCCACCATGCCCCATGGACGTCCGCTAGCACTCGTCACCGGCGCCTCGAGCGGAATCGGTCTCGAACTGGCCAAGCTGTTCGCCGACGACGGATACGACGTGGTCGTCGCGGCCGACGACGACGGCATCCACGCCGCCGCCGACAAGCTGGCTGCCGCTGGCAGCGATATTCGCGCCGTGCAGGTGGACCTGCGCAATCCCGACGACGTCGAACGCCTCTACCGCGCAGCCACCGAGGGCGGGCGCCGCCTGGACGCCGCCGCGCTCAACGCGGGCACCGGCGGCGGCGGACCGTTCGTCGAGCGAGGCCTGGAAGAAGACCTCAACATCGTCGACCTCAACGTGCGGTCGACGACGCATCTGGCCAAGCTGGTGCTGCGCGACATGGCCAACCGCGGTAAGGGCAAGGTGCTGTTCACCTCGTCGATCGCGTCGATGATGCCGGGATCGCTCCAGACGGTCTACAACGCGTCCAAGTCGTTCATCCAGTCGTTGTCGGAGGCGCTGCAGGACGAACTGCGCGACACCGACATCACCGTCACGGCGCTGATGCCCGGACCCACCGAAACCAACTTCTTCAAGCGGGCGGGGATGCTCGACACCCTCGTCGGGCGCATGCCCAAGGACGACGCAGGCAAAGTGGCCAAGCAGGGTTACGATGCGCTGATGCGTGGCGACACGAAAGTGGTTGCGGCGTCGCCGCTCTCGAAGTCCATGGGGCTGATGAACCGCGTCCTGCCGGATTCGGTCAAGGCCGTGTCGAGCAGGCTGATCTCGAAGTGAGCACCCCGGCTTCGGCGGATGCCGTGGTGATCGGCGGCGGCCATAACGGCCTCGTGGCCGCGGCGATGCTCGCCGACGAGGGCTGGGATGTCCTGGTGCTCGAGGCGCAGGGCGAACCCGGCGGTGCGGTGAAGAGCGCCGAACTCTTCCCCGGCTACGTCAGCGACCTCTACAGCGCGTTCTATCCGCTCTCGGTGGTGTCACCCGCCCTTCGGGAACTTCACCTGGAGGATCACGGCCTGCAGTGGTCGCATTCGCCCGCGGTCGTCGGCCACGCGAATTCGCCCGACGACGAGGACGCTGCGGTGATCTGGCGTGACATCGACCGCACCGCAGCCGACCTCGAGCGGCGGGCCGCAGGCGACGGCGCGCGCTGGCGGCGGTTGTTCGAGCAGTGGCTGCAGATCAAGGAACCCCTGCTGGAGACGCTGTTCGCGCCCTTCCCTCCGGTGCGCGGCGCGGTGGGGCTGTTGCGGAGGCTCGGCACCGCCGAAGCGTTGCGGCTGGCGCACCTGCTGCTGCTGCCCGCAGGCGTGCTGGCCGAGAACCTGTTCGACGGCGATGCGGCACGACTTCTGTTGTTGGGCAACGCAATGCACGCCGACGTGCCGATCGATGCGCCGGGCAGCGGGGTGATGGGCTACATGCTGATCATGATGGCCCAGGACGGCGGCTTCCCCGTGCCGGTCGGCGGTGCCGGACAGTTGACCGCCGCCCTGGCGAACCGCGCGCGATCGGCGGGCGCGGCTATCGAATGCGGACAGCGCGTCGAGTCGATCGACGTGCGCGGGGGTCGCGCCGTCGCGGTGCGTACCGCGGGGGGCGAGGTCGTGCGGGTACGCCGCGCGGTGATCGCCGACACATCGGCCCCGGCGCTGTACCGCCGACTGCTGCCCGCCGACGCGCTACCCGAATCGGTGCTGCGCAGCATGGACCGGTTCGTCTGGGACACACCGGTACTCAAGATCAACTACGCGCTCGACGCGCCGATCCCGTGGAAGTCGAAGATCCTCAACGAGGCCGGAACGGTGCACCTCGGCGCCGACCACGACGGGCTGGTCCGGTGGATGGCCGACCTCAACACCAAGACGGTGCCCCTGCACCCGTTCATGTTGTTCGGGCAGATGACGACGGCGGATCCCACCCGGTCCCCGGTCGGTACCGAAAGTGCTTGGGCCTACACGCATCTGCCCCGCGGCGTGGCCGACGACGCCTCCGCCGATCAGCTGTCCGCCGCGGTGGACATGGTGCTGGAAAAGCATGCGCCCGGCTTCGGCGACCACGTCGTGGGCAAGACGATCCAGCGCCCGTCCGACCTGGAGGCCAGCGACGCCAACCTGCACGCTGGTGCGGTCAATGGTGGCACCTCACAGTTGTTCCAGCAGTTGATCTTCCGCCCCGCCCCCGGCTTCGGTGGCGCCGACACACCGGTCGAGAACGTCTACCTCGGCAGCGCGGGTGCCTCGCCGGGCGGGGGAGTGCACGGAGCGTGCGGGCGAAACGCGGCACGCGCGGCGCTGGGACGCGACGGGCGACTCGGATGGCCGCGACGCAAGATCAACCGCGCGGTCCTGTCCTTGATGACGCGGTGAGCAGTCGCGACGACCTGCAGGGCGCCGCAGCCCGGGTGTTCGGCTGGCAGAGCCTGCGCGACGAGCAGCTCACCGCGATGTCGGCGATCCTGGATGGACGCGACGTGCTGGCGGTGATGCCCACGGGTTCGGGTAAGTCGGCGATCTACCAGGTGCCCGCGGTGTTGCTGCCCAGACCCGTGATCGTGATCTCACCGCTGATCGCGCTGCAGCACGACCAGATCGCGTCGTTGGAGCAGTCGGACGCACCGATGGCGGTGGCGATCAACTCGCGGCACAGCGCCACGGTGCTCGATGAAGCGTTGGCGGCGGTCGAGAAGGGCGACGCACGTTATGTGTTCCTCGGTCCCGAACAGTTGATGAAGGACGATCTGTTGAAGCGGCTCGCGGCCGTGCGGCCGTCGCTGATCGTCATCGACGAAGCGCATTGCGTGTCCGCGTGGGGGCACGAGTTCCGGCCGACGTACCTACGTGTCGGCGATGCCATCGAGCGGCTGGGCCGGCCACCGGTCACCGCGCTGACCGCGACGGCGTCGGCCGTGGTCCGCCGTGAGATCGTCGACTTCCTCGGACTGCGGGAGCCGCTGGTGATCTCGGGCGGATTCGACCGCCCGAACATCTCGCTCGACGTGCGGCACCACACCGACGACGGGCGCAAGCGCGAGGAGGTGCTCGACGTGGTGGCCGAGCTGGCCAAGCCCGGACTGCTGTACTGTGCCACCCGCAGGGACACCGAGTACTACGCCGAACAACTCACCGAGCGCGCAGTGTCGGCCGTCGAATACCACGCTGGCCTTTCCACCAAGCAGCGCAACGATGTTCACGACCGGTTCCGCGACGGTGAGGTCGACGTCGTCGTCGCCACGTCGGCGTTCGGGATGGGCATCGACAAGCCGAACGTCCGCTTCGTCGTGCATGCCTCGGTGCCCGACTCGGTCGACGCGTATTACCAGCAGATCGGCCGTGCCGGGCGTGACGACGAGCCCGCCGACGCCGTGCTGTTCTACCGGGCCGAGGACCTGTCGCTCGGGAGCTTCTTCGCTACCCGCAACCCCGACGAGGATCTGCTGCACCGCGTGTATGCCGCGTTGGACCCGAAGAAACCCAAGCGGCTCAAGGGACTTCGAGACGAGCTCGACGAGCGCGGGCGACGGCTCACCGCGTCGATCAACCTGCTCGAGCAGGCCGGCGCCGTCACGTCCGCCAGGGCCGGATTCACCAGCGCCGGTGTGCCCGCGGACGACGCCGTGCGCCGTGCGGTGGACATGGCCGAAATCGGAGAGCGCGTCGACCGCACTCGCGTCGAGATGATGCGGTCGTACGCCGAGACACCGGACTGCCGAAGACAGTTCCTGTTGGCCTACTTCGGCGACCACCTGCCGCAGCCGTGCGGCAACTGTGACAGCTGCCGCGCCAACACCGCGACAGACCACGAGTCCGCGATCCCCGCGGGCACTGCCGTCGAGCACCGCGAGTGGGGCGCGGGCACCGTGCTCGGCGGTGACGACGAGCGGATCACCGTGCTGTTCGACCTCTACGGCTACCGAACCCTGGCGCTCGACGCGGTGCGCGACAACGACCTGCTCGACGTGCCTGACTCGGCCTGATGTTCTCGGCGCGCCGCTGATCCGTCCCCCCCGGTAGGGCCGTTCGACCCTTTCGCGCCGTCATGCGCGCGCAGAAGACTGGCGTTCGTCGAGCCACGAAGAGTGGAGGGATCAATGATCGAGGTACTGCCCGACATGCCCGCAGGGGTGACCGGCTTTCGGGTCTCGGGTCGAATTCGCGGTGACGAGTTGCGCGACTTCAAACCCAAGATGGACGAGATGCTGGAAACCGGCGAGATCCGCATCGTCGAGGTCATCGCCTCCGACTACGAAGGGTTCGGCCCCGGCGGGTTGGCCGAGGATCTGAAGCTCGGCTTCGGCGCTCTGTTACAGCACCACTCGGCTTTCAAGCGGACGGCGGTGGTCACCGACAAGGAGTGGGTGCGCCACACGCTGCACGCTCTGGCGTGGATGGTGCCCGGCGACATCGCGTTGTTCGGTGTCGACGAACTCGAGCGCGCCAAGCAGTGGGCGGCCGGCTGAGTGGCCTAGTAACCCGGAGTGACGATGTCTTGCAGTTCCTGTTCTTCCGGCGACGGCGCAGGCGGTCCCGGCGGCTGGGCCTCGTTGCCCGACGAGACGCCGCACTCCGCACCGCTGACACCGGGCGGGCACGCACTGTTTCCGGTCGCGGCCGTGTTCGGCGTCAGGAACGGCACACAGTTCAACGTGTAGGGGTCGTTGTGTTCGCCGCCGGGGCACTGCGCGACTTGAGCCGGCGCACCCGGCGACGCGGCGACGAACGCCGCAATGATCGGTGCCGCCAAGGCGACCGCGAAGCCACCGGCGATTCTCAGCAGTCGTCGGGTTCCGGATACTGGCATCATCACGCTTTCCTGTTGAACGCCGAATGCACGTCGACAGTATCGTGCAACGGGTGCGCTCAGTGTCGGCTTGAGCCACGTTGTCGACGCGGGGGGCGCCCGATCCCCGACACTAGACGCGTTGGGTAGCGTGCTCACCGGCCGCCATCACTGAGGCCCCCATAGCCCAATTGGCAGAGGCAGCGGACTTAAAATCCGTCAAGTGTGGGTTCGAGTCCCACTGGGGGCACGGTGATTGTGGTGGTAGCAGCGTGTCGTACGGTCGTCGGTGCCGTCGGAAAGCGGTTCCCCCGGCAACTTAGCGGGCCGGTGCGTTCGGATCGTGCGGGATAACGATCGGGTCTGCGGCAAGAACCTTCATATCTTCGTCGCGCGGCCCCCATCCGCTTCCGAAGGTGTTTGTGTGGAAGATCTGGCCGGTGAGTGTCTGCGCGCTCTGTTGGGCAAGGTAGACGATCGGCGGACCAAGCACCTCAGGTGTCGGAACATTTCCGGAACCTGCTTTGAGGTGTTCTTCGTATTTGTCCGGATAAAGCCGGCGCATGGTCTCGGTCAACGTCGTACCCGGGCTGAATGCATTCACAGCGATGCCATGAGGGCGGAATTCGTCTGCGCACCATGTCGTCAGGCGGTTCACCGCCGCCTTGGAGATGCAGTACATCAACAGATCTTGGTGTCCGGAGGCTCCGCCGGTGGTGTCGGCGCATGCCGACGTGAGCAGGACGATGCTGCCCGAGCCCTGCGCGATCATGTGTGGTGCCACTGAACGGACGAGGTAGTAGGCACCGCGGACGTTCACGTCCATTACCCGATCCCATTGCTGAGCCGTGATTGTGAACGCGTCGTGGCGCGGGTAGATGCCGACCGCGAAGACTAGGACGTCGATTCGGCCGTGATCGGCGATCGCGCGTTCGACCATGTCGTGTACCTCAGCGTCGCGTTCGACATCGCAGGCGATTGTGTCGACGGAGAACCCTTCGCGCGCCGCTTCGCGCGCAATCCCTTCCAGCGTGAGTATCGAATCCGGTTCGGACGGCTTGGACAGCGTGCGGGCAGCCGCGATCACCTTGGCGCCTTCCCGGGCGAGCGCCAACACGTAGGCACGACCGGATCCCTGGCTCGCACCGACGACCAGCGCGACCTTGTCCTTCAGTTTCATGACAAGGGCCAGGCGTGGTAGAAGATCGACGCGCTGGGTGACCGACGCAGGCCCGAACGCACAATCTTGTACATGAGCCTGACGCTACTCGTTGCCGAGTGCCCAGCTAGTCCAAGCTTGAAATCCGCCCACTGTCGGTTCCGCTCCACTAGGGGCACCCGGTCGCGGCCGGTAGATGCCACTCAGTCGATGACAGGGACCAGCAGTTGTGCAGGCCGCTGCGGGCCCCAGTGCACGGTGGCGCTGCCGCGGGATCGCCGCTCGTAGGCGCCGGGGAACTGGCCGGTCAGCGGATTACGCGGCCACAGCCAGCGCCCGGCGATGACCAGCCGCAGTTGTTCTCCGCGCCGAAACACCGTTGCCGACGGCCCGAGCGCGATGTCGACGTCTACCACTTCTGCGGGGCGCAGCGGCCGACGCTCAGTGCAGGCGGGCACCGGCGCGAACGGGCGCGACAGTTCCGAGTCGAGGGTCCGCATCGACGCGCGCAACCATCCCGTCGTCACCCGGTCGCGCCCGAATCCGTAGGAACCTTCGAACGAGACATACTGCCCTCGCGGTACTTCTCGACACCGACGAACAGGTCCACGTCGTCGCTTCCGGTCACGCTGACGAACAGTCGCAACGCCATCGGTCCGGTGATCTCGACATCCTCGGGCACGGTCCACCCGAATCTCACGCCGGACGAACGGACGTCGAAGCCGATCGAACCGTCGACGGCCGCTGTATCGGGGCGCAGGCCGTCGGCGGTCAGGTACAACGGGGTCCACTTCGTCCGTTCAAGCGGCCAACTCTGCTCGTCGCGGACCTCCACCACCCGGTCACGACTCTCGCGAACTTCGAGCCGCACCCGGGGAAGAGGTGCGCCGTGGTCACCACCGCGGAGATGGCGGTCCAGGAAATCCAACTGCGTGCGCAACGACTCCCCGGAGTAGAAGTTGGCCCACTTGCCCTCTCGGTGGGTGTACAGGTGACGTTCGACCGAACCGATCTGCTCGAACGCCCGGATCGAGCCGCGGGTGTGCAGGTTGTTGTCGGAGAAGCTGCCGCAGATCAGCGCGGGCACCTCGATGCGGCTTAGGTCGGGGACCAGTGAACGCCAAAACTCATCGCGCAGCGGATGTTTCGCGCTCTCCTCGTCCACCTGGTATGCGAGTCGGATGTTGCGGAGCTCGCGAGTCCACAGCTTGACGAACCCGACCTCCGCGATGCCGCCCGGTCGCATCAAGTCGCGGTAGGCGTCGGTGAAGCCCTCCCAGGGCACGATGGCCTTGAGATGCGGCGGACGCATCGAGGCGGCCTTCCACTGCGAGATCGCCAGGTAGGACACACCGAGCATGCCGACCGCGCCGGTGCTCCACGGCTGCGTGCCCACCCACTCGATCAGGTCGTAGACGTCTTCGCCCTCCTGGTCGGAGAGCACCGAGCCGACGCCGTCGGAGTGGCCGGCACCGCGGAGGTCGCAGTTGACGACGGCGAAACCGTGCGCGGTCCACCATGCCGGGTCGGGAGCTTCCCAGCCGGTCAGGTGAGAGAACCGGACGGCGGCGGGTTGTCGCAAGGCGCGGTACTGGAACGGAAGGGTGTATCCGCCGGTCCTTCGGCGAGGCTTGGGGTGGTTGTCCTTGCCGTAGGGGTGTGCGGACAGGACGACCGCGTACCGCCCCTCGCCTGCGGGCAGATGCACGTTGACGCGCAGCACTGTGCCATCGCGTGTGCTCACCGGCACGTCGTGTTGCACCCTGACGGAATCGGGCGCAGGACGCAGGATCGTGACCGGAGGATTCAGGATTCCCCGCAGCCGCGCCAGGGCGTAGCGGGCCGCACCCGGGCGCCGCCATGGCCGATCGGCTGCGGGGGCGTCGGTGGCAGTCACGAAACTCCTTGTGACAGGTGCAGCAGCTACAGGGATCACAGGCTACAAGATCGCCGATGGTGCAAACGCCCTTCACAGCTGGTTGTCCGCTGGTTGTTTCCGTCGCGTCGGTGGCGGGCATTCAGCAGGAATGGACAAGCTGAGCCGACTCGGGCATGCACAGCAACGGATCGGCAAGGTTCAGCGGCGAATCTGGTTGGCGCAGGCTCTTGCGTGGCCGACGGCGCTCGCCGCAGGCGCCGCCACGGTGGGCACCGTGGTGTGGTTCATGCGGCGACGGTCCGCGGGCGGCCGCCATGAGATGCCGGATCTGCCGGGCGCCCACGAGGACGGCACGGTCCACGTCGAGACAGACGGTCAGCTCACGCACAACTGAGCGCGACGTGATGTGCCTCAGCGGCACAGGCTTTCGAATATCTCGGTCCAGTCGCGACCCCCCGGGGTCCAGGAAGTAGTCGTCGGCGCCGCCCCATACGTCGACCGGGACCTCGATGTCCTCGGGGGCGAAACCCCACGGCTACATCGCGGCGAGATAGTCGTCCGACATGCGCCCGAACTCGCCGATCCCGTCAATCGGGCCCGCGGGACCGACAATGCCTGTAGCGACAAAGCACTATTCAGATGACGACGCGGGGGTGGTCCACATCAACGTCGTGGCGACAGCGGCGACCCTGGTCGCGTTTCCGGTAGTCACCGGAATCGTCGGAGGTGTCGTCGCGGTGCTGCGGTCGCCTCGGCCGGCGGTAGTCAGTGGTGTCCAGCACTTCGCTGCCGGCGTCGTGATGGCGGCCGTGGCCGGTGAGGTGCTCCCACAACTTCGCGAGCGTGGACCACTGTGGCTCATTGTCATCGGGTTCGCCGCTGGTGTCGCGCTGCTGGTCGGGATGCGTCAGTTCGAGGGAGAGGATTCTTCCGATTCCGGGCTTCCGGTCAGCTTTCTCGTCGTTGTCGCCATCGATCTGTTCATCGACGGCCTCCTGGTCGGAACCGGTGCAGCGGTGTCCACCAAGACCGCAATGATCATCGCCATCGCGCTCACGGTGGAGGTGCTGTTCCTGTGCTTGTCGGTTGCATTACGCCTGACCGGTTCTGGCGTGTCCAGGCTGACCACCGTCGCACTGATTGGTCTGTTGACTCTCTCGGTCGCGCTCGGAGCGATTCTCGGTGCCTTACTGCTAGGTGACGCGGGGCCTGCGCTGCTCGGCCTTGTGCTCGCTTTCGCCGCCGCCGCGCTGCTGTGGTTGGTGGTGGAGGAATTACTCGTCGAGGCACATGAGACACCTGATCGTCCGTGGATGGCGGCCATGTTCTTCGTCGGCTTCCTCGCTCTGTTCTGCCTGGAGGCCCTCGGGTGACCGCCGTCGTGGCCGGCCGGCCATCGCGCGCATCGCGCTGACTCGGGCTCGGAACCAGACCCGACGTGACACCATTCCGGTGCGCCGCACATCGCCCCGGGAGGAGCTCGGAGCATGCACATCACCAGGCTCGGCACGGGGGTCCCTCCGGTGTTCTTCGTGCATGGACTCGCGTGTGACGGCACGGACTGGCGCGCACAGGTCGAAACACTTTCGGCAAGGACGACGGTGGTGACGTGCGACCTGCCCGGGCACGGACTCAGTCCGGGAACCCCTGCCGAGTGCACCATCGAGGCCTACGGCATCGCTGTCGCCGACGCCCTTGCCTCGCTCGAGGTGGCACCGGCGATCGTCGTCGGCCACAGCATGGGGTGCCGGGTGGTGCTGGCGGCGAGCCGGGCACGGCCCGATGCCGTGGCGGGTCTGGTGCTCGTGGACGGCAGCCGGATAGGCGCGGGTGATCCGGATGCGGCCGGGCAGTCGATGGCGGACGAACTCGTCGGAGACGGCTACCTCCGATTCATGCGGAGCTTTTTCGAGTCGATGTTCGTTCCGTCGAGCGATCCCTTGGTGAGGCAGACGATCATCGACCGTGCGTTGCGTTTCCCCGCGGTCCTGGGCAGGCCACTGCTGACAGACCTGGCTCGCTGGGACGCCGGGGAAGTTGAGGCTGTACTCGACGCTGTCGACGTCCCGCTTTTGGCCATCCAGAGCACGACCATGGACACCGCTCGTGAGCGGGTGTCGCTGTCGCCGGGTGTGATGTCAGTCTGGCTGGATCTGGTCGGCATACACGTGCCGCACGCGCGAAGCGCGATTCTGCCTGGCACCAGCCACTTCCCACAGATCGAGCGGGCCGACGAAGTGACCATGTTAATCGCCGATTTCGTGGCCGCCAACGAGACTCATACCGACCCGTGAGCAGGTGGGTCTGGGAGCTTAGTCGGCGAATGGGCGTATGCCGGCAGGCCCAGGGGGTACAGACTGCAGTCGCCGCCGATCGAAGCGCGACGACGGCGCCTGAACTCGACCATGGAGCCTGACGAAGAGCCTTGCGGAAGGAGCGACACCGTGCCGATGACGAAGAAGAACGGCAAGCCCAAGAAGAGCGAGTTGCCGAGCACGCTGAAGAAGTCCGGCAAGAAGGCTCAACGCACGTTCGCCAAGGCCCACGACGCAGCGGCGAAGGAATACGGTGACGGCGAGCGCGCCCACCGGGTGGCCTACAGCGCACTCAAGCACAAGTTCGAGAAGGTCGGCGACCGCTGGGAGAAGAAGGACAAGAAAGGTCCCTCCGACGAGCGCGCCCGCAGCGGTGGTCCGGACGCCAAGGGCAAGAGTGCCGAGGGCGTCGATGCCAACTCGAGTAAGAAGCATCTGACCCAGGTCGCACGAAAGCTCGACATCTCGGGTCGCTCCACCATGAACAAGAAGGAACTGGTCGCCGCGATCAAGAAGGCCAACCGCCGCGAAACCGCGCGCAAACGTTAGCAGCCGGAGGCAGAGCCTCCCATTTTCGGCTGGCGCACTTGAGTTTCGGTTCTGCACCTGGAAGGTCTCGCCGCTTGCCACGTGGCGGCCTCGCCCATCTGCGAAACTGAGAACTCGGCCCATCAGCGTTGTACAGGAGGACGGTCACTCGTGCGTGGTCACGGCAGGGAGCGCGGCCGTCCGCGCGGACCAGTGCCCGCCGCCTGATGACGGCGCCGATGGCGGTTCCCTATCAACCCGATGACTCGATGCGGGGCTCCATCCACATCTGCGTGACAGCCACCGTCGCAGGCATCCTGATCGGCTTCGTGGGCGGCGTTTTCCGGTGGTGCCTGGAGAAGGCGGACGAGTGGCGCGACGACTTCGTCGCGTGGACACTCGCACTGCCGGGGCCCGGCTGGCTGGTACCGATGGCGGCCGCCGCAATCGGTGCAACGCTTGCGGCGCTGATTGTGCGGTGGGAGCCGCTGGCCGCAGGCAGCGGCATCCAGCACGTCGAGGCGGTCTACCGTGGCGACGCGCGCCCACCGCTGATCCGGTTGCTGCCGGCCAAGTTCGTCGGCGGCGTGCTCGCCATCGGGTCGGGGCTGGTGCTCGGACGCGAGGGACCGACCGTGCACATGGGCGCCGCGATCGGAGCCGAAGCGGCGCGGCGGGCTCGGTTGCCTGACCCCGAGGTCCGAATGATGCAGACCGCGCTCGGCGGTGCCGGACTGGCGGTCGCGTTCAATGCACCGATCGGTGGCACTCTTTTCACGCTCGAAGAGGTCACCAAGTCGTTCCGGCTGAAAACCGTCCTGGCGACGGTGTTCGCGGCCGCCGCAGCAGTCGGGTGTTCACGTCTGGTCCTCGGCGATCACCCCGACTTCCTCGTCGAGCCCATCGACCCCCCGGCGTTTGCGTGGCTTCCCGTTTTCGTCGTATTCGGCTTGCTCACCGGCATTCTGGGCGCTGCTTACAACGGATTGGTGTTGTGGCTTCTGGACCACGTCGGTCAGCTGCGGCGGATCTCCGGAGTGGTCAAGGCGGCCATCATCGGCGCGGTCATCGGCCTTGCGATGGTCGTCTATCCGCTGAGCGTGGGCGGCGGTGACCCACTGACTCAGCAGATCCTCGGAGGCGCGCAGTTCGTGCTCCCCGTCGTGATCGGGCTCCTGGCGGTGCGGCTGATCGCCGGACCGCTGTCGTACTCGGCCGCCGTGCCGGGCGGACTGTTCGCGCCGCTGCTGGCCGTGGGCGCGTTGTGGGGACTGTTGTTCGTCGGCGTTTTCGGCGGCATGTGGCCTGGCGATGTGTCGACGCTGGCCGTTCCCATGGCGCTCGTCGGCATGGCGGCGTTCTTCGCGGCGACGGTGCGGGCACCCGTGACGGGAATGGTTCTGGTTGTCGAGATGACGGCCACGACGGCGGTGCTGGTGCCCATCATGGCGGCGACTGCGGCAGCGGTCCTGGCGGCCAGCCTGGTGCGGTCAGCGCCGATCTACGACAGTCTCCGCGAACGCATGCCCGACGAGGAGTCCATCGAACGCCGCGGTGACGGGTAGCCGCGCGCCGAGGTATCGCGCGTCAACCAGTGTGTAGTCCATCTAATTACAGGGTAGGGTGACTGGAACAGTCAACGCAGATGAGGAGCGTGCGGGGGTCCGCTCTATCTGTTGGTCCTCGCGTCCGATCGTCTCCGGACGGCGGAGACGAAAGCCTTCTCGGAGGAGTTCCCGTGCGCCATCTGATCGGCCTACTGATCACCCCTGCCATCGCTGCCGCCGCTGCTGCTGTCGCCGTCGCCGCACCGGCGTCGGCGGACCAGGCGGAGTTCATTCACAAGATCCAGTCGGAGTACGTCTTCCTGACGACGGACCAACTGGTCTCGATCGGTCAAGAGATCTGCGCGGCCGCCGCCAGTGGCGTTCCGGCATCCGACACGGTGATGATGGTGCGCGACGAACTCGGTATGTCGGTGTCCGGGGCCGGCGACGTGGTCAGCACCGCGATCGTCGAACTCGGTTGCTGAGCGGTCACATAACAAGCTGATCAAGCCGCGCGCGCCGCACCGGCACCGCCACCGCGACGCTGTTAGTTTGCCTTGCGATGGTCAAGTTGACGTGGGGCAGGGTGGGCGCGGTACTTGCTGCGGCCCTGGTGGGCCTCGGCGGTGCGGCCGAAACACCAACGGCGGCTGCGTATTCGCGCGACGGCCTGCCGGTGGAATCGCTCGATGTGCCGTCTCCGTCGATGGGCCGCAACATCCGCGTCCAATTCCAGGGCGGCGGCCCGCACTCGGTCTATCTGCTCGACGGACTTCGCGCGCAGGAGGACGCCAGCGGTTGGGACGTCAACACCGCCGCGTTCGAGTGGTTTCACGGATCCGGTGTCTCGGTGGTGATGCCCGTCGGCGGGCAGTCCAGCTTCTACACCGACTGGTACCGGCCGGCCGCGGGCAGTGCAGGCCCGGTGACCTATAAGTGGGAGACCTTCCTGACCCGGGAACTGCCCGCATGGTTGGCCGCCAACCGGGGTCAGGCGCCGACCGGTAACGCAGTGGTGGGCGTATCGATGTCGGGCAGTGCGGCACTCACGCTGGCCGTATGGCATCCGACGCAGTTCATCTTCGCCAGCTCGCTTTCGGGTTACCTCAACCCGTCTACGGGGTTGTGGCCCACGCTGATCGGCTTCTCGATGAAGGACGCGGGCGGTTACAACGCCACCGACATGTGGGGCCCGTCGTCGGATCCCGCGTGGCGGCGCAACGATCCGATGGTCAACATCAACACGCTGGTCGCCAACAACACCGCACTATGGATCTACTGCGGCAATGGGGCGACGTCGGAACTCGATGACGGCGCGAACTTCGGCACCCAGTACAGCGCGCAGTTCCTGGAGAACATCACGCTGTCGACGAACAAGGACTTCCAGCGCCGATACCAGGCCGCCGGTGGCCGCAACGCCGTCTTCAACTTCCCGGCCGACGGAACCCACAGCTGGGGCTACTGGGGTGCTCAGCTACAGGCGATGAAGCCGGAGCTGGTGCGGATCGTCGGGGCGCCACCGCCACCGCCACCAGCGCCACCGCCACCGGCGCCGCCGCCACCGCCGCCGCCGGCGCCGTAGTCAGGCGTCGTCGCAGAGTCCCTCGCCAGTGGCGGCACGCCCAAAGCTCGCCCAGTTCACGTCGACGCTCCCGCCTGCGTCCAGGCTCGGCAGCGGGTCGGTCGTGCAGCGGCGTTCCCTCTGACCTGGGCGTATCGCGTTGAGCAGTGCGGCCCGCCGGCAGGTTCGGCACGGGTCAGTAATGTCCTATATATTGCTGCTTTGACCGGCGCGGACGGGTGCCCGACGATGCATTTGATCGAGGAAGTCGCTAACCTGTTGCCCGGGTTCAGACGGCAGCCTCTCGAGATCGGGTCATGACCGCTTCGGTGGTTGCCAAACAAGAGGTGAGGCTTGAACGCACAGCTTTGTACCGAGAACTGGGTGGGACAGGTGGCGGTGGTCGCCGCGTCCGGCGATCTCGACATGCTCACAGCTCCGCAGCTCAAAGACGCCGTCGACGCCGTCCTGAGCAAGGAGCCCGCCGGGTTGATCATCGACCTGACCAAGGTGGAGTTCCTGGGCTCCGCGGGGATGCAGGTGCTGATGGAGACCCACAACCAGACCGACGGCGCCCAGACTCGGTTCGCCGTCGTCGCCGAGGGAGCCGCCACCAGCAGGCCCCTTAAGATCACCGGGATCGCCGACCTCATCGACTTGTTCTCGTCGCTGGAAGTGGCGCTGGACAACTTCGCTGCATGATCGCGGGGCCGACGGGGTAACCATTCGTCACCATGAACGATCCGACCGAACTCGGGTATTCGAGCAACGGCCCCGCTGATGCGCAGACAGTGGCCGAGTTCCGCCATGCCTTCGCGCAGTGGCTGCGCGAGAACTTCGCGTTCGACGCCGTCCGGCTGAACGACGTGCTCCTTGCCGTCAACGAGGCGCTGACCAATGCTGCGGAGTTCGCTTACGTCGACTCGGGCGAGGCTGGCACGATGTCGGTGACCGCCAGCTACGACACGTCTGACCGCCGACTGTTGGTCCAGGTCAGCGACCACGGCACCTGGCTGGAGAAGGTTCCGGACGGCAAGCCCAACACCAGGGGACGCGGCATCCAGCTGATGCAGGCACTGGCCGACCGGACCACCATCGAGCGCGAGCCTTCCGGCACCCAGGTCCGGATGGAGTTCGACGACTGCGCCCTGCAGAACCAAGAGCCGTACGCCACGTCCGCATAGTCGGTGTTTGGCCGGCCGCCACCGTGGGAACACGAGCACTTGCTGTGAAAATCGCCACAGGAAGCGAGCGTGTGATGGACGGGAACTCTCGTCGCGACAAGGTTGCCGGGGGCTGAGGTGTCGGTCGCAACCATCGGTCAACCACCGCCTTCGCCGGGGCGACGGCTGTCGGTCAGCGCGAGCACCTGGGCCAGCGACAAGGCGAAACACATCACCGTCTCGGCGTCGGGGGAAGTGGACGCCTGTAATGCCAAGGAATTCGCCGTCTCCGTCTGCGAGGCGGTCGACGACGCCAGGCGCGTCACCCTGGACCTGTCCGAAGTTCAGTTCTTCGCCTTCGACGGCGTGGCGGCGCTGCACGCCGTCAACGCCCACCTCAGCCGTGCCGGGGTGCCGTGGTGCGTGCTGGCGGGCACGCCTGTGACACGCGTGCTCGGGCTCTGTGACCCCGAGCGGCTGATCCCCCTCGCGGAGCCGCAGGGTCCGGCGCCGGCTCGCAGGGCGTCGCTGCGCCTGGTGGAAACCGCCTAGCAACGCCCGCGATTCCGTGGTGTTCGACAGGCTCTGCCCGTGTGATCTACCGCTCACTTTCGCCGCCGAATCTAAGAATCCGTTACCGAGGTTTAAGCGTGTGCTCATTTGGGTGAGGCGCGCCGCGGCTCGGTAGACGCACGTCAGGGGTGTGGCGCAGTCAGCTCCACGGCATGCACGTGCGGGTGACGGGAAGTTTTCTAAGCGATGTCTGAGAGGTTTCGAAACTTCTGGGCCGCTTGACTTTTGCGGCGCCGTGGCGCGCCGAATTTCGTCGCTAGACTCGACCGCAACCAAGCGCAACAGGCGCTGAGACGTGAAATCGACAGCCGGTGAACGTCATACCGGCGGAGGTCCGAATGAGAATGGCTAGTTTTCTGGTGCGTGAGAACGCTTCTGAGTCGCGAGTGAACAGCGAGGCCAAGGTGACTCCCGGCGCGC
Organism: Mycobacterium sp. IDR2000157661; assembly: GCF_022317005.1. Taxonomy (NCBI): domain Bacteria; kingdom Bacillati; phylum Actinomycetota; class Actinomycetes; order Mycobacteriales; family Mycobacteriaceae; genus Mycobacterium; species Mycobacterium sp. IDR2000157661. The sequence continues at coordinate 2,643,968 of NZ_CP081006.1, forward strand.
TGAGTTCGGTTGCGGTGCGTCGCGGGCCGATCGGTGATATCGCCACCACCGGCCGGGGCGCGACACTGGTGACCCATCCCGGCGACGACAGCGTCACGCTGCTCAACCCGCGGACGTTGGCGGTGGAAGCGATCATGGCGGTGCCCGGGGAGCCTTTCGCAGTGGCCGTGACGGCAGACCGCGCCTACGTCAGCACCTCGTCGTGGAGCCATAAGGACGAGGTTGCCGTAATCGATCCGGCCACCAGGACCGTCCTGCGCACGTATCCGCTGGCGTTCAGCATCACCGCATTGGCGGTCAGCCCGGACGGCAAGCGCGTATATGCCGGGCGCACCGGGGACGGCCACATCGACGTCGCGGTCATCGACGTGACCGCCGAGCGGGTGGGAACCATCGACGTGGCGACGGGCGCCGGCATCGGCATCGACGCCCTCGAGGTCGATTCGACCGGTGAGCGCCTCTACATCGCGACCACCGATGCCCGCGGCAGCGGACTGGTGGTCGTCGATATCGAGACCGCACGGGTCGAGCGCGCGGTGCCGATCGGTCCGCCGGTCCGCGATATCGCCATCGCCGACGGAACGGCCTACGTGTTGACCTCGGACCGAGTCAGTGGTGGGGTGCTCAACGTCATCGACCTGGCGACCGGCCGGATCGCGGGCCTCGTCGAAATCGGTGGCGCACCTACGCAATTGGCGATGGGGGCGGACAAAACCCGCGCCTACATCGTCGATTACGACCGGATCGTGGTGGTTTGCGCGATGACGCTCGACGTCGTCGACACCATCGATATGGACGTTCAGCCCTCCAGTGTCGCGGTCGACTTCCATGGTGGTCGCCTCTACGTCGCCGACTACGACGGCGGGGTGACGGTGTTCTCGATCGACACGACGGTGCCGTTGCTGTACTCGCACTTCATCGCCACCGACCCGATCGTCGTCCCCGAGGTCCACGAGCCGGAGCCGGCCACGGTCTAGACACCTGCGCGGCGCACCTCCGGCCCGCGGTTCTCGGTTGCTCTGAAATTGCCGAGAATTGCGTTGAACCTTCCCTGCGGCTGTCCCGTCGTACCGCGTGAAGGCCACCGGGTCTTCGTGACACGAAGGGAGGCGCGGAGTATGCGCGCAACGCTGTTGACACTGGCCGGGATCGCCGCGGCGGCCTGCGGGGCGATCGCCGCGCCTGCGGCCATTGCCTCGGCGGCCGAGTCGGCCGAACTGACCATCGCCCAGTTGGAGGCGCAGGGCTTCGACGTCAAAGTCAACCGAGTCGGGAGTGCACCACTCGATGAATGCCTGGTCACCGATATCCGAAACGCAAGGGAGCGAACGGAATTCGTGCGACGGGGCGACGATTTGATCCAGGTGGTCGCCGATCGTTCGATCACCGTCACCGTCGACTGCTCGCGGTAGGGCGACTTCGGGGTGGTCGGTCGCGCACTGCGACCAACCACATCGAAATGACTACGGGCCGGAACAGTCCAGCGAGACCGAGACCGGCTTGCTGAGGATCACGGGGAAGAGCACGCCATCCTGGTTTCCGCCCAGGAGCGGCACCAACTGAGTGAACTCCTGCGGATTGCGGACACTGGTCACGACGCACTGATCGAGCGGTCCGGTCCCGATCTTGTCGATCCGGACCGTGTAGCCCTCGGACTCCAGCTTCTCGATCACCTCGGCTGCCGTCTCCTGCTGAGCCGACGCCAGCGCGGCCGGCGCGACCAACAGCCCACTCACACCCGCAGCCACGGCAACCATCCGAATAATCTGCATGGGCCGACCTCCCGTTCCGTGTCCGGTCAATGATCCACCATTACCGCTCGGCGCGCTGGTAAGCCGTCACCACGGCCGCGCCGCCGAGGCCGATGTTGTGCTGCAGCGCGGCCGTCACATCGTCGACCTGGCGGGCGTCGGCCATGCCACGCAGTTGCCACGTCAGCTCCGCGCATTGGGCCAGCCCCGTCGCGCCCAGCGGATGGCCCTTGGAGATCAGGCCGCCGGAGGGGTTGACCACCCAGCGACCGCCGTAGGTGGTGTCGTTGTTGTCGATCAGCTTCGGGGCCTCGCCCTCACCGCACAGCCCCAGAGCCTCGTAGAGCAGCAATTCGTTGGCCGAGAAGCAGTCGTGCAGTTCGATGACCTGAAAGTCGCTGGGCCCCAGGCCTGATTGCTCGTAGACCTGTCGCGAGGCCTGGACGTTCATGTCGTAGCCGATGACGTTGCGGGCGCTGCCGTCGAACGTGGACTCGAAGTCGGTGGTCATCGCCTGTCCGACGATTTCCACCGCCCGGCCGGCCAGGCCGTGCTTGTCGACGAACTCCTCGCTGGCCAGGATCGCCGCACCCGAGCCGTCGGACGTCGGCGAGCACTGCAACTTGGTCACCGGGTCGGAGATCATCCTTGCGCCGAGGATGTCGTCGAGGCTGTACTCCTCCTGGAACTGCGCGTACGGATTGTTCACCGAGTGTTTGTGGTTCTTGTAGCCGATCTTGGCGAAATGTTCGGCGGTGGAACCGTATTGGCGCATGTGTTCGCGGCCGGCAGCGGCGAACATCCACGGTGCCACGGGGAATGCGAACTCCTCGATCTCGGTGAGCGCTTTGATGTGCCTGCCCAGTGGCGATTCGCGGTCCTCGGCGCCACCCTGAAGCGCGCCAGGCTGCATCTTCTCGAAGCCCAGCGCGATGGTGCAGTCGGCGAGCCCGCCGCGAATCGTCTGCGCGGCCAGGAACAGCGCCGTCGACCCGGTGGAGCAGTTGTTGTTGACGTTGACGATCGGGATGCCCGTCATGCCCAGTTCGTAAAGCGCCCGGTTGCCCGACGTCGAATCGCCGGTGCAGTAACCGACGAAGCCCTGCTGTACCTGCGAGTAGTGGATTCCGGCGTCGTCAAGGGCCTTGGTTCCGGACTCCTTGGCCATCTGCGGATAGTCCCAACCCTCCCGCCGGCCGGGCTTCTCGAACTTCGTCATGCCGACACCGACGACGAAAACCTTGTTGCTTCTGGCGGTCATGCCTCGAATCCTTTCGCTGCGCTGCGATCAGGACAAACATACAGCGTGCGCACCATTCCGGCGGCCCGGCAGCGGCGAGGGATCAGCCGTACTTGAGCCACCAGTTGTGCAGATCCACGAGGTTCTGGCTCTGCGCGTCGCCGAGCACCAGGTCGCCGTTCTTGGTCCACGTCACGTCCTGGTTGCCGTTGTAGACGCCACAGGCGATGCGGCCCTCGACCGTGTCGGGAGTGGCGGTGTAGTGCCAGGTGCTCGGCGATTCGACGCCGCTGTCGGGGCACTGCACCAGTTCGGAGTTCGCCGCGACCGACTCGTCGAACGCCCTGTCGAGGGCCTGTTGATCCGCGTAGAGCGAGTAGCGGGCGTTCGCCGGGCCGCCGTCGGGTGAGGCCTGACCGCAATCGACTGTCGCCAGCGACCCCGCGGCGGGCGGGCGCACGGGTTCGCACGCCCCGGCCTCGTAGCCGCGCGGCAGCAGGCCCAGCAGCTTGGCGTCGAACGAGTCCGGGTTCGGCGCGGGCGCGGTGCGCGGGGTGCGCGCGGTGGTGCGCTCGGACGTCATCGTCGGCTCGGAAGTGGCGCTGCTGGCGATGCCCGATGCGGGGTCGTCGGGCCCGACCGCCAACCAGATCCCCAGTGCGCCGAGCACGAGCACGAGCACCCCTGCGGCCGCGGCGATCGGTATCCACGGCGTTCGGCTGCGCGGCGGACCCGGCATGCCGGGCGGCGGTCCCGGCGGTGGTGGCACGCCCGCCCAGACGGGCCCCGGCGGCGGAGTTCGGTGGATCGGCGCGGGCCGTTGGGCCGGTGGTGGTGGCGGCGGTGGGTACGGCGTCGCGGCCGCGCTGCGTTGCAGAATTGTGGCGGCCTGATCCTGATCTCGTTGTGTCAGTGCATGATTGGCTGCGGCGGCCAGCTCGCCCGCGCTGGCATAGCGGTCCTGCGGGTTCTTGGCCATGCCGCGGGCGATCACCGTGTCGAAGGCGGGCGGGACCCCGTGTCGCTGCCGGCTGGGCCTGGGTGCCGGCTGCATCAGATGGGCGGTGATCACCGCGCTGACGCTGTCGCCGGTGAACGGTTGTGTGCCGGTAAGGCATTCGTGCAGCACGCAGGTCAGCGCATAGACGTCGGCGCGGTGGGTGACCTCGTCGTTGGTGAATCGTTCCGGCGCCATGTAGGCGTATGTGCCGACGGCGGTGCCCAGCTGGGTCAGCTTCTCGTCGGAAGCGGCGTTGGCGATGCCGAAATCGACGAGGTAGGCGAAGTCGTCGCCGGTCAGGATGATGTTCTCGGGTTTCACATCGCGATGCATCACCCCGCTTTCGTGCGCGGCGTCCAGCGCCGAGGCGATCTGTTTGACGATCGCCACCGCACGCGAGGGCGTCATGGGCCCGCGGTCATCGAGCATCTTGCGCAGATCGGTGCCGTCGATCATGCGCATGTCGACATAGAGCAGGCCGTCGATCTCGCCGTAGTCGTGAATCGGGACGACATGCGGTTCCTGCAGCCGGCCGGCCGCATGGGCCTCGCGCTGCAACCGCTTGCGGAACACCGGGTCGTGGGCGGCGGACTCGGGCAACAGCTTCAGCGCGACGATGCGGTCCTTGACGGTGTCCTCGGCCTCGTACACCTCGCCCATGCCGCCCTTGCCCAGCAGCCGACGCAGCCGATACGGGCCGAGCTGGGATCCAACGCGTGATCCCCCCGCAGCGGGGTCGTTCATCGGATGCTCCCTGTCGTGCGTACGCGCTGGGTAACCACCCTAATGCCGCGTCAGTGCGGATGCGTCTCAATGCCGGATGCGACCGCTGCTGCCAAGGGCGGCGGCAAGTCGAGCGGCCGGCATCGGCGTGATTGTGACCCGCGGCCGGTGCGCGATGGTGTAGACCTGCCTGAGTAGAACGTGTTCTAGTTTCGGACCAGGAGGCGGTATGGGCCTGCGGGTGGTGCAGTGGGCGACCGGCGGTGTCGGCGTCGCGGCGATCAAGGGCGTGCTCGAGCATCCCGACCTCGAACTCGTCGGCTGCTGGGTGCACTCGCCGGACAAGGCGGGCCGGGACGTCGGGGACATCATCGGTACCGGACCGTTGGGCGTGGTCGCGACCGACAGCGTCGAGGAGATCGTCGCCCTCGATGCCGACGCGGTCGTGTACTCACCGCTGCTGCCCAACCCCGAGGAGGTCGCCGCGCTGCTGCGGTCCGGCAAGAACGTCGTCACCCCGGTCGGTTGGGTGTACCCCAGCGACCGTCAGGGCGCTCCGCTGCGGGAGGCGGCGATCGAGGGCAACGCGACGCTGCACGGCACCGGCATCGCGCCGGGCGGCATCAGCGAGAAGTTCCCGCTGCTGTTCTCGGCGTTCTCCACCGGCGTGACCTTCGTGCGGGCCGAGGAGTACTCCGATCTGCGCACCTACGAGGCGCCCGACGTCGTACGGCACGTGATGGGCTTCGGTGAGGTGCCGGACAAGGCGCTGAGCGGGCCGATGCAGAAGCTGCTCGACGGCGGCTTCATCCAGGCCGTCCGGATGGTGGTCGACAAGGTGGGTTTCGCCGCCGACCCGAAAGTGCGGTCCTCGCAGGAGATCGCGGTGGCCACGGCGCCGATCGAATCGCCCATCGGCGTCATCGAGCCGGGGCAGGTCGCGGGCCGCAAGTTCCACTGGGATGCGCTGGTCGACGGTGAACCGGTGGTGCGGGTGACGGTGAACTGGCTGATGGGCGAGGAAAACCTGGATCCCGCTTGGACATTCGGCCCCGAAGGCCAGCGCTACGAGATGGAGGTGCACGGCAACCCCGACGTGTCGATCGTGGTCAAGGGCTTCCAGTCGGCGGTCGGCGGCGAGGGACCGGAATACGGCATCGTCGGTACCGCCGCACACTGCGTGAACTCCATACCCGCGGTGTGTGCCGCCGACCCCGGCATCGCGACATATCTGGACCTGCCGTTGATCAGTGGGAAAGCCGCGCCGCGCCACGGGATTCGGTAGCGACCGTTACGCCGGTCCGGCAGGCGGGTGGGAACGCACCGGCGAACCTCGCGTGACGGCCGGCGGCGGCGCCTGGCACACTCACGAGCTGTGACGAGACGAGCTCTGGTGCTCGCCGGCGGTGGGCTGGCGGGCATCGCCTGGGAGACCGGAATCCTGGCGGGCATCGCCGACGAGTCCAGTGTGACCGCGCGGGCGCTTCTGGAGTCCGACGTCATTGTCGGCACGTCGGCGGGTGCCGCCGTCGCCGCCCAACTCGGCAGCGGCCTGGGGCTCGACGAACTCTTCGACCGGCAGACGGCGGCGTCGTCCACGGAGATCAAACCGGATGTGGGTGTCGAGGAGATCACCGAGATGTTCCTGTCCGCGATGGCCCAGCCCGGTTCCAAGGCCGAGGTACTTCGGCGGATCGGTGCCGTCGCGCTCAGTGCCGACACCGTGACCGAACCGATCCGCCGAGAGGTGATCGCGCACCGGCTGCCGAGCCACGAATGGCCGGAGCGCGATCTGCTCATCACGGCGATCGACACCGCCACCGGTGAGCTCGTCACCTTCGATCGGACGTCGGGTGTGGGCCTTGTCGACGCGGTCGCGGCCAGCTGCGCGGTGCCGGGAGTGTGGCCGCCTGTGACCATCGCAGGCCGCCGGTTCATGGACGGCGGGGTCGGCAGTACCGTCAACCTGGCGCTCGCCGACGACTGCGATGTGGCTGTCGCGCTGGTACCGCACGGGGTTTCGTCACCGTCGCCGTTCGGCACCGGAGCCGCCGACGAGGTGGCCGCTCGTGCCGCGTTCGGTGTCTTCGCCGACGACACCTCACTCGAGGCGTTCGGCGCCAACCCGCTGGATCCGGCATGCCGGGCGCCGTCGGCACACGCCGGCCGGCGTCAGGGCCGCGAGGTTGCCGCCGCGGTGAGGGAGGTTCTGGGCTGCTGAATCAGCTTCTGGTACCGGCTTCTTCGGCTTTGTCCAGCGCGGTCGCGGCCAGTTCGCGGCCCACCTCGATGACCTCGGCGGCGCGGTGGAACTCCAAGCTGCGGCAGGCGGAGCGCGGCACTTCGATCAGGAGATCGGGCGGATACCCCGCGAGTATGTGTCGAGCGAGCGCGGCCTGCGCGATGTCGATCGTGCGGTTCATCACCTCGAAGCTGCCGAGCTTGGGCACCGCCACCTCCTTGGTCGCGTCGACGAGCTCCTCTTCGTTCGCGCTGTCGTCGGGGTCCTCGGCTCTGGCGCTCTCGAACAGGGAGGTGGTGCCGCGCCAGACTCGCGTCAGCCACTCGCTGGTGGCGCGGGGACCGCTGTCGACGGGTTCTTCGGCGCCGCCGGACTCGCTGCCCGCCAACGACACCGCGATGGTGAGGTCGGCGTTGACGGCCGCGATCGGGGCCATCGGCAACGGGTCCAGAATGCCGCCGTCGGCGAGCAGCCGACCGTCGAGCAGATGCGGAGTGATCACCCCCGGGATCGCGATGGACGCGCGGATCGCCGCGTCGACAGGCCCGCGTTGCAGCCACACCGACTTGCCCGCGATGAGATCGGTCGACACCGCCGTGTAGGGAATCGGCAGATCCTCGATGCGGACGTCGCCGAGGATGTCGCGCACCGCGTCGAGGATCTTGGCTGCCCGCAGCGCACCGGCCGCGCCGATCTTCGGGTCCAGCAGCCGCAACACGGCGGCCTGCGTCAGGGACTTGGCCCACTCGGCGAACTCCTCGAGTTTCCCGGCCGCGCTCAGGCCGCCGACGAGCGCGCCCATCGACGACCCTGCGATGCCGACGATCTCGTAGTCACGGTGCTGCAGTTCGTTGATCACGCCGATGTGGGCGTACCCCCGCGCACCCCCGCTGCCCAGCGCCAGCGCCACCCGGTTGCCAGCCATAGCGCTATTGTCCGCCTGTTCGGGCGGTCAGCCGCAGAGTTCGTCGGCCGCCGCCCGGACGGCGACGATCACCGCGGCCTGGCGTTCGGGCGACAGCTGCGACCACGGCGTGCCGTACGTTCCCGGACCGGCCGAATCCGTTGACTGCAGCATGCCCAGGTACGGCTCGATCTGCGACTTCGGGTCGCCGCCCTGCTGGTCCATCCACGCTTTGGCGGTGATGCAGGCCTTGGAGTACTCCTCCTCGGTCGACTCGGCGGGTGCGCCGACGGCGGTGGTGACTCCTCCGGGGGAGACGTCCACCGAACCCGGTGCCGCGGTCGGGGTTTCGGAGCTGGTGTCAGTGGCTTCGGACGTTGTGGTCGCGGGGGTCTCGGGTGCGGGAGCGGCGTCCTCCCCGTCCGACGAGCACCCGGCGAGCATCCCGACGGTCACGATGATCGCCGCAACGGCGTGACGTTGGCGCATCCCGCCAATCTAGGCAATCGACCGGACACCGGGCAGCCCGCCCCGCGTTAGGAGTGCTCGGCTCTGCCGCGGCGTTCAGGCAGCCGCCGTGTTAGCCTCGAGCGCATGACGACCGGATACCAGGAGTGTTGCCGGGCCTAGCTGCCCCCGCCCCTGTCCTGTTGTCCGTTCTCCTGGAGCTTGCATGGTTTCCCCTGCAGTCTTTCCGTATGCCGTTCCCGCGGTCTCCGCACCGACCCGACTGCGGCTTCCTGATCTGCTGTCGGCCGCCGACCGAGGCGCCGACGACGTGCTCAGTGGCCGGTGCGACCACTTGCTGCCTGCCGACGGGCCGCCTCGCGACGAGCGCTGGTACACCCGCCTGTACGGCGACGAGGAACTCGACCTGTGGTTGATCAGCTGGGTGCCGGACCGATCGACCGAACTACACGACCACGGCGGCTCGTTCGGCGCGCTGACGGTGGTCTCCGGCGCGTTGCGCGAGACTCGCTGGGATGGGCGCGGGTTGCGGCACCGCCGGCTGGCCGCCGGGGACCAGGCCGCCTTTCCGTTGGGCTGGGTGCACGATGTGGTCTGGGCGCCCGAAGGCGACGGGGCCGATCCCATCGCGCCGACGCTGAGTGTGCACGCATACTCGCCGCCGCTCACCGCGATGTCCTACTACGACGTGACCGCACGTAACACGCTGCGCCGCAACCGCACCGAGCTCACCGGAACTCCGGAGGGATGATGACCAGTCGAATCGACCGTGTGCTGGACGATGCCCGGGCCCGCCTGGCCAGGTACGAGGCATCGGAGGTGCCCGCGGCGTTGGCTCGCGGTGCCATCCTGGTCGACATCCGGCCGCAAGCACAGCGTGAACTCGAGGGTGAAGTTCCGGCGGCGCTGGTGATCGAACGCAATGTGCTGGAGTGGCGGTGCGACCCCACGAGTGGTGCGCGGCTGCCTGAGGCCGTCGACGACGACGTGGAGTGGGTGGTGCTCTGCTCGGAGGGTTACACGTCCAGCCTGGCTGCCGCCGCGCTGCTCGACCTCGGCCTGCACCGGTCGACCGACGTCATCGGTGGCTACCAGGCACTCAAAGATGTCGTCTTCTAGGCGTTCTCGTCGTTGGACAGCAGCGGGCGGAGCCGTTCCGTCTTCTGCGGCGTCCAGCCCGGGGGTTGCAGGATCGCCGCCCAGGCATTGGCCACGTCCTTGACGTAGACGTGGCCGTGGCCGTCGGGCACGTCGACGGCTACTGCCATGTCCGCCGACACCTGCAGGAAGGTGACCACAGGAATCCACTGCATGCGACCGGAGACGTCGTAGCCGCGCGGTTCGCGCAGCCAGTCCGGTTCGGAGAACAGCAGGTCGGGATTGAACCACGCGATCGGATCAGACGCGTGCTGCAAGTAGACCACGCGGGGGTTGCCCCAGGGGGCGTCGGGCCGCACCAGGTTGTCGGCGCGCGCGGCGAACCGGACGTTCTCACCCTTGTCGTAGATCGGCAGCCACATCGGCGAACCGGCGTCGCGATCGCGGGTCAGCTGCGTCCAGATCGTGTTGTTGAACGTCGGCCCGGAGAACAGCGCGCCGTCGGTGCGCGCGATCAGGTTGTTCAGCGCCAGGAACGGCGCCTCGCCGCCGAAGGAGCCCAGGCTCTCGCCGAAGACGACCAGGCGCGGTCGCTGTGCCTCCGGCATTTCGCGGATCAGCGCGTCGACGGCCTCGAACAGCGCCTGCCCGGCCTGCCGCGCGTTCTCCTTGTCCACCAGGAACGACAGCCAGCTGGGCAGGAACGAATACTGCATCGACACGATCGCGGTGTCGCCGTTGTACATGTACTCCAGGGCGCTGGCCTCGGCCTCGTTGATCCAGCCGGTGCCCGTGGTGGTGGCCACGGCGACGAGGCCGCGGTCGAGTCCACCCGTGCGCTGCAGCTCGCGCGCGGCCAGGGCCGCGGTGGCCTTGATGCCCTCGGCGGAATGCAGTCCGGCGTAGGCGCGGATGGGCTCGACTGCGGGCCTGCCGTTGAACTCCGACAGTTCCTCTACGGTCGGTCCGGCCGACACGAACACCCGGCCCTGGTGGCCGAGCGACTCCCAGCTGGCCAACGATTCGGGGCCGCCGGACCGCAACGGCGACGTCGTAGCGGGGAAGTCGGGGTCGGTCTCGTCGTTGACGGCGGCGAACGTCTTGTTGATCGTGTCCATTGCGACACGCACCACGACACCGTTGATCAGCGCGATGGCCAACGCGAGCAGTAGCGCCACCGCGACGACGGCCGAAACCCGCGGCGGCGCAAATCGGTTGAGCTGGCGCACAAGGAACCGCACCAGCCTGCCGATCAGCTGACCGATCTCGACGAGAACGAACAGCGTCACGACGGACAGCACCGCCGTCAGCGGGTAGTCCCAGAACCTGAGCAGCGCGACGTCGTTGAGCCCGCGAACCTCGTTCTGCCACACGTGGAAGTAGATGATCATCAGGACTTGGCCGACCACGCCGATGACGACCAGCGCAATCCACGCCTGCCGGGGTGCGGGCGGACTGCTGTCCTTGGATCCCATGTAGCGCACCAGCCAGACCGCGAACACGCCCAAGCCGTAGCCGAATGCTCCCGCCGCACCGCTGACCAGTCCTTGGAACAGGGGTCCGCGCGGCAGCAGCGACGGGGTCAACGACAGCCAGATGAACACCAGCCCGAGGGCGGTGCCGGTGAACGTGTAGTGGCGCACCCACCACGGCTTCGCGGGCGCCTCGTCGCGCGCCTCGCCGCGCTCGGGTGCCGGTGCTGGCGCCTCGGTGTCGGTCACCGGCAGATTATTAACGGTGCGAGAAGTTCGGGGGGCGTTTCTCGGTGAACGCGCTCATGCCTTCGGTCTGGTCGTCCGTGGCGAAGGCAGAATGGAACAGTCGGCGTTCGTAGAGCAGCCCTTCGGCCAGCGTTGACTCGAAGGCCCGGTTGACGGCCTCCTTGGCCATCCGGGACGCCGACAGCGACATCCCCGAGATGGTCTTGGCGACCGCGTCGGCCTCGTCGAGCAGGCGGTCGGCAGGCACCACCCGCGACACCAGCCCGGCGCGCTCGGCCTCTTCAGCGTCCATGTTGCGACCGGTGAGGATGAGATCCATGGCCTTGGCCTTGCCGATCGCGCGGGTGAGCCGTTGGGAACCGCCCATCCCGGGCAGGACGCCGAGCTTGATCTCGGGCTGACCGAACTTCGCGGTGTCCGCGGCTATCAGCAGGTCACACATCATCGCCAGCTCGCAGCCGCCGCCGAGCGCGTATCCCGCAACCGCGGCGATCGTCGGGGTTCGGGTGGCGGCGAACCTGCTCCACGCGGCGAAGAAGTCGCTGCCGAAGACGTCGGCGAAGCTCAGCTCGGCCATCTCCTTGATGTCCGCGCCCGCCGCGAAGGCTTTCTCGTTGCCGGTGAGGACGATAGCGCCGATTGCCGGGTCGTCGTCCAATTCGGCTGCAGCAGTGGTGACTTCGTGCATCACCTGGCTGTTGAGCGCGTTGAGCGCCTTCGGGCGGTTCAACGTGATGGTGCCGACACGGTCGTCGCGGGTGACCAGAATGGTGGAGAAGCCGGTCTCATCGTTCATCTGTTGAACTCCAGTTCGCGGTCGGCCGGCGCGAAGTAGGCCTCGACGTCGGCGGTGGTGACGGCCGCCAATGACGCCGGCGACCACTTCGGGTTGCGGTCTTTGTCGATGACCTGGGCGCGGATGCCCTCGACCAGATCGTGTGAGCGCAGCGAGCCGCACGAGGTCCGGTACTCCTGACGTAGCACGTCTTCCAGTGTGTCGAGTTCGGTGGCCCGGCGTAGCGCTTCCAGCGCGACCGAGACCGAGATCGGCGAGCGGCTGGCGATCAGGTCGGCCGCCTCGATGGCGGGGCCGGCGTCCCGTTCGCGCAGTGCGGCGACGATGTCGGCGACGGTTTCACCCGCGTAGCACTCGTCGATCCAGTGCCGTTGTGCGGCAAGGTTGCTCGGCGGCGGCTCGATGGCGAAGGCGGCCAGCGCGGCGTCGACACCGTCGCTGATCACTGCCGCCTTGAAGTCGGCGATCCTGTCGTGGGGCACGAAGTGGTCGGCGAATCCCATCTCGATCGCGTCGGCGCCGTCGAAGTTCGCGCCGGTCAGCGCCGCGTGGTAGCCGAGCAGGCCGGGCGCTCGCGACAGGATCATCGTCCCCCCGACGTCTGGAATGAACCCGATGCCTACCTCGGGCATGGCCATCTTGGTGGTGTCGGTGACCACGCGCGCGCTGCCGTGAGCGCTGATGCCGACCCCGCCACCCATGACGATGCCGTCCATCAGCGCGATGTAGGGCTTGGCGAACCGGGAGATCTGCGCATCGAGCAGGTACTCGTCGTACCAGAACGCCCGCGCCTCACGTCCTTTTTCCGGACCGGTGGCTGTGGCGCTGTGGTAGATCGAGACGATGTCGCCGCCGGCGCACAGGCCGCGTTCGCCCGCCCCGTCGGCGACGACGGCGGTGACGTCGTCGTCGGTCTCCCACTGAGCGAGCACCGACGCCATCGCGGTGACCATCGGATGGCTTAGCGAATTGATGGCCTTGGGCCGGTTGAGGGTGATCAGGCCGAATCCGCGGTCGACACTTACTAGGACATCCTCGTTTTCGCCCACGCTTATGCAATCTAGATCGTCGCCCGCGTCCCGACGGCCTTGGGTAGGGTTTCCGTGCAGACGCCGGGCCCCGTCCGGGAACCGACCGGCGTCGCGAAACGTTGACGGTGTGTTCGCCAGTAGACGAACCACATCACAGGAGAGGAAACCGACGGTGCGGGAATCCAGCAACCCGGTATTTCGATCCCTGCCGAGAACGCAGGGCGGTTATGCGCAATTCGGTACCGGAGCCGGCGGCTACGGTACGCAGGCGGTACACGCCGACCCGTATGCCACGCAGTACGCCGAGGAACGGCAGACCGGTGTCGCCCGGCCGCTGACCATAGACGACGTCGTCACCCGAACGGGCATCACGCTCGCGGTGCTGACGGCCGTCGCGGTCGTCTCGTACTTCCTGGTCGCCCAGAATCTCGGCCTCGCCATGCCGTTCACCCTGGTCGGAGCGCTCGGCGGTCTCGCTCTGGTGTTGGTCGCGGTGTTCGCGCGCAAGCAGGACAACCCCGCGATCGTGCTCAGCTACGCCGCTCTCGAGGGGCTGTTCATCGGCGCGATATCGTTCGTGTTCGCCAACGTGATCTCGACCGGTGGCCCCGGCATGATCGCCCAGGCGATCGTCGGCACCATCGGCGTTTTCTTCGGCATGCTCGTCGTCTACAAGACCGGCGCGATCCGCGTAACGCCGAAGTTCACCCGCTTCATCGTGGCCGCCCTATTCGGTGCGGTGGCACTGATGCTGCTGAACCTGGTGCTCGCGGTGTTCGGGGTCGGTGGCGGTGAGGGCCTCGGCCTGCGCAGCGGCGGCCCGCTGGCGATCATCTTCTCGCTGGTGGTCATCGGCATCGCTGCGTTCAGCTTCCTGATCGACTTCGACGCCGCCGATCAGATGGTGCGCGCCGGTGCGCCGGAGAAGGCGGCATGGGGCATCGCCCTGGGCCTGACCGTCACCCTGGTCTGGCTGTACATCGAGATCCTGCGGCTGCTGTCCTACTTCAACAGCGACTAGCAGCCCGACGAGAAGGCCCGGCACGAAATGTGCCGGGCCTTTCGTTTGCGCCGGAACGGTCCCCGGCCTCGCGTGGGCCTTCACAGATGGCGATTCGTCCACAGATCGCGAGCTGTGCGGGAGTTTCGGCGAGTGGTTGCGCGAAGGTCGGGTCATGGCGATCCTCGTCGAACCCTTCGTCGGCAGCGAGGCATTGGCCGCAGGTCGTGTTCGCAAACACGAGTTGCGGTCGCACTACCGAACCGTCTTCCCTGACGTGTACGTGTCGAAGGACGTGGTTCCTTCTCTGCACGAGCGGGCGAGGGCGGCGTGGTTGTGGTCGCACCGCCAAGGCGTGATAGCGGGGTTGACGGCCTCGGCGCTACACGGCGCGAAGTGGGTCGACGAGAACCCCCGGTGGAACTGATCTGGGCCAACCCCAGGCCACCCAGGGGAGTCGTCACTCGTCGCGACCGGTTGCTGGCCGACGAGCAAGGGGTGCTTGGCGGTCTGCCCATGACCACTTCGGAGCGGACCGCATTCGACCTCGGCCGATTGATCGAGGGTGATGCGGCCGTGGCACATCTGGATGCGCTCGGCAACGCGACGAGATTCCAGCGAGACGACGTACTGGACGTGGCGGGTCGGCATCGCGGCTCGCCAGGTGTGCCGCGTCTGCAAGCGGCGCTCGAACTCTCCGACGCCGGCGCGCAATCGCCACGCGAGACGTGGCTGCGGCTTCTGCTCGTCCGCGCCGGATTCCCCAGGCCACGAACTCAGATACCGATCTGTGACGAGTTCGGAGAGCCTCGCTACTACCTCGACATGGGTTGGGACGACGTGATGATCGCCGTGGAATACGACGGCGAACTACACCGCATGCCGTCGCGGCTCGGCCGGGACATCATCCGGTCGGAGTTCATCGCCTACCGCGGCTGGACACACATCCGCGTGGTCGCCGGTAATCGCCCGACCGACATCGTCAACCGGGTGCGGCGAGCATGGCCCGCTGGTGTGCGTACAGATCGCGAATCGGCCTGAAATCGGCCGGTTTCGCGATCTGGCTGCACACTAGGCGCGGAGAAGGCGCGTAGGCGCGGAGGTGGCGCGGTGGACTAGCTGAGTCGCTCAAGCACCATCGCCATCCCCTGGCCGCCGCCGACACACATGGTCTCCAGGCCGAAGGTCTTGTCGTGGGTGGTCAGGTTGTTCAACAGCGTGGCGGTGATCCGCGCGCCCGTCATGCCGAACGGGTGACCCAGCGCGATCGCGCCGCCCGAGACGTTGAGCTTGTCCAGATCCATGCCGAGTTCGCGCGCCGACCCGAGCACCTGAACGGCGAACGCTTCGTTGATCTCGTAGAGGTCGATGTCGTCGATCGACATACCGGCGTTGGCCAGCGCCTTCTTCGTCGCCTCGATCGGGCCCAGGCCCATGATCTCCGGCGAGAGACCGCTCACGCCCGTCGACACGATGCGCGCCAGCGGGGTCAATCCCAGCTCGCGGGCCTTGGTGTCGGACATGACGACCAGCGCCGCCGCCCCGTCGTTGAGCGGGCAGGCGTTGCCGGCCGTGACGGTGCCGTTGGGCCGGAACACCGGCTTGAGCTGGCTGATCTTCTCGTAGGTGGTGCCGGCGCGCGGGCCGTCGTCCTTGGCCACCGTCGAGCCGTCCGGCAACGTGACGGGCACGATCTCGCGGTCGAAGAAGCCGTTGTTGATGGCCTCCTCGGCGCGATTCTGGCTGCGCACGCCCCAATGGTCCTGGTCCTCGCGGCTGATCCCGGTGTGCAGGGCGACGTTCTCCGCGGTCTGGCCCATCGCGATGTAGACGTCGGGCAGCATGCCGTCCTCGCGGGGATCGTGCCACTCCTGCGCGCCTGCGGCGGCCTGATCCGAGCGGCCCATCGCGTCGTCGAACTTCGGGTTCTTGCTCTCCGGCCAGCCGTCGGCGGTGCCCTTCGGGAACCGCGAAACCGTCTCCACGCCTGCGGAAATGAACGCATGGCCCTCACCGGCCTTGATGGCGTGGAAGGCCATCCGGGTGGTCTGCAGCGATGACGAGCAGTAGCGGTTGACCGTGGTGCCGGGCAGGAAGTCGTAGCCCAATTCGACGGCGACCGCCCTGCCGACGTTGAACCCCGCCTCGCCCGCGGGCTGGCCGCAGCCCATGATCAGGTCGTCGATGTCGCGCGGATCGAGTGCGGGCACCTTGTCGAGCACCGCGCGCACCATCTGCGCCGCCAGATCGTCGGGCCGAATGTCGACAAGCGAACCCTTGCCGGCGCGGCCGATCGGAGACCGCGCGGTGGCGACAATGACGGCTTCAGGCATGACATCTCCTAAAATTCGGTGGACCGAAAAGGTTGAGTGAAACCTAGCTGGCGGGCACCACGATGGGCGCAGGGACCCCAGTCGACCGGCGCCACAGCCGGCTCAACTGGCCCACCCGCGCGAGCAGCGTGTCGTTGTCCGTCGCGCGTGATTGCCAGGGCAGCTCAGGCACCGAACAATCGAGCCAATCGCTCAGCGCTTCACACAGCGCGGGCAACAGCTGGCTGGCCGCCAGGGCATAGCCGGCGCCCGACGGATGGAACATGTCCGAAGAGAACAGCTCGTCCGGAGTCTTGCGGAAGTGCGGAGACAGCAGATCGGAGAACGGCACCGGAACGCCCCCGGACGCCCGCACAGCCGACGCCTGTGCCCGCGCCAGGCGCAAACCCCGGCTACGCGCATACCAGCGCAGCGGCTGGGGAATCGCGGTGATCACGCCGAAGTCCGGGCACGTGCCGACGACCACGACCGCACCCGCTGCGCTCAACCGGCGCACCGCGGCGCCGAGTCGTCGCGCCGAAGGCCCGATGCCGTTGGGCCGGGTGATGTCGTTGGCGCCGATCATGATCACCGCGGCGTCGGGCGGTGGCCCGGCGACGAACATCGCGTCGATCTGGCCGGACAACCCCTTCGACGTGGCACCGACGATCGCCTTGGTGCTCAGTCGAATCCGCCTGCCCGACACCTCGGCGAGCCCGCGGGCCAACCGCACGCCGGGCACCTCTTCGGCGGTCTGGGCGCCGTAGCCGGTGGCGGTCGAGTCGCCGAAGACCATCAGGTGTAGGTCGAACGGCACGTCACGGTGCCACCGCTCGACCGGCCCACCGCCCGGGGCATAGACGCCGTCGGCGCGCGGCGGGATGTCCCACGCCTTCGGAATGACCTGTCGAGCCTGGTCGGCCTGCCCGACCAGCAGATTGCGGGCCCCGACGTATGCCGAACCGGTGGAAGCGAGCGTGGCCGCTGCCGCCAGCGCGATGGTGCTCGTCCGTCGTGGTATGCCCACGGCCGCGAGTTTAGTTCGGTTTATCCGAGTCATCCGCGTGGCGAGGGCGAATTCGGGATCACATTGCGGTATCAAGTCCGGTATCGAAATCGACTCGTTGATTGTTGAACTGACCGCAGAGTGTCAGGCTAAGATACGGGTCCCGATCAGAAAATTAGGCGTACTTCACACTACGACGGCAACGATGCCCTGAGGAGTGGTTGTCATGACCGCACCGAGCAAGGTGGGCAAGACCTACCGCTCCACCGTAACTCCTGCTCAATCGCGCAGATCGGGTAAGTTTCCGGTCAGCGACTGCGCGCCTGTCGAAGTCGTCGAGGACGGCCCGAGCCTGGCTGGGCGGCTTACCTCGCTGGCCGCTCTGCTAACAATTCGTCCGACGCTGGCTATCGGAAGTTACGCACCTAAGTTACCGTGGCCGTGGGGATTGGTGGATTTCGTCGCCCGCGTTGCGCGGCCCACCCCCGGGACTGTGCGCGCCACCATTTCTCTCCCAAACTGCAGCGCGCAGCTCGTGCGCGCGCCGGGCGTGCTGCCCGCCGACGGCCACCGGGCCGTCGTGCTCTACCTGCACGGCGGGGCATTCTTGACCTGCGGAGCCAATTCGCACGGCCGGCTGGTGACGGCGCTGTCCGGTTACGCGGACTGCCCGGTGCTGATCGTCAACTACCGGATGATTCCCAAGCACTCCGTGGGGCGGGCACTCGACGACTGCTACGACGCGTACAAGTGGTTGCGGCTCAAGGGCTATGAGCCCGATCAGATCGTTCTGGCCGGCGATTCGGCGGGCGGTTACCTCGCCCTGGCACTGGCCGAGCGGTTGCAGCGCGAGGGCCTGCAGGGCGAACGGCCTGCCGCGATGGTGACGATGTCACCCCTGTTCGAGATCGACAACGAAGCACGGGCCAACCATCCGAACATCCGCAGCGACGCGATGTTCCCGCCGCGGGCGTTCTTCGCCCTGGTCGACCTCGTGCGGGAGGCGGCGGGCAGGCACATCGTCGACGGCAAGCCCGAGGAGGTCTACGAACCGCTGGACCACATCGAGCCCGGGTTGCCCCGAACGCTGATTCACGTGTCGGGGTCCGAGGTGCTGATCAGCGACGCCCGTAAGGCCGCGCGACGACTGGCGGCGGCGGGCGTGCCCGTCGAGGTCCGCGTCTGGCCCGGTCAGATGCACGTCTTCCAGCTCGGCGCACCCGCGGTGCCCGAGGCGAACAGGTCGCTGCGCCAGATCGGCGACTACATCCGAGAGGCCACCTGGTAAGGCGTCTGGCCGCCTGACACGATGGAGTCATGCGGATCGCCAGGCACGTCAGTGAGCTCATCGGCAATACCCCGTTGGTACAGCTGAACTCCGTCGTCCCCGATGGCGCGGGTCTGGTCGCCGCCAAGATCGAGTACCTCAACCCCGGCGGCAGCGCCAAGGACCGCATCGCCATCAAGATGATCGACTCGGCCGAGGCCAGCGGCGAACTCAAGCCGGGCGGCACGATCGTCGAACCGACCTCCGGCAACACCGGCGTCGGGTTGGCGCTGGTCGCCCAGCAGCGCGGGTACAAGTGCATCTTCGTGTGCCCCGACAAGGTCAGCGAGGACAAGCGCAACGTGCTCCGTGCCTACGGGGCCGACGTCGTGGTGTGCCCGACGGCCGTCCCGCCCGATCACCCGGACAGCTACTACAGCGTCTCGAATCGACTCGTCACCGAGATCGACGGGGCGTGGAAGCCCGACCAGTACTCCAACCCGATGGGGCCGGCGAGCCACTACGAGACGACCGGTCCCGAGGTCTGGGCCGACACCGAGGGCAAGGTCACCCACTTCGTCGCCGGCGTCGGCACCGGCGGCACGATCTCCGGCGCCGGCCGCTACCTCAAGGAGGTGTCGGCGGGGCGTCCCGAAGGTCCGGTGAAGGTCGTCGGCGTCGATCCGGAGGGTTCGGTGTATTCGGGCGGCACCGGCCGGCCGTATCTGGTCGAGGGCGTGGGCGAGGACTTCTGGCCGTCGGCGTACGACCCGGTGGTGCCCGACGAGATCATCGCGGTGTCAGACGCCGACTCGTTCGACATGACGCGGCGACTGGCGCGCGAGGAGGCGCTGTTGGTCGGCGGGTCGTGCGGGATGGCCGTCGTCGCGGCGATCAAAGTCGCCGAGCGGGCCGGACCCGACGCCGTTGTGGTCGTGCTGTTGCCCGACGGCGGAAGAGGTTACCTGTCAAAGGTTTTCAGCGATGCCTGGATGTCATCCTACGGATTCCTGCGCAGCAGGCTCGACGGTTCGGTCGAGGAGTCCACCGTCGGCGATGTGTTGCGGGGCAAGTCCGGCGCGCTGCCCGACCTGGTGCACACGCATCCCTCGGAGACCGTCCGCGATGCGATCGGGATCCTGCGCGAGTACGGCGTCTCGCAGATGCCCGTGGTGGGCGCCGAACCGCCGGTGATGGCCGGGGAGGTGGCCGGCAGCGTGTCCGAACGCGAACTGCTCTCCGCGGTCTTCGAGGGCAGGGCCCATCTCGCCGACGCGGTGTCACAACACATGAGCCCGCCCCTGCCTCTTGTCGGCGCCGGCGAACTGGTCAGCAACGCCGCCAAGACACTGCGCGAGTGCGATGCGGTGATGGTCGTCGAGGAAGGCAAACCGGTGGGCGTGCTCACCCGACACGATCTGCTCGGCTACCTGTCCGACGGAAGTACCCGCCGGCCCCGGTGAACGCGGTGTACGAAACCCGCCCGTACCGCCGCAGACGGTTCGGCCGCGGCCCCTTGCGGTCAGAAATCCCTGCCCAGAAGCACCTCTCAGGTAGGGTTAGCACGCTTACCACCAGCTGAGACCAAGACTGGAAGGCCCCGATGACCGAGCAACCGCCACCATCGGGTGGTTACTCACCGCCCCTTCCGGCCGGCGCAGGTCCGAGGTCTCCTC
This sequence comes from Mycobacterium sp. IDR2000157661, assembly GCF_022317005.1. Lineage (NCBI taxonomy): Bacteria > Bacillati > Actinomycetota > Actinomycetes > Mycobacteriales > Mycobacteriaceae > Mycobacterium > Mycobacterium sp. IDR2000157661. Next base: position 2,664,203 of record NZ_CP081006.1, read on the forward strand.
ACCGTGTCACCGCATCAGCCCTGCCCAGGGAGACGTACACGGCGTGGTTCAAGCGAGTGCAAGCGCTACTGGTCGACTACGTCCCGCTCGGCGTCATCCTCGGCATCGGAATGGCGCTGCTGCTCGGTACCGAGGAGACGGATTGCCTCGTCGAGGTCACGCCATACGACCTCGGCGAACTGTGTTCCACCGGCGCATCCACGCTCGGTCAATCGGCTATCGCGATCTCCTTCCTTCTCGCTGCGGCATACGTGGTCTGGAACTTCGGCTACCGCCAGGGAACCACCGGTTCGAGCATCGGCAAGTCGGTTCTGAAGTTCCAGGTCGTCAGCGAAAAGACGGGGCAGCCAATCGGTTTCGGTAACTCCATACTTCGGCAGGTCGCCCACGTCGTCGACATGGCCATCTGCTACATCGGGTACTTGTTCCCGCTTTGGGACAACAAGCGCCAGACGATCGCCGACAAACTCATGCACACCGTGTGCATGCCGCTCTAGCCCACTGTTACGACAACTCGGGAAGGTCACATGTCTGATCAGTCACCGCCTCCGCCGGGGAATTACCCTCCGCCGCCGCAAGGCAACTATCCGCCACCGCCATCGGGCGGTGACTACCCGCCGCCTCCGCCGGGTGGTTACCCTCCGCCGCCTCCGCCGGGTGGTTATCCGCCGCAGCAGGGTGGTTATCCGCCGCAACAGGGTGGTTACCCGCCGCAACAGGGCGGCTATCCGCCTCCCCAGCAGCACGGTTACCCGCCGCCGCAGCAGGGGGGCTACCCGCCTCAGGGACAGCACGGTTACCCGCCGCCCGGCGGTGCGGGATACGGCGGCGCACAGAACTATTCGGTCGGCAACGCGTTCAGTTGGGCGTGGAGCAAGTTCACCAGCAACGCCGTTCCGATGATCGTCGCGACGCTGGTCTTCGGGATCATCGTCGTAGCGCTCCAATTCATCTTCGGGTTCCTGTCGGCCGCCGTCTCGCCGGATTCGACGACCTACGTGTCCGACGACAGCGGCTTCTCGTTCTCCTACAACGTCTCCGGTCCGGCCAGCCTCGCCGTCACGGTCATCGGCTGGATCGTCGCGTTGGTGGTGGGCGGTGCCATCCAGTCCGCCTACTACAGCGGCATGCTGGATGTGGCGAACGGTCGTCCGGTGAGCATCGGATCGTTCTTCAAGCCTCGCAACGTCGGCAGCGTGATCGTGGCCAGCCTGATCGTCGGAGTCCTCACGTCGATCGGGTTCGCCCTGTGTATCCTGCCGGGCCTGGTCGTGGCGATCTTCACGCTGTTCACCGTCATCGCTCTGCTCGACCGCAACCTGTCACCGATCGACGCGATCAAGACGAGCTTCGACATCGCGAAGAACAACTTCGGCCAGGTGTTGCTGACGTTCCTCGTCCTGCTGGTCGTTGCGATCGTCGGCGCGCTGCTCTGCGGTGTCGGTCTGCTGGTCGCGATCCCGCTGATCGCGCTGATCGAGGTGTACGCCTATCGCAAGCTCAGCGGCGGCCAGGTCGCCGAGGCCGATCAGCAGCAGGTGCCGCCGGGACCGCAGACGACTCCGCAGCAGTACTGACGGCGATGTTCATCGGAAGGCGCTGACCCCGGTCAGCGCCTCTCCGATGACCATCTGGTGCACCTCGGAGGTGCCCTCGTAGGTCAACACCGACTCGAGGTTGTTGGCGTGCCGGATCACCGGATAGTCCAGCGTGATCCCGTTGGCGCCGAGCAACGTTCGGCACTGGCGTGCGATCTGGATGGCCTCCCGCACGTTGTTGAGCTTGCCGAAGCTGACCTGCTCGGGCCTGATTCGTCCCTCGTCCTTGAGCCGGCCCAGGTGCAGCGCGAGCAGCGCAGCCTTGCCCAGTTCGACCGCCATGTCGGCGATCTTGGCCTGGGTGAGCTGATAGGCGGCCAGCGGTTTGTCGAAGACCTCACGGGTGCCGACGTAGTCGAGCGCGGTCTCCAGGCAGTCCCTGGCCGCACCGACGCTGCCGAACACGATGCCGAAGCGGGCCTCCGACAGGCAGCTCAGCGGGCCCGAGAGTCCGCGGGCCTCGGGCAGTTTCGCCGCGGCGGGCAGACGGACGTCGTCGAGGTGCAGCTCGGAGGTGACCGAGGCACGAAGCGACAGTTTGTGGGTCATGTCGGTCGCGGAGAAACCGGCCGTGCCCGCGGGCACTACGAACCCGGCGACGTGGTGGTCCGCGCCGTCGTCGACGCGGGCCCAGACGATCGCGACGTCGGCGACCGAGCCGTTGGTGATCCACATCTTCGAGCCGTTGAGAACCCAGTCCGATCCGGCCCGCTTGGCGGTGGTGCGCATGCCGCCCGGGTTGGACCCGAAGTCGGGCTCGGTCAACCCGAAGCAGCCGATGGCTTCGCCGGCCGCCATGGCGGGCAGCCACTGCTCTCGCTGTTCCTCGCTGCCCCAGCGGTGGATCGCGAACATCGCCAGCGAGCCCTGCACCGACACCAGGCTGCGCAGTCCGCTGTCGACGGCCTCCAGTTCCTGGCACACCAATCCGTAAGCGGTCGCCGTCGAACCTCCACACCCGTACCCCTGCAGGTGCATGCCGAGCAGTCCCAGCTTGCCGAGGTCGGCGGCGAGCTCGCGGACCGGCACCTGCCCCGTCTCGAACCAGTCGGCGACGAAGGGCCGCAGCCGCTGCTCGCCGAAGCGGCGCACCGTCTGGCGTAACTCGATGTCCTCCGGGGTCAGCAGCGAGTCGAGATCGAGGAGGTCGTCGATGTGGGCGGAAGTGCTCATGGGTCCATGTCTACACGGCTCGCTACCCTGAGCGGTGATGACCGATGACAACAGGCTTGGGCCGGCCAGCGGACTGTCCACGAGGGCCATCCACGCCGGGTTCGCTCCCGACCCGGCGACCGGAGCGGTCAACGCCCCGATCTACGCCAGCTCGACGTTCGCGCAGGACGGCGTCGGGGGTCTGCGGGGCGGGTTCGAGTACGCCAGGACCGGCAATCCGACGCGGTCTTCGCTGGAGGCTGCGCTGGCCTCGGTCGAGTCGGCCGCGCACGGGCGGGCGTTCTCGTCGGGCATGGCGGCGACGGACTGCGCGCTGCGGGCCATGCTGCGGCCGGGGGACCACATCGTGATGCCCGACGACGCCTACGGCGGCACGTTCCGCCTGATCGACAAGGTCTTCACGCAGTGGGGCATCAGCTACACCGCCGTGTCGCTGGCTGATCTCGACGCGGTTCGGGCGGCGATCACGCCGCACACCAGGCTGGTCCTCGTCGAGACGCCGACCAACCCGCTGCTCTCGATCGCCGACATCGCCGGCATCTCCGCGCTGGCCGCCGAGTCGAACTCGAAGGTGTTGGTGGACAACACGTTCGCCTCGCCCGCGCTGCAGCAGCCGCTGCTGCTGGGTGCCGACGTGGTGCTGCATTCGACGACCAAGTACATCGGCGGTCACTCCGATGTGGTGGGCGGTGCGTTGCTCACCAACGACGCCGAACTCGACGCCGCATTCGCTTTCCTGCAGAACGGCGCCGGGGCGGTGCCTGGACCGTTCGACGCGTACCTGACCATGCGCGGACTCAAGACGCTGGTGCTGCGCATGCAGCGGCACAGCGAGAACGCCCAGCTCATCGCGGAGTTCCTGGACGGCCACCCGGCGGTCGAGACGGTGCTGTATCCGGGGCTGCCCCACCACCCGGGCCACGAGATCGCCGCACGGCAGATGAGCGGCTTCGGCGGGATGATCTCGGTGCGGTTGCGCGGTGGAGTTGCCGCTGCTCGTGACCTCTGTTCGCGGACAGGGATTTTCATTCTCGCCGAGTCGTTGGGCGGCGTCGAGTCGCTGATCGAGCACCCGGGCGCGATGACCCATGCCTCCACGGCGGGGTCGCAGCTCGAGGTACCCGAGAACCTCGTGCGCCTTTCGGTCGGTATCGAAGACGTCGCCGACTTGCTCGCCGACCTCGAGCAGGCGCTGGCCTGAGCAGCTAGCGCAGTGCCTGGCGCACCGCCGATGTGGTGACCGCCAGGTTCACCTCGGGCAGGGCCGTCGGGTACTCGTCGACCCAACTGCCCAGCGCGATCTCGCCCGCCCGGGCGTGCACCCATCGCCAGCCGCGATCGTTGAGACTCAACAGTGCGCCGAGGCCGTCGACGGCGTGCAGCAGCGAGATGATCGCCGCCGTCGCCGGGGCGGGCGGCTTGCGGTCGAACAGTGCCGACAGCAGCGCCGACCGCGCGTCGGCCGCCCGCTTGCGGTTCACCAGGGCGAAGGCGTAGCCACTGCCGGAATGCCTGTCCGGCAGCCGGACCCGCCGGACCTGGCCCGTCTGCTCGAGAAAGCCGGCGATGTGGGCCTCGGTGTGCTTTGACAGCTTCTTGACCGCCGACACCGCCCGCAGCGGTCGCCGCTGCAACAGCTGGAAGGCGGGCTCGGCTACCGGGTCGAACGCTCCTGGTACAGCCAGTGCGATGAGCCGGCCCGCCTCGACGGATTCACCGTCGACCGCGGGCCGTACCCGGCAGGCGTGCGCCAGATCCAACAGCACCGCCGCCGACAGCACGCGCTCGCGGCGCTGGCGCTCCAGCGCCGGCTGCGCGGAGGCGTTGTCGATCAGAAGCAGGAACAGGTCCTCGGCGATCTGCGCCATGAGCGGACCTTAAACCCCGCGCGGGCATCGGGCGTCAGCCGCGGTAGGGCTCCGCCTTGACCAGCGTGACCTTGACGGTGCTGCCGTTGGGAACGGTGAAGCTGCGCGTCTCGCCTTCCTTGGCGTCGATCAGCGCCGCGCCCAGCGGCGAGTTCGGCGAGTAGACCTCGAGCTTGCCGTCGCTGACGCCCTCCTGGCGGGTGGCGATCAGGAACGTCTCGGTGTCGTTCTGGTCGTCGTCGTAGTAAACCTTGACCACCGAGCCGGGCAGCGCGACGCCGGACTGCTTGGGCGCCTCGCCGACCTTGGCGTTGTTGAGTAACTCCTGAAGCTGGCGGATTCGGGCTTCCTCCTGGCCCTGCTCCTCACGTGCGGCGTGATAGCCGCCGTTCTCCCGCAGGTCGCCCTCTTCGCGGCGGTCGTTGATCTCGGCGGCGATGATCGGCCGGTGAGCGATCAGTTGGTCCAACTCGGCCTTCAGCCGGTCGTAAGCCTCCTGCGTCAGCCAGGTGACCTGTGTGTCGGTCATGTCGCGCTCCTGTCGTCGTTGGCTCTCGCGCTCATCGCGTAAGAAGTCTCGTGGTACGGCGCCGGGAGCTTTGACGTGTATTGCCGCGTTGGTCGGCGCCAAACCGGAAGGGCCTCCCGAGAGGCCTCATCGGAGCACCAAAAGCAGCAATACACGGTCCCAGCAGGAACCGTGTACGCATTCCATGCTACCACCGCACGGACGGCGGGTTTTCACGATTTGGCAGTCCGGCGTTGGTTGCGCACGCCGCAGCGCTGTGATCTAGGGGGTCAGCAGGTAGGGCGGCACCTCGGTGCCGCAGCCGTAGACGTCGCCGACGACGGGCTCGCGGGTGGCCTTGACGATCGTGGTCACCTGCACCGTCGACTCCGGCGACGGCGGCACCAGCACCTCGCGGCGTCCGGTTTCGCTGCCGTCGATGGACCGCGCCCGCACGATGCAGGTGACGGGCCGCGACGGGTCCTCGCGGGTGACGCTGATGGTGATCTCCACCGTCTGATCGTCCAGGAGCCGATATCCGCCGAGTTCGCCCTTGACCTCGGGGCTGCCGAACCGCCCCGATGCCACGACCGCGACGATCAACCCGGCCACCACGACCAGCCCGGCCAGTATGACGGCGATCCAGCGGCGCTGCGGTCCGGACAGTCGCCGGCGCCCGTAGCGCGCGGCGGGACGCTCGATCATCTGGTTTCGGTGCCCTTTTCGGTGCCCTTTTGCGGGCTCCCCGTCGGATGGTTCTCCAGAACTGGAACTATAGGGCCATCCGGATGGGTTGTTAGGTGTCGAACCACTCGGATAGCGACAGGTGAGGCAGATCAGGTTGAGCGAATTGCGGTTGATGGCCGTGCACGCGCACCCGGACGACGAGTCCAGCAAGGGCGCCGCCACGATGGCCCGCTACGCCGACGAGGGCGTGCGGGTTCTGGTGGTGACCCTGACCGGGGGCGAGCGCGGCGACATCCTCAACCCGGCGATGGACCTGCCCGAGGTGCACGGCCGGATGTCGGAGATCCGCCGTGACGAGATGGCCAAGGCCGCGGCGATCCTGGGCGTCGAGCACCACTGGCTGGGCTTCGTCGACTCCGGACTACCCGAGGGCGACCCGCCACCCCCGCTGCCCGACGGTTGCCTGGGCGTGGTGCCGCTGGAACAACCCACCGAGGCGCTGGTGCGCGTCATTCGCGAGTTCAGGCCGCACGTGATGACGACCTACGACGAGAACGGCGGCTACCCGCATCCCGACCACATCCGCTGCCACCAGGTCTCGATGGCCGCGTACGAGGCGGCGGCCGACTACCGGTTGTTCCCCGAGACCGGCGAGCCGTGGGGGGTCAACAAGCTGTACTACACGCACGGCTTCCTGCGGCAGCGGATGCAGTTGCTGCAGGACGAGTTCGCCAAGCACGGCGAGGTCGGACCCTTCGAGAAGTGGCTCAAGCACTGGGATCCCGACCATGACATCTTCGCCAGGCGGGTGACCACCCGCGTCGAGTGCGCGAAGTACTTCGCAGTGCGTGACGACGCGCTGCGTGCCCACGCCACCCAGATCGACCCCAACGGCGACTTCTTCCGCGCGCCGATCGAGTGGCAGCAGCGGCTATGGCCCACCGAGGAGTACGAACTGGCTCGCTCACGGGTGCCGGTGTCCCTGCCGGAGACCGACCTGTTCACCGGGATCGAGGCGTCATGACCCTTACGTTCGGAACGTTCGCACTGGATCTGCTGGCCCAGGACACGCCGCGCAACACAGGGCCCGACTTCGGCAAGGCCAGCCCGTTCGGCCTGCTGGTCTTGGTGCTGCTGCTGATCGGCACGTTCCTGCTGGTCCGCTCGATGAACAAGCACCTGCGCAAGGTGCCGGAGTCGTTCGACGAGAAGCGTCCCGAGCCCGGCCGGGCACCCGACGACGGCGCCACCGGCTTGGATGGGCAGACACCGGCCGACGGGACCACGCCCGACTCGGGCGGGGCGCCACGTGAGCCCGGCTGAGCCTCCCGGGCGCAACGAGCTCGCCGGGGCCATCAGCCCCTATCTTCGCCAGCACGCCGACAATCCGGTGCACTGGCGGCAGTGGACGCCCGAGGCCCTGGCCGAGGCGGTGGCCCGCGATGTGCCGATCCTGCTGTCGATCGGTTACGCCGCCTGCCACTGGTGCCATGTCATGGCCCATGAGTCGTTCGAGGACGGGCAGGTCGCGGCGGTGATGAACGCGGACTTCGTCTGCATCAAGGTCGACCGGGAGGAGCGGCCCGACCTCGACGCCGTCTACATGAACGCCACGGTCGCGCTGACCGGCCAGGGCGGCTGGCCGATGACCTGTTTCCTGACGCCCGACGGCAGGCCGTTCTTCTGCGGCACCTACTACCCAAAGCCCGGCTTCCTGCAACTGCTCGCTGCGGTGACCGAGACCTGGCGCACCCGTCGCAGCGAGGTCGAGCAGGCCTCCGACCGGATCACCGGTGAGCTTCGCTCGATGGCCACCGGTTTGCCGGGCGGGCCGCCGGTGCACCCGGCCCTGTGTGACCACGCGGTCGCCGCGGTGTTGGCCGACGAGGACGTCGAGCGCGGCGGCTTCGCCACCAACCGGGCCGCTGCGCCGAAGTTCCCGCCGTCGGCGTTGTTGGAGGCGCTGCTGCGCAGCCATGAACGCACGGGTGACCTGCTGCCGCTGGAGGCCGTCGAACGCACTTGCACGGCGATGGCGCGCGGTGGCATCTACGACCAGTTGGCCGGGGGTTTCGCGCGCTACAGCGTCGATGCGTCGTGGGTGGTGCCGCACTTCGAGAAGATGCTCTACGACAACGCGCTGCTGCTGCGCGTGTACGCACACTGGGCGCGCCGTACCGGAAGCACGTTGGCGCGCAGGGTGGCTGACGAGACGGCGCGGTTCCTGATCGACGACCTCGCGGTGGGCGGCATGTTCGCCTCGTCGCTGGACGCCGACGCCGACGGTGTGGAAGGGCTGACCTACGTCTTCACCCCCGCGCAGCTGCGCGAAGTCCTCGGAGCAGACGACGGCCGTTGGGCCGCAACGCTGTTCGCGGTCACCGACGCCGGAACTTTCGAGCACGGCACGTCGGTACTGCAGCTGCCACATGACCCCGACGACCCCGACCGCTTCGGCAGGGTGCGCACCGCGTTGCTGGCGTCACGGGTGACCCGCCCGCAGCCAGGCCGCGACGACAAGGTGGTCACGGCGTGGAACGGGCTGGCGATCACCGCGCTGGCCGAGGCGAGCGTGGCGCTCGACGATCCTGGCCTACTGACGGCCGCGACCCGATGCGCAGAGGCAGTGCTCGACCTGCACCTCGTCGACGGCCGGTTGCGGCGGGCCAGCCTCGGGGGAGTGGTCGGCGACAGCGATGCCATCCTCGAGGATCACGGGGCGCTGGCGACCGGATTGCTGACGCTGCACCAGATGACCGGGGACAGTTCCTGGCTCGGCGCGGCGGCCGCGCTTCTGGACATCGCGCTCGACCATTTCGCCGACCCCGATCGCGACGGCGGTTGGTTCGACACCGCCGACGACGCCGAAGCGCTGATGGTGCGACCGGCCGATCCGCTCGACGGCGCCACGCCGTCGGGCGCGTCACTGGTCGCCGAGGCGCTGCTGCTGGCCGCGCACCTGGCGCCCGCCGACCGGGCCGGACGTTACGGCGCCGCGGCCGAGGCGACGCTCGGTGGGGCCGGCCAGATATTGGCCAGGTTGCCTCGCTCGGGTGGACACTGGCTCGCCGTCGCCGAGGCGGCGGTGCGCGGACCACTGCAGATCGCGGTGGCATGTGCCGGGCCGGGTTCCGATTTGCTGGCCGCCGCGCGCAGGCTCGCGCCGGGCGGGGCGGTCGTCATCGGCGGGCCGGTCGGCTCCTCGGAGTTGCTGCGCGAGCGCGACCGGGTGGGAGGAGCCGATGCCGCCTACGTCTGTCGCGGCCGGACGTGTGACCTACCGGTCACCAGCGCCGGGGATCTCGCCGCCGCGGTCGATCCCCGGTAGCCTTCGCCCATGCCGACGCAGGAAGACAACGCCGCCACCGTCAAGCGCTACCTCGAACTCGCAGCCAAGGGCGATGCCGATGCGGTAGCCGAGTTGTATGCCGACGACGCCACCGTCGAGGACCCGGTCGGCAGCGAGGTGCACATCGGCCGCCCGGCGATCCGCCGCTTCTACGATGCCCTTCCGGCGAACGGCGCCCAGGCCGACGTCGTCACGCTGCGCGCGCTCGGCCACGAGGCGGCCTTTCACTGGACGCTGACGATCGATCTCGGCGAGAGCAAGATGGCCATCGACATCATCAGCGTCATGACGTTCACCGGCGAGGGCAAGATCGCCTCCATGAAGGCCTACTGGGGCCCGGGCAACGTCACCCAGCTCTAGAAGACGGCGAACCACATCGCGATGTAGTGGCAGGTCGCGGCCACTGCGGTGCAGGCGTGAAAGAACTCGTGATGGCCGAAGGTCGTCGGCCAGGGGTCGGGCCACTTCACGGCGTACAGCACGCCGCCGATGCTGTACAGCGCGCCGCCCACGATCAACAGCACCACTGCCGTGACACCCGCGCCGTGCATGATCGGTCCGATGAACCACGCCGCCACCCAGCCGAGCAGGATGTACAGCGGCACACCGACCCACCGCGGCGCCGACGGCCAGAAGCACTTGAGCAGTACGCCCGCGATCGCACCGCCCCAGACGATGTAGAACAGCACCATGCCGTCGGTGGACGGCAGCGCCAGGAGTGCGAACGGCGTGTAGCTGCCTGCGATGAACACGAAGATCATCGAGTGGTCGAGGCGCTTCATCCACTTGTGGGTGGTCTGCGACTTCCAGTTGACCCGGTGGTAGGCGCCGCTGACGGCGAACATCGCGACGATCGTGAGCGTGTAGATCAGCGTCGCGATGCCCGCCCTTGTCGACTGCACCGACCACGACACCGAGACCAGCGTCGCCCCGCAGATCGCGGCCACCACCGCCGCGTAGACGTGGATCCACCCACGCGCCCGCGGCTTGCCGATGAACGTCGCGACACCCTCGACGACGGCTTCTGGCAGGTCCTCGGCCCGTCCGTGCGGCCGACGGGTCCGCTCGGGTTCTGTGGCGTCGACGGATCGCGTCATCTCACCTCCACGAAAGCCTGCACTATGCCGGGGATTGCACTCACTCACAGTAGTCTGGATCTTCGTGGAGCTCATTCCCCCGCGTCTCAAGGAGCCGGCCTACCGGCTCTACGAGATGCGGTTGCGGCAGGAACTGGCGCAGTCCAAATCCGAACTGCCACGGCATATCGCGGTGCTGTGCGACGGCAACCGCCGCTGGGCGCGTGACGCAGGACACGATGACGTCAGCTTCGGGTACCGGATGGGCGCGCGCAAGATCGCCGAGATGCTGCGCTGGTGTCAGGAGGCCGGCATCGAGATGGCCACGGTCTACCTGCTGTCCACCGAGAACCTGCAACGCGCGCCCGAGGAGCTCTCCTCGCTCATCGAGATCATCACCGACGTCGTCGAGGAGATCTGCGCGCCGGCCAACCGCTGGAGCGTGCGCACGGTCGGCGACCTCGAGCTGATCGGCCAGGAGCCTGCTCGCCGGCTGCGCGACGCGGTCGACTCCACGCAGACCGAATCGCACGCCCAGACGTTCCACGTCAACGTCGCGGTCGGCTACGGCGGCAGGCAGGAGATCGTCGACGCGGTGCGCCAGCTGCTCGGCAAGGAGCTGGCCAACGGCAACACCGGTGAACAGCTCCTCGAGGCCGTCACCATCGACGCGATCTCCGAGAACCTCTACACCTCCGGGCAACCCGACCCCGACCTCGTCATCCGCACCTCCGGCGAGCAGCGGCTGTCGGGCTTCCTGCTGTGGCAGAGCGCGTACTCCGAGATGTGGTTCACCGAGGCGTATTGGCCGGAGTTCCGGCGGGTCGACTTCCTCCGGGCGCTGCGCGACTACACCGCACGCCACCGGCGTTATGGAATCTGATCGGGTCGGCCGATGTGGCACGTGACGATGGCGGCGCTGTCGGCGGTCGTCTTCGTTCTGAGCTGGTGGCTCGGGCTGTACCTGCTGGCCCGCGATCCACGCAAACCTGTCCTGGTGCTCGCAGCGATCGGACTGACCAGTTTCGCCGCGGTGGTCGCGCTGGACGCCGTGCGGACGGTCAGCGGCGCCGACGCGCTGGGCCGCGTCGAGATCTACCTGGTGGCCGTGCCGGGCATCGCCTGGTTCGCGGTGTTGATCGAGCTGTCGCGGCCCCGCGACAGCTGGCGCAGCAGGGCTAGCGAGCTGGGCCTGGTCGTCGCGGTGGCCGTGGTCGCGTTCGCGGGCGCCGCGATGGCAGGCGGGGTCGACGGACCGTTGCGCGTGGGCCACTGGGTGATGTTCGCCGCCATCTCGCTGTCGGCGCTCGGGGCGATGGTCTACGCGGTCCTGCGCCGGTCCCAACCGCGCCCGGTGGTGGGTTTCATGGTCATCGCGACGCTGTTCTTCGCGCTCGGCAACGCGATCCTGATCATCCCGCTCGGCCTGGTGCCCAGCTGGTTGGCGTTGGCGGCGACCGGCTTCGACGTCGCGCTGCTGGGCGTCGCGGTGGCGATCGGTGATGCGTTCGACGAAGGGCAGGCATTGCGGGCGGACATGCTGAGGTCGTTCGCGGCGACGTGTGTGGTCGCCGTGTTGTTCGGCGGTCAGGCGCTGGTGGTGCTGGCCGTCACGGGCCGCGACACCGCGCTGACGGTGCTGCTGTTCACCAGCCTGGGCATCGCGATCGTGATCAACGTGCTCGCCGACCCACTCGCGGGTGTGCTCGACCGGCTGGCGTTCTCCCGTTCGCCGGCGCTGCGTGCCGACCGGGCGACGCTGCGCAGCACCGAGGCCGCGCTGCCGCTGCGCAAGGACAACCCGCTCGACGGCGTCGACGAGGAGACCTTCGCCCGGCTCACCCGCCGCGCCCTCGGCCACTACGGCGACCTGTCCAAACTCGTGGCCAGCCCGCTGACCAAGCTGCCGGTCATCGACGAGCGGCTGGCCGCCCGCGGCGCACCCGACCAGCCGCTCGAGCGGGCCAACGAACTCAAGGCGCTGCTGGCCGACCGCATCGCCCGGCTCAAGCCGCGCGACAGCGGCGATTTCGGCACCACCGAGGAGTGGCGGTACTACAACTCGCTGTACTTCCCCTACGTCGTCGGTGTGCGGGCCTATGCGCAGAACGCCACCGCCGCCGGGCTGGACCCGGTGGCCCGGCAAGCCTGGCAGTGGTTCGTCACCGAGGTGCCGCAGCGGTCCCTGCACAACTGGCAGAACGCCGCGGCGCGCGTGATCGCCGCCGATCTGCGCGGCAACCTGGTGGCCGCCTCGGACTAGAGCGCTGAACTGCGGCTGGCAGTGATTGGCAGCGTCCGGCATCGATCTGGCAGTGCCCTGCGGGCAGTGTCGGTGTCATGACCACCGTCACCACCCGCTCCGTCGACACCCAGGATGATCTCACCGCGCCTGCGGTGGGCGACCTGCTGCGGTTCGCCCTGCGCGCCGATGCAACCTTGTGCGCAGCAGTCGGTCTCGTCATCGCGATGGCCGCCGACCCGCTCTCGCGGCTGTCGGGGCTTTCGCCGACCAGCGAGTGGATCGCCGGAGCAGCGCTCGTCGCCTACGGCGCCGCGCTGTATCTGGCGGCCGGCGTGCGCGACGTCCGGCGGGTCGGCGTGGGCGTGCTGGTCGGCAACGTCGCCTTCGCGGTGACCGTCGCGGGTGTGCTGATCGCGGGGTGGTTGCCGCTGACGCGGTTCGGCATCGCCGCCACGGTCGCCTTCACCGCCCTCACGCTGGCGTTCGCCTACGTCCAATACCTCGGGGTGCGTCGGCTAGACGCGACCTCCACATGACCGTCCGGAGCCGGCCCGCGCACGCGAGGAGCACGAAAGCCTCCGTGCAGAGGTTGCGGCGTCGGCTCCGGAACGGTCGTCCATCCCCACCCAGAAAGGAAGTTCGATGACCGCCATCTCCTCCCCGAAGCTCCATGAATCCACCGATTCGCTGCTGCGCTTCGCCATGCGCCTCGACGCGACGCTGTCCGGCCTGGTCGGTGTTGCGGGCATCCCGCTCGCGGGCTGGCTCGCTGAGATCTCCGGCACCACGAAGGCGTTCGAGTACTCGATGAGCGTGTTCTTCATCGTCTTCGCGTTGGCGGTTCTCGGGCTCGCCGCGTTGCCCTCGGTGAAGCTCTCGGGCATCGCGCTGGCGGCTGGCAACCTGGTCTTCTCGGTGGCCACCGTGGTGCTGGTGCTCGCCGACGTCTTCCCGCTGACCGCCGTCGGGGTGGTGCTCATCCTCGGCACGGGTGTGTACACGTTGGTCATGGCCGAGCTGCAGTATCAGGGCTGGCGCCGCATCAAGTCGTGATCTATTGCTGCTGCGGCCCGTTCGGTGCGCCGGGCGGGCCGCGAACATGTCAGAGCTTGCGCAGCCGGAGCCGGTTGATTGAGTGGTCGGCGTCCTTGCGCAGCACCAGCGTCGCTCGTGGACGCGTCGGCAGGATGTTCTCGATCAGGTTCGGCCGGTTGATCGAATGCCAGATGTCGCTGGCGGCGAAGACCGCCTGCTGGTCGGTCAGTGTCGCGTAGTGGTGGAAGTGCGACGCCGGGTCGGCGAAAGCCGTTGTGCGCAGGCCCAGGAACCGGTCGATGTACCACTGCTCGATGTCGTCGATGCGGGCGTCGACGTAGACCGAGAAGTCGAACAGGTCCGAAACCATCAGCGTCGGGCCCGTCTGGAGTACGTTGAGGCCCTCGAGGATCAGGATGTCGGGGTGCGCGACGATCTGCTTCTCCCCGGGCACGATGTCGTAGAGCAGGTGTGAGTACACCGGAGCACACACCTTGTCCGAACCCGCCTTGACCGCCGTGACGAATCGCATCAGCGCCCGACGGTCGTAACTCTCTGGAAATCCCTTGCGGCCCATCAGGTTTCGGCGCACCAACTCGGAGTTGGGGTACAGGAAGCCGTCGGTGGTGACCAGGTCGACCCGCGGATGGTGCTCCCACCGGGCCAGAAGTGCTTGCAGCACACGGGCGGTCGTCGACTTGCCGACGGCCACGCTGCCCGCCACGCCGATGACGAAGGGCACCGGCCGGTCCGGGTTCTGGTGCGGATCACCCCCCGATTCGCCCAGGAACTCCGCCGTCGTCGCGAACAGCCGCTGGCGCGCGGCGACCTGGAGATGGATCAGCCGGGCCAACGGCAGGTAGACCTCTTCGACCTCGAGCAGATCCACCTTCTCGCCGATGCCGCGCAGCTTGATCAACTCGTCCTCGGAGAGCTTCAACGGGGTCGACATGCGGAGGTTTCGCCATTGACTCCGGTCGAACTCCACGTATGGGCTGGGTTCACTCAGCCGCGCCATGGCCTCAGTCTTGCATTTACCGTTGACGACATGGACGCCAGCACCTCAGTTTCGCTAGTCCGGGAGTACCTGCTGCTCGGTCTGCGCTTCGACCGGGTGGAGGACGGCTACGTCGACTCGTTCACCGGAGATCCGGCGCTGCGCCGCGCGGTGGCCGCCGAGCCGCCGCCCGACCCGGCGGACCTGGCCCGTCAGGCGGAGGGTCTGCTCGCTGAGTTGCCCGCCGCGGGGCTCGAGCGGGCGCGCGCCGAGTATGTCGCCGCCCACCTGCGGGCGCTGGCGTGTGCCGGCCGCAAGTTCGCCGGCCAGGATGTGGGATTCGTCGACGAGGTCGAGGCCTACTTCGACGTGCACATCACCAAGGGGGACCCTGAGCAGTACCGCGAGGCGCACCGCCGGCTGGACGAAGTCGTGGGCGGCACCGGCGCGCTGGCCGACCGGATACAGGCCTACCGGTCCGCCGAGGAGATCCCGCCCGACCGCCTCGAGGAGTGCATCCACGCGTTCTCCAGCGCGCTGCGCGACCGGGTGCGCGCTGAGTACCCACTGCCCGACAGCGAGACCATCACCTACGAGGTGGTCACCGACAAGCCGTGGTCGGGGTTCAACTACTACCACGGTGAATTCACCTCGACGGTGGCGGTCAACGCCGACCTCAAGCAGCAGATGTCCAACCTGCCGCGTCTGGTGGCCCACGAGTCCTATCCCGGTCACCACACCGAGCACTGCCGCAAGGAAGCGGGCCTGGTGGGGCGCAGGGGGCAGGCCGAGCAGACCATCTTCCTGGTCAACACGCCGCAGTGCGTGATGGCCGAGGGCCTGGCCGACCTGGCGTTGCATGCCGCGATCGGGCCGGAGTGGGGTGCGTGGGCCGCCGAGATCTACGCCGACCTGGGCCTGCGCTTCGACGGGGACCGCGCGCGGACCATCTCGGCGGCGACAGCCGCGCTGGCCGAGGTGCGTCAGGATGCTGCCCTGATGCTGCACGACGAACACCGCGACGTCGACGAGGTCGTGGCGTTTCTCAAGCAGTGGTTGCTGGTCAACGACGAGCGCGCGCGCCAGATGCTGCGCTTCCTGTCCTCGCCGCTGTGGCGGGCCTACACCAGCACCTACGTGGAGGGGTACCGGCTGCTGCGCGGCTGGCTGGACGCCCGGCCCGACGGGGTCAGCCTCACGCAGCGATTCGGCACGCTGCTCGACGAGCCGCTGATCCCGTCGTCGCTGCGGGCGGCCTGACCCAACTGGATGGGCGCCGTCGTAGGCTGAACCTCATGACTGCTGACGCCGTGACCTCGAACGCTGCTGCTCCCGGCGCGGAGTACGCCGAAACCGCGAGCGCGGCGTACCGGGCCGCCCTGCAGGTCATCGAGTCCGTCGAGCCCCGCATCGCGGCGGCGACGCGCAAAGAACTCGTCGATCAACGGGATTCGCTCAAGCTGATCGCCAGCGAGAACTACGCATCGCCCGCGGTGTTGCTCACCATGGGCAGCTGGTTCTCCGACAAGTACGCCGAGGGCACCATCGGGCACCGCTTCTACGCGGGGTGCCAGAACGTCGACACGGTCGAGGCGCTCGCCGCCGAGCACGCCCGCGAGTTGTTCGGCGCGCCCTACGCCTACGTCCAGCCGCACTCGGGCATCGACGCCAACCTGGTCGCCTTCTGGGCGATCCTGGCGACCCGGGTAGAAGGTCCCGAACTGGCGGCGCTGGGTGCCAAGCACGTCAACGACCTGTCCGAGGCGGACTGGGAGACGCTGCGCAACAAGCTCGGCGATCAGCGGCTGCTCGGGATGTCGCTGGACGCCGGCGGCCACCTCACCCACGGTTTCCGGCCCAACATCTCGGGCAAGATGTTCCACCAGCGCAGTTACGGCACCGACCCGAACACCGGATTCCTGGACTACCAGGCCGTCGCCGAAGCGGCCCGCGAGTTCAAGCCGCTGATCATCGTGGCGGGCTACTCCGCCTACCCGCGCCGGGTCAACTTCGCGACCATGCGCGAGATCGCCGACGAGGTGGGCGCCACCCTGATGGTCGACATGGCCCACTTCGCCGGTCTGGTCGCGGGCAAGGTCTTCACCGGTGACGAGGATCCGGTCCCGCACGCCCACGTCACCACGACGACGACCCACAAGTCGCTGCGCGGGCCCCGCGGCGGCATGGTGCTCGCCCAGCCCGAGTACTCCGACGCCGTCGACAAGGGCTGCCCGATGGTGCTCGGCGGACCGCTGTCGCACGTCATGGCGGCCAAGGCGGTCGCGCTGGCCGAAGCCCGCCAACCGGCGTTCGGCGCCTACGCCCAGCGCGTCGCCGACAACGCCCAAGCGCTGGCCGACGGGTTCCTCAAACGCGACGGCGCGCTCGTCACCGGCGGGACCGACAACCACCTGGTCCTGCTCGACGTGACGTCGTTCGGGCTGACCGGCAGGCAGGCCGAGTCCGCGCTGCTCGACGCCGGCATCGTCACCAACCGCAACTCCGTGCCCGCCGACCCCAACGGCGCCTGGTACACCAGCGGCATCCGGCTGGGCACCCCGGCGCTGACCACCCGCGGCTTCGGGGCCGACGAGTTCGACCGCGTCGCCGAGCTGATCGTCGAGGTGCTGTCCAACACCGAACCGGCCCAAGCCACCGCCGGGCCGTCGAAAGCCAAGTACGTCATGGCCGACGGTCTGGCCGAGCGGGTGCACGCCGGTGCCGCCGAACTGCTGGATGCCAACCCGCTGTATCCGGGGCTCACGCTCTAGACACGCTCGGGGGTCGGAATTTTACGATCCCCACAGAATTGAGTTAATGTAACCGCATGGCACAGAAACCTGTACCCAATGCGCTGATCCTCGAACTCGAGCCGGTCGTGCAGCAGGAGCTGCGTCGCCACGTCGACACCGAGGACCTCTGGTACGCCCACGACTACGTGCCCTTCGACCAGGGCGAGAACTTCGCCTTTCTCGGCGGCCGCGACTGGGATCCCGAGCAGGTGACCCTGCCCAAGCACATCACCGATGCGCTGGAGATCCTGCTCATCACCAAGGACAACCTGGCGGGCTACCACCGCGAGATGGTCTTCAGCTTCATCCTCGAGGAGAAGTGGGGCCGCTGGATCGGGCGCTGGACGGCCGAGGAGCATCTGCACGCGGTCGCGCTGCGCAACTACCTCGTGGTCACGCGTGAGATCGACCCCGCAGCCAACGAGGACGTCCGTGTCGAACACGTCATGAAGGGCTACCGTGCCGACACCTACAGCCAGGTCGAGCGGCTGGTCTTCATGGCCTTCTTCGAACGGGCCCACGCGGTGTACTGCCGCAACCTCGAGGCGCAGATCGAAGAGCCCGTGCTCAAAGGCCTCATCGGTCGCATCGCCCGCGACGAGGAACGGCACGAGGAGTTCTTCGCCAACCTCGTCGCGCACCTGCTGAGCACCAGCCGTGCGGAGACCGTCGAGGCCGTCGGCCGCCGCGCCGCCGAACTCGGTGTCGTCGGCGGTGACATCGACGCCTATGCCGACAAGCTCGCCAACATCGACGGCGCCGGCATCTTCGGGCCCGAGCAGCTGCGCCGGGTGATCGCCGACCGGATCGCGGCCTGGGGTCTGAGCGGCGAACCGTCGCTGGCGCAGTTCACCTCTCGGTAACCGGAACTACGGCGCGCCTGCACGGCGCGTGTGCGGCAACGGGAGTAGCGTCGCGGTCGATGGCTAGCGACATGCTCTGCTATCCGGGCGGTACCGATCGTTTCGATCACGAGAGGACCGGCCCCGGTCCCAGTGCCGCAGTGTCCGCCGAGAGTTCGTGCGGGGCCGCGCGGGCACGAGGAGCGTCACGTGAGTGATTCGGCCGTCCGGACCGCGGTTCGCACCTATGTACTCGACACCTCCGTGCTGCTGTCCGATCCCTGGGCGGCCACGCGGTTCGCCGAGCACGAAGTCGTGGTCCCGCTGGTGGTCATCAGCGAACTGGAAGCCAAGCGGCATCATCATGAGCTCGGCTGGTTCGCACGCCAGGCCCTGCGGATGTTCGACGATCTTCGGCTGGAACACGGACGGCTCGATCAGCCGATTCCCGTTGGCACCCAAGGCGGCACGCTGCACGTCGAACTCAACCACAGCGACCCCACCGTGTTGCCCGCCGGGTTCCGCAACGAGAGCAATGACGCTCGCATCCTGACCGTGGCGGCCAATCTCGCCGCCGAGGGCAAGCATGTCACGTTGGTCAGCAAGGACATCCCGCTGCGGGTGAAGGCCGGTGCCGTCGGGCTGACCGCCGACGAGTACCACGCCCAGGACGTCGTGACCTCCGGCTGGACCGGCATGACGGAGGTCGAGGTCGCCGCCGACGACATCGACATGCTCTTCGCCGAGGGCGAGATCGACCTGGAAGCCGCACGAAACCTGCCGTGCCACACCGGAGTCCGGCTGCTGGGCGGCAGCTCGGCGCTCGGCCGGGTCAACGCCGAGAAACGGGTCCAACTGGTCCGCGGTGACCGCGAGGTCTTCGGTCTGCGCGGCCGCTCCGCCGAACAGCGGGTGGCACTGGACCTGCTGCTCGACGAATCGGTCGGCATCGTCTCGCTCGGCGGCAAGGCGGGCACCGGCAAGTCGGCGCTGGCGCTGTGTGCCGGACTGGAAGCGGTGCTGGAACGTCGCACCCAGCGCAAGGTGGTGGTGTTTCGGCCGCTGTACGCCGTCGGCGGCCAGGACCTCGGCTACCTGCCCGGCAGCGAGAGCGAGAAGATGGGGCCGTGGGCGCAGGCCGTCTTCGACACCCTCGAAGGGCTCGCCAGCCCGGCGGTCCTCGAAGAGGTGCTCGCCCGGGGCATGCTCGAGGTGCTGCCGCTGACCCACATACGTGGGCGGTCGCTGCACGACTCGTTCGTCATCGTGGACGAAGCGCAGTCGCTGGAGCGCAACGTGCTGCTGACGGTGCTGTCGCGGCTCGGCAGCGGATCGCGCGTGGTCCTCACCCATGACGTCGCCCAGCGCGACAACCTGCGTGTCGGACGCCACGACGGGGTGGCGGCGGTGATCGAAAAGCTGAAGGGGCACCCGCTGTTCGCGCACATCACGCTGCTGCGCAGTGAGCGCTCGCCCATTGCGGCGCTGGTCACCGAGATGCTCGAGGAGATCAGCCCCGGCGCTCTGCCTTGATCGCGGCTCCGCCGCGGAACGCCGGATCGTCGCTAGTTGCTGTGACCGCGCATCAAGTACCACCCGGCGGCCGCGGCTCCGCTCAGCGCGACCACCCGGTCCGCGCGATCACTCCTGGGTAGATCGAGCAGCGACACCAGACCCAGGACCGCGAATCCGGTCCGGATGGCGGGGTGGCTTGTCGCCGTCGTGACCAGAGCGGCGCTCGGGTCGGTGAGGGGCACGGGAGCAAGGTCGGTGCGCACCGGTCCTCCTGTCGATGGCTCGGAGACTTGGGGCGATTCGACGGTAAGCCCCGAGCCGGCTTGGGGGAATAGGGATTTTCCCTATCCGTACGACTCCTCTGGCCGCCCGATGTGACGGCCCAGCTCGGCGCGTGACTTGATGCCTAGCTTGCGGTAGATCCGGGCCAGGTTGGCCTCGACCGTCTTCGGGCTGATGAACAGCGCCGAGGCGACGTCACGGTTCTTCATGCCCGACGCGGCGAGCTCGGCGACCTGCTGCTCGGACGGTGTGAGCGCATCGGTACGCCGTGCGCTGACGTTCGAACGGGCCAGTTCGGTGCGGGCCCGCTCGGCCCACAGCGGAATGGTGAGCCGCTCGAACGTTTCGAGCGCCTCCTGCAGGTGCATCGAGGCCGAGTCCTTGTTGCGCAGCCGCCGCTCGAGCTGACCAAGCAGCAGTTGGGTCCTGGCCCGTTCGAACGGCATCGGCAGGCTCGCGTGCGCGGCCATCGCCTGTCGCGCCGCGGCGTGCGCGCCGTCGTAGTCGCCGCGGGCCGCGAGCAGCATGGCGCGGCACCGGCCGCCGACCGCCGTCATCCACGGGCGGTTCAGCCCGCGGCCGTTGCGCTCGAGCGCGGCGATCAGCGGCTCGGCCTCGGCGAACCGGTCCAACTCGATCAGCGCCTCCACCGCATCGGGTAGGTAGGAGGCGTTGGGCAGCTCGGTCGGCGTCGATGTCGGGTCGAAGTCGGCCAGCATCGGCTGTGCCGCGGCAACCGCTGCCTCATGGTTGCCCAGCGACACCTCGAGGAACGCCAACGCGGCGAGCACCCGCTCGGCCAGCCGGGAGGTGCCGGTGCGACTGCCTTCTTCGAGTGCGGCGTCGATGGCTTGACGGGCCGCGGCCTCCTGGCCGGCGTATGCGCTCAGCTGGGCGCGCAGGCTGTGTGCGAGGAACCGCGGGGTGTGCCCGCCCAGTTGTCGCGCCTCCTCCCATGCGTCCTCGGCGACGAGCCTGGCGCGGACCAGGTCGCCACGCCAGATGGCGTTGATCAAAATGTGCTGGCAGATGAAGAGGTGCTCGCCCTCCTCGCCCTTCTCCACACAGCGGGCGCAGATCTTCTCCAACGCCTCGCGGGCCCGCTCGAGCTCTCCTGTCCAATCCAGCAGCACCGCGCGTTGCACGCTGGGGCGAAAGACCAAGGGCGTGAACGCTTCCGGGTCCTCGAGCTCGAGTGCCCGGCCCAGCAGTTGCGCGTCATACCCCTGGCCGGCCGCGAACCGCATGGTGACCAGCATGCCCAGCGCCATGCTCAGCAGGTGTGGGTTGGCGAGCGTCTCGGCGATGGCCACCGCCTGCTCGGCAGTCGTCACCGCCTCGGCCACCTCGTTGGCGTGGTGCAGCGAATACGCCAGCGTGATCAGGATCTGCACCCGCAACGCGCCATTGTCCCGCACTTCGTCCAGTGCCGCGCGCAGAAGTCGGGTGGTCTCGTAGAAACCTTCCCCGTAGAGCCGGACCACCGCCAGGCGGCTCAACGCCTCCGCTCGCAGATCACCCGACGGCAACGCCTCTATGGTGTCCTCCAGAATCGAGGCGGCACGGTCGGCATCGCCGGCGTCGAAGTGGTGCAGGGCCGATCGGAGCCGGCGTTCGGGACTGTCGCCGCCGAGTCCGATCGCCAGGTCCATCAGCTCCGCGGCGGCCGCGGGCGCGCCCCGCATCCGAGCCGAGTCCGCGGCCGCGTCGAGCGCCTGCAGCGTGACCTGATCGCCGCTGGTGGCGGCCAACGCGAGGTGGCGGGCCCGCAGTTCGGGTTCATCGACGATCTCGGCGAGCCGCCGGTGCATCGACCGGCGGCGTCCGGGGGCGGCCTGGGTGTAGACGCCGCGCGCCAGCAGGGGATGGGCGAACCGGATGCGGTTGCCGTCGATCGCGATGATGCCCTTGCTCTCCGCGGTCTCGAGCAGCTCGACCAGGCGGTCGTCGTCGTTGCGGGTGGCGGTGCACACCATGTCGACCGTCGGGGTGGGCAGGCAGGAGGCGGCCAGCAGCGCATCGTGCACGTCGGTGTCCAGGCTGCCGATCCGGGTGCGCACCACGTCTGTCAGCGTGCGCGGCAACGAGGTCTCGATGCCGGACCCGCGTTCGTCGATGGCGCGCGCCAACTCGATGGCGTAGAAGGGATTTCCGCCGGACACCTGGTGGATGCGGCCGATGGCGGGACGGGAGATCGGCCGCCGCAGCTGCGCGGAAACCGCCGCGTGCAGGTCGGTGATGTTCAACGGGCTCAACCGGATCCGGTTCACCGCCTCCGGGCGCGGCATCTGCAGCCAGGCCGAGGTGGCGCTGTCGCCGGGTTCGGTTCGCACACTGGCCAGCACACCCGTCGGACCGCTGAGCCGGCGCGCGGCGAAGGCCAGCACGTGCAGGCTCGACGGGTCCAGCCACTGCAGGTCGTCGATCGCCAACAGCACGGGACCCTCTTCGGAGATGCGCTCGATCACCGCGAGGAACGCCGCCGCGACGGCACGCTGGTCGGTGACGATGTCCGTGTCGGCGCGCAGCAACACCCGGTCGACCGCGAGAAGCTGGGGGTCCGGCAGGTCGGCCCAGGCCCGGGCGTCGACCTCGTCCAGAAGGTCGGCCAGCGCCGTGTACGCCAGTACGGACTCGGCGGCCGCGGCCCGCGTGGACAGCACCCGGAACCCGCGGTCCTGCGCCCGGTCCACCGCAGCTAACCACAGCGTGGTCTTGCCGATCCCCGGCTCCCCCTCGATCAGCAATGCCGACGGCCCGACGCTGGCCGAATCCAGAAAGCCCCGAACCGCGCGCTGATGAGTCGCATCTTGCATGACGACTTCCCCCGCCATCAGAAACAGCATCTAAGCTCTTGTCAGCAAACACCGTTGTTTGACTGGTTTCGCACCGCCGATGCACGACGGCAAACGGCTCTATACCCGTTAGCTATCGAAAGTAGTCGTCCGTTCGACCTGTTGCGCCGCGCTCCGGTGCGACCTAGCGGTGGTCGTCGCGAACCTTCGCCATCGCCAGCACGTCCAGGCGCTTGTCGAGTTCCTCCTCGGACAGCTTGTCGCCGATGAGTCCCCGGTCGATGACCGTCTGGCGAATGGTCTTCTTCTCCTTGAGCGCCTGTTTGGCGACCGCGGCAGCCTCCTCGTAGCCGATCGCCGAGTTCAGCGGCGTCACGATCGACGGCGAGGACTCGGCCAGTTCCCGCAGCCGGTCCTCGTTGGCGACCAGGCCGTCGATGCACCGCTCGGCGAACAGCTTCGACGCGTTGGCAAGGATCTTCAACGACTCGAGGATGTTGCGGGCCATCATCGGGATGTAGACGTTGAGCTCGAATGCCCCCGAGGCGCCGCCGAACACGATGGCCGCGTCGTTGCCGATCACCTGAGCGGCGACCTGCGTGACGGCCTCGGGGATGACGGGATTGACCTTGCCGGGCATGATCGAGCTGCCCGGCTGCAGGTCCGGCAGTTGCAGCTCGCCGAGCCCGGTCAGCGGACCCGAGCCCATCCACCGGATGTCGTTGGCGATCTTGGTCAGCGACACGGCGATGGTGCGCAGGGCGCCCGACGCCTCGACCAGCCCGTCGCGCGCGGCCTGCGCCTCGAAATGGTTTGCCGCGACGCGAAGTTCGGCTACGCCGGTGTGCTCGGTCAACACGGCGACCACCCGCTCGTCGAAGTCGTCGGGCGCGTTGAGGCCGGTGCCCACCGCGGTGCCGCCGATGGCCAGTTCACCGAGTCGCGGCAGCGTCGCCTTCACCCGCTCTATGCCGGCCTCGATCTGACGGGCGTATCCGCCGAACTCCTGGCCCAGCGTCACCGGGACGGCGTCCATCAGGTGGGTGCGACCCGACTTGACCACGGTGCGCCACTGCCGCGCCTTGGTGTCGAGTGACTCGTGCAGCACCTCCAGCGCCGGAAGTAGTTGCCGCACCGCGGCTTCCGTGGCAGCGATGTGCGTCGCGGTGGGGAAGGTGTCGTTGGACGACTGGGACATGTTGACGTCGTCGTTGGGGTGCACCGTCACACCGTTGCGCGCCGCGATGCCGGCGATCACCTCGTTGGTGTTCATGTTCGAACTGGTGCCCGAGCCGGTCTGGAACACGTCGATCGGGAACTGGTCGTCGTGCCGGCCGTCGGCGATCTCGCTCGCCGCCGCGATGATCGCGTCGGCCTTGGCGGGCTCGAGCAGGCCCAGGTCCTTGTTCACCTGCGCGCAGGCGCCCTTGAGCAGACCCAGCGCCCGGATCTGCGTGCGCTCGAGGCCTCGACCGGAGATCGGGAAGTTCTCCACCGCGCGCTGTGTCTGCGCACGCCACAGCGCATTTACCGGCACTTGGACCTCGCCCATGGTGTCGTGCTCGATGCGGTACTCGGCAGCTTCCCGGTCTTGAGACGAGTCGACGCTCAATTTTCGCCCTTCGTTGTTTCGGTGACTTACGGCAGTGGATAGACGGCGCTGCTGTCGCCGGTGAAGTCGATCGCGGAATACTCGTTGAGCTTGGAGAGCCGGTGGTAGGCCTCGATCATCCGCACGGTGCCGGACTTGCTGCGCATCACGATCGACTGGGTGGTGCAGCCGCCACCGTAGAAGTGGACGCCCTTGAGCAGGTCGCCGTCGGTGACGCCGGTGGCGCAGAAGAACACGTTGTCGCCCGACACCAGGTCTTCGGTGAACAGCACCTGATCGAGGTCGAGTCCCTTGTCGATGGCCTTCTGGCGCTCCTCGTCGTCCTTGGGCGCCAACTGCCCCTGGATCGCGCCGCCCATGCAGCGGATCGCGGCCGCGGCGATGATGCCCTCGGGCGTACCACCGATGCCGACGAGCAGGTCGGTGCTGGTGTTGGGCCGGCACGCCGAGATGGCGCCGGCCACATCGCCGTCGGAGATAAGCCGGCACCGGGCCCCGGCATCGCGCACGTCGGCGATCAGCTGCTCGTGCCGCGGCCGGTCCAGCACGCACACGGTCAGATCGGCCACCGAGACGCTCTTCGCTTTGGCGACCTGGCGGATGTTCTCGCCGATCGGGGCGGCGATGTCGATCGCGTCGACCGCGTCCGGGCCGACGGCGATCTTGTTCATGTAGAACACCGCCGAGGGGTCGTACATGGTGTTGCGCTCGGACACGGCCAGCACCGAGATCGCGTTCGACAAACCCTTGCTCATCAACGTCGTGCCGTCGATGGGGTCAACGGCGAAGTCGCACTCCGGTCCGTCGCCGTTGCCGACCTCCTCACCGTTGTAGAGCATCGGCGCGTTGTCCTTCTCGCCCTCGCCGATCACCACGACGCCGCGCATCGAGACGGAGTTCACCAGCTCGCGCATGGCATCGACGGCGGCCCCGTCACCGCGCTCCTTATCGCCACGCCCTACCCAGCGCCCCGCCGCCATGGCACCGGCCTCGGTGACTCTGACCAGTTCAAGGGCGAGATTTCGATCGGGAGCTTCCCCGCGGCTCGGCGTCATGCAGCAGATTGTCCCACTACCAGGGTCGCCGGTGGGAGCTGGGATACTGGGGATGTGACGACGCAGCCCCAGCCCGCTCCGAAGCCTGCCAAGTCGCGGTTGCTGCAGGACGGCCGCGACATGTTCTGGTCGATGGCACCGCTGGTGGTCGCCTGTGTAGTGCTCGCCGGACTGTTGGGCATGTGCTCGTTCCAGGCCGCGGGACCTGGCGCGGGCCCGGTGCCCGACTACGACGCGCCGGCGGCGTTGCAGGCCGACGCCGAGGCGCTCGAGATTCCGATCCGCGTGCCGCAGCTGCCCGACGGGTGGCAGTCGAACTCGGGCAGCCGCAAGGGCATCGAGGGCGGCCGGACCGATCCGGTGTCGGGTCAGGCCCAGCGCGCGGTGAGCTCGACGGTCGGCTATCTCGCCCCGAGCGGGATGTACCTGAGCTTGACGCAGAGCAACGCCGACGAGGACAAGCTGGTGGGCTCGCTGGACCCGGACCTGGTGCCGACCGGCGTGCAGGACGTCGACGGCGTCACGTGGGTGGTCTACGAGGGCAGCGACGCCGACGGCGAACCGGCCGAACCGGTTTGGACGACGCGGTTGACCGGGCCGACCGGCCCCGCCCAGGTTGCGTTGAGAGGCGCCGCGGGTACCGCTGAGTACCGTACGCTGGCGACGGCGACGCAGACCGCCTCGCCCCTGCCCGTCGAGTAACGGACGAGAGGTGCCATGACAGCGCCCGATCCTGATGTCGCCGCCGAGGCGGCTCCGGACCCCCATGCAGCCGCCGGGGCGGCTCGGGAAGCCGATCTGACGGGGTGGACCGTCGCGCCGTTCACCGCGGTCGGATACACCCACGACGTCTACCGCAGGGGTGAGGGCCCCGGCGTCATCCTCATTCCCGAGATGCCCGGCGCCCACCCCGGTGTGCTGGCCCTCGGCAACCACCTTGTGGACAACGGGTTCACCGTCGCGATCCCGTCGCTGTTCGGCACCCCCGGTGCGCCTGCGATGCGGCCGGGGGCGGTGCCGGTGATGCTTCGCGGTTGCGTGGCAAGGGAGTTCGCGGCCTTCGCCACCAACGCCGACCGGCCGGTAGCGCACTATCTCCGTGCACTGGCCCGTGACCTGAACGAGCACACGCCGGGTAAGGGCGTCGGGGTGATCGGTCAGTGCTTCACCGGCGGTTTCGCGCTGGCGGCCGCGGTCGAGGACAGTGTGCTCGCGCCGGTGCTGAGCCAGCCGTCGCTGCCGTTGCCGCTGACTCCCCGACAGCGCCGCGATCCGGGGCTGTCCGACGCCGAGCTCAAGATCGTGGAACGCCGCGCCGCCAACGACGGGTTGTGCGCGCTGGGGCTGCGGTTCACCGAGGACCCGCTGGTGCCGGCGCAGCGGTTCAAGACGCTCAAGGACCGCCTCGGCGACGCGTTCGAGGTCATCGAGATCGATTCCAAGAAGGGCAACGAGCACGGGTTCAGCAGGACGGCCCACTCGGTTCTGACACTGGAACTGCGTCAGCAGCAGGGCCATCCGACCGACGACGCACTCAAGCGGGTGGTGGCCTTCCTCACGGAGCGGCTGACCTAGCCGCGGGCGCCCCGGCGCTTGCCGAGTCGCTGCGGATATCAATCGGCGCTGTGCAGTTGCGGCTATTGCCGCGTCGTTGCCGCTGAAAAAACTTGTGGCTCAACCTAGTTGTTGTTCGTTGGTGGTGGTTGGGGTTGGTAGGGGTCGTACCACCACCATTGGGCGCGTTCGCCGAGGGGTCCGGGGTATGGGGCACCATCGGTGGGGGTTGTGTGGGTGGGCGTGCCAGGGATCCGGGGTGCAGGGGCTCGCCGTCGTCGTCGAGCACGGTGATCGCTGGTGCGGGTCCGAGGATGGTGATCAGGCCGCGGTGGTGCATGCGGTGGTGGTAGGGACAGACCAGCACCAGGTTGTCGAGTTCGGTTGCTCCGCCGTCTTCCCAGTGGATGATGTGGTGGGCGTGCAGTCCGCGGGTGGCCCCGCAGCCGGGCACCGCGCAGGTGCGATGGCGGAACTCCAGCGCGCGGCGCAGCCGGCGGCTGATCTGACGGGTGGTGCGCCCACAGCCCAGGGTCTGCCCGTCTTTGTCGAACCAGGTTTGGTAGGTGGCATCACAGGTCAGGTATCGGCGTTCGGCGTCGGTGAGCAGCGGACCCAGATGCAGCGCCGCGGCGCGTTTGTCGACATCGAGATGCACGATCACCGTGGTGTGCGCGTGGTGGGGGCGTCGGGCGGCTTCGGCGTCCCAGCCGGCCTCCACCAGCCGCATGAACCCGTCCCCGACGGTGGGAAACGGCGGCACCTGACCGCCGCCAGCACTGTGCTCATCGTCGCTGTGGTCGCGTTTCCACTCACCGATGAGCGCCTCGTGGTGCGACTGCAGGGCGGCGTCGAACGTGGCCGCATCCGGGTGCGACAACCGGATCCGGTAACACGCCCCGTGGGCATCGCTGGTTTTGGTGATGGAGCGTTCGGGTCCGCGCCGCGGTGCGGGTTCAGGCTCGGGGCGCGGTTCCAAACTGATCGCTTTGCGCAGCTGGCTGACGGTGGCCACGCCGGCCAACTCGACGTAGTGGGCATCAGAGCCCGCACCGGCTTTCTGGGCGATGACCCCGACCTGATCCAGTGACAACCGGCCCTCGGCAAGGGCTTGGGTGCAGCGGGGGAACTCCTCACAGCGGGCCGCGATCGCGGCCATGGTTTTGGCGTTGGCCTCGGTGCAGCCGGTCTTCCAGGCCACCAACCCCGCCAGCGAGCGCACCCCGGTCATACCCCACAACCGGTCGCGGTCGATCTCGGCCACGATCTGCACCAGGCGCCCATCGATGGCGTTGCGCTGCCCACACAACTGCGCCACCTCCTCGAACAACACCGCCAACCGCTCCTTCGGCAACACCGGAGCATCGGAGGCGGCGGTCGAGGACATGACCCCATCATGACAGCGGGGTCTGACAGCTTTCGCCAGCCGACTCAGTCGGCCTCCGAGGTGGCGGCGGACGCAGTCTCATTGTTCTTCCCGACGGTCGGCTCCGGTTGGTCTTGAGAGGCGTCCTCCTCCCTGGCTTTCTCGTCGCGCTCGTCGCGCACCTCCTTGACGCGACGGCCTAACCACCAGAACGGATTCCGCTTCTTGGGTTTCTCGTCGTCGACCTCTGGCCGCTGCATCGGCACACCTTTGTAGACCGACAGGTAGACGCTGATCGTGGTGACGATGACGATCATCAGCACCGGACCGATAACGATGCCCCAAGCCCCGAACATGCTGATGCCGGCGAACACCGCGAGCAGCATCAGCGCCGCATCCAGGCGGGCTTCCCGGGGCACCAGGATGGGCCGCAGGAAGTTGTCGATGTTGGTGACCACGATGATGTGAAAGGCGATGACGAAGACGCCGCCGAAGATGTTGCCGAACAGGATCATTCCGATGCCGAACGGAATGGTGACGATGCCGCTGCCGAGCGGGATGACCGACAGCGCGGACAGCAGCACGGCGAACAGGAAGAAGCCCTGGTGGAATCCGGCGATGTAGATCGACGCCGCGCCCGCGACACCCTGGCACACCGCGATCACGAACTGGCCCATCACGGTGCCCTTGACCATCGCACCCATCTTGGCCATGTAGAGGTCGGTGACCTCCTCGCCGAGCGGGTTGAGGCGCCGGATGAGCAGCAGGACGCGGTCGCGGTTGATCAGCAGCGACAGGAACACATAGATGAATAGGATCATCGCCGTCAACGCGCCGAACGCCCCGCCAGCCGCGCCCTGCAGCAGGCCGAGCAGCCATTGGCCCGCTTCCTGAGCCACCCGGGTCATCGAACCCTGCAGCGACTGCGGGGTGACGGTGGTATCGACGTAGGGCACCCGGGCCAGTAATTCGTTGACGAATTGCAGCGCGCGGTCGCCGAGGGCCGACAGGTCGGTGCGGGCCACCCAGTCGGCCACCCGCTCCACCATCGTGGTGATCTGCACGACGGCGAGGAACACGAACAGGCTCAACGGCACGATGACGGCGGCGATCGCGGTCAGCAGCGTGATGGTGGCCGACAGCCCGCTGCCCAATCGCTTGTTGAGCCGGCGGTACAGCGGCGAGAACAGGTAGGCCACCACCGCGGCGACCACCACGAGGATGAAGTAGCCGCGCAGGAAGTATGCGCCGAACGCGATCGCGGCGACCGTGGCGACGGCAAGCGCGCGCCGCTGCGTGAGCGTGAATTCGGTGTCCACGCAGCTATGTCTACAGCGTGTCCGCGCTGTCCGCCCTTGCTTGGGTTTGTTTCGCCCGCTGGTCGGCGACGAACCGCATCGACACCCTGTTCATCAGCCTCGGCGCCAGGCGCGCGAACAGCCACTGGGCGTGGGCGATACGCGGTTTGACCAGAATCGGCTTGTTCTTCTCGACCGCGCGCAGGATGTCGTCGGCGAGTCGGTCGGCGTCGTAGGGCTTGCCGCCCTGCGCGGGCAGGAAGTAGTCCCGCCCCACGAACCCGCCGACCGCTCCCTTGTCCAGGATTGGGGTCTCCACGGCGGCCGGGCATACGACGAGCACCCCGACGCCGCGGGCCGCGGCCTCAGAGCGCAGCGCCAGTGACAACCCGACGACTGCGTGTTTGGTCATCACGTAGCTGGTGACCTGTCCGGCTGCCGTCAGCCCGGCCATGGACGCGGTGTTGACGATGTGGCCGTGGCCCTGTCGCACCATCAGCGGATAGGTGGCCGCCACGCCGTGCACCACGCCGCGGATGTTGACGTCGATGATCGCGCTCCACTGGTCCAGGGTCAGCAGTTCCGTGTCGCCGCCCCAGACGATTCCGGCGTTGTTGAACATCAGGTCGAGCCTGCCGGTGCGCGCCACGACGTCGTCGACGACGGACTGCACGGCGGCCGCATCCGTGACGTCGAGGCGCTGCGCTCGGACATTCCCGCCGAGGGCGCCGGCGGTACGTTCGGCCGCGTCACCGTCGATGTCGGTGCACACCACGTCGGCGCCCGCGGCGGCCAGCGCCCGGCACAACGCGGCGCCGATGCCCGATCCGCCGCCGGTGACGATGGCCTGCTTACCGCCGAAATTCACGACTTCTCCGCGAGTTTCATCACGTGGCCGAGCACGTCGGGATACTTCTTGAGGTGCGCACCGCCGTTGAGGTCGAGCACTTCACCGGTCAACCAGCCGGCCCTCGGTGAGCACAGGAACACCACGGCGTCGGCGATCTCTCCGGGTTGTCCCGCACGACCGAGCGCGGTGTTGTCGACGTAATCCTCGACGAGCCCGGGGATCAGCGACGAGCCTTCGGTCAGAGGCGTCTCGACGAAGCCGGGCGAAACCGCGTTGACGCGGATCCCGCGCGGGCCCATCTCGAGAGCGGCGACCTGGGTCAGCATCGACAGGCCCGCCTTCGCCGCGCAGTAGGCGCTCATCCCCACCGCCGGCTGTCGGCCGTTGAGCGAGCTGATCGAGACCAGCGACCCGCCTTCGCGCAGCGTTTGTCCCGCGTGTTTGGCGACGATGAACGCACCGTTGAGGCAGACGTCGACCACCGAGCGGAACTCCTCGACCGCCAAATCGGTGATCAGCCCGAGACTGCCGAAACCCGCGCAGTTGACCACGATGTCGAGCGGGCCGGTCGCACCGAACAGGCGCTGCACCGAGGCTTCGTCGGTCACGTCGACCTCGGCCGCGGTGTGCGGATCGCCGAGTTCGGCGGCGCGTTGCTTCGCGCCGTCGGCGTTGCGGTCGGCCAGCGTGACGGTGCAGTCGTCGGCGGCGAGCGCCTTGGCCGTCGCCCAGCCGATGCCGGACGCCGCGCCGATCACCACCGCTTGTCTGCCCGGCCGCCCGTTGCTCATCCGGCTGCCCTTTCGACGGGAAGTAGAACGCGTTACAACTTAGCGCTTTGGCACACTCGACCGGTGAGTGAATTGACGATGTCCGAGTCGGTCCATGTGGCCGCGCCGCCCGACGAGGTTTACGCGATGGTGTCCGACGTGACGCGGATGGGGGAGTGGAGTCCGGTCTGCCGGGCCTGCTGGTGGGACGACGGCGACGGGCCGCGCATCGGTGCGTGGTTCACCGGCCGCAACGAGACCCAGGAGCGGACGTGGGAGACGCGCTCGCAGGTGGTGGCCGCGACGCCCGGGCGTGAGTTCGCGTGGGAGGTCAACGACGGCTGGGTGTACTGGGGCTACACCTTCGAGCCGGAGAACGACGGCACCCGTCTGACGGAGACATGGAGGTTCCTGCCCAAGGGCATCGACGGGTTCCGCGAGCGGTTCGGCGAGGCGGCCCAGGGCGAGATCGACAAGCGCCGCGACGCCGCGCGCGACGGCATCCCGGTCACCCTCGCGGCGATCAAGAGGGCCGCCGAAGCGGGCTGATCGCGCAGGCGAGATCCGCTTCAGGGCACCACTACGGCGCGACCGCGCACCCTGCCGGATTGCAGATCGCGGTAGGCGCGCGGCGCGTCGTCGAGAGAATAGGTCGTCGATTCGACGTGCACCATGTCCCTGGCCGCGAGGGCGAGCAGCTCGACGAGCTCAGGCCGCGACCCCCAGTACGTCGTCTGGATGCTGACCTCGTAAGGCTGCGAGAAGAACGTCAGCGGCACGCTGCCCCCGGCGATGCCGATGATGGTGACGTCGCCGAGACTTCTCGCCGCGCCGCGGGCCAGTTCGATCGTCGCCTCGGCGCCGACGCAGTCGAGCAGCACGTCGGCACCCCTGCCACCGGTGAGTTCGCGAATGGTGTTGATGGCGTTGTCATCCGACATGACCGTGTGATCGGCGCCCATTTCCGTGGCGAGGTCGAGAGCTTCAGTGCTGCTGTCGACGGCGATCACCCTGGCCGCCGTCGTCGCCGCGACGAGCTGCAGCGCCATGTGGCCGAGGCCGCCGATGCCGATGACCACCACGGTCGACGTCGGCGTCAGCTTCGGCCACGACCGCCGAATCGCGTGATACGGCGTCAGGCCGGCGTCCGTGAGTGGCGCTGCCGTCACAGGGTCCAGTCCGGGGGGCAGCGGCACCAGCAGGCGCTCGAACGGCACCAGCAGGTATTCGGCCATGCCGCCGTCGAGGCCCAGGCCGCCGCCGCCGCTGATGACCGGTGCGGCCAGCGGGTTCTCGCAGTAGTTCTCCACGCCGCGCCGACAGCGGTCGCAAGTGCCGCATCCCCACGGGCCGTACACCGCGACCGCGTCGCCCTCCTTGACGGCACTCACCCCGGCGCCGACGTCCTCGACCCAGCCGGCGTTCTCGTGGCCGAGGGTGAACGGTGGCTGCCACGGCAGCATGCCGGCGTCGAAGTCGTACATCAGGTGCAGGTCGGAGTGACAGGCACCGGCGCCGGCGACCTTCACCACCACCTGCCCGGGTCCGGGCGTCGGCTTCGGCACCTCGACCAGTTCGGGATCGGATTTCCAGTTCGTCAGGCGCAGCGCTTTCATGACGCCAGTCTGCCCGCCGGAGCGCTATGGGCGCGCGATGACCGGCCTGGTGCGCACCCTGGTGCCCGCCGTGCCCTTGATGATGTCGGCGATGTCGGTCAGCGCCCCGATCACGGCCTCGTTGCCGGTGGCGCGCGCGAATCCTGACGCCGCCTCGACCTTGGGACCCATCGACCCCTTCGGAAGCTCCAGTCCGGTCAGTTCCTCGGGGGTCACCAGGCCCAATCGGGCCTGCTGCGGTGTGCCCCAACCGGAGTAGACACCGTCGACGTCGGTGGCGATGACCAGCAGGTCGGCGCCGAGTTGCTCGGCCAGCAGGGCCGACGCGAGGTCCTTGTCGATGACCGCCTCCACACCGTGCAGCACGCGGTTCTCGTCGTACACCACCGGAATGCCGCCACCGCCTGCGCAGATCACGATCGTGCCCTGTTCCAGCAGGCTACGGATCGGGCGAATCTCGAAGATTCGCTTCGGCTTCGGGCTCGGCACCACCCGCCGGAACTTGTCGCCGTCCGGCGCGATCGCCCAGCCGCTGTCACCGGCCATCTTGTCAGCGGTCTCCCGGTCGTATACCGGGCCGATCGGTTTGGTCGGGTGGGCGAACGCCGGGTCGTCCCGGTCAACCTCGATCATCGTCAGCAGTGTGGCCAGCGATTGCTCGACGGGCACTAGGTTGCCCAGCTCCTGCTCGATGACGTAGCCGATCATCGCCTCGGTCTGCGCGCCGAGCACATCGAGCGGATACGGGTCGACGTCGTGATAGGCGGCGGCCTGCAAGGCCAGCAGGCCGACCTGGGGACCGTTGCCGTGTGCGATGACGATCTCGTTGCCGGGGGCGACGGCTGCGATGCACTCAGCCGCGGAGCGGATGTTGGCCCGCTGGTTGTCGGCGGTCATCGGCTGGCCGCGCTGCAGCAACGCGTTGCCGCCCAGCGCGATCACGATACGCACGGCGCCACTGCGAAGATCAATGCGATGTTCTTGCCCTCGAGACTGCGCCGAACATCACCGGAGTACTTGGCGCGTTTGAGGTCTCGTGCCAGATCGATCAGGTAGATCAGGTCGCGTTCGCTGTGGTGCACCAGCGACAGCAGGTTGCGGTTACGGATATTGAAGGGCATCTCGAGGCGCCTCCTTTTTTTCGGTTCTCGTCTGACGCCACGGAAGATCCACGGGCTGTTGTCCCGCACGGGTGATGGCTCGACGGCGAACCGCTACCGTCCGTCGCCGGTGGAGGTCAACCCTCTTTAGTCGTCGCCGTGATGCTGACCACCGGTTCCTTGGACGCGCTCTCCATCTGCCGGTAGAGGTCGACGTAGTAGGGCAGGCAGTGGGCCATCGCCTGTTCGGTGGTGAACAGCGGCCGGTAGCCCAGGTCGCGTTCGGCTTTGGCGATGGAGAAGTAGTTGTCCAGGTAAAGCCGTTCCACGCCAAGCGGTTCGATCATCGGCTTGGGCAGGCCGAGGCGGAAGTGCAGGAACTGCCAGACGGTCATGACGAACCACACGAGCCGGCCCGGAACCCGGATCTTCGGGTACTTCTGCCCGCACGCCTCCACCACCGGCCGGGAGAACTCGAACATGTTGATCGGTTCGCCGTCGTTGATGAAGTAGGCCTGCCCGGGTGCGGTCCCACCGGGGACCAGATGCTCGGCGGCCAAGATGAACCCGTGAACCAGGTTGTGCACGTAGGAGTTGTCCAGCTTGACGTTCTTGCTGCCGACCAGCACCTTGACGTGACCGGCGAGCACGCTCTCGAATACCTTGCGGAACATCGTCTTGTCCCCGCGACCCCAGATGCCACTGGGCCGGATCGAACAGGTCAGCAGTCCGCTCACCCCGTTCTGCCCCAACACGAACTTCTCCGCCGCCACCTTGGTCTCGGTGTAGAGGTCGTTGAACCGATCGGTGTAGGGCAGCGTCTCGTCACCGTTCTCGATGCGCTTGCCGCCCATGACGACGCTGTTGGACGCCGTGTAGACGAAGCGCTTCACCCCGGCCGCCTGCGCCGCGCGCACCAGACACTCGGTGCCCGCGACGTTGACCGCGAAACTGCGCTCGCGACTCTGCTTGCTCACCGCGCCTCCGCCGGTGAGGTCGATGATCGCCGCGGTGTGGAAGATGGTGTCGATGCCCGCGACGGCCGCCGCGACGGTCTCGGGGTCGCAGATATCGCCTTCGAGCACTTCGAGCCGCGGATGCGCGGGCAGCGGCGAGGGCGCCCGGTCGAACGAGCGGACCTGATGGCCGCGTTCGAGCAGTTCGGTCACCAGGTTCGCGCCGACGAAGCCGGAGCCCCCCGTGACAAGCACATGGCCTAGTTCAGCGCGGACACGAGGAGCATCAGAAGCAGGAGGCAGCGTTGAGTCACCCATGCCGGGCAGCATAACTGAAACGTGTTACAGTTTCGACCCTCAGCGAAGAAATTGTTGCCTCGTCAATTGTCGCCGGGATCCTTGGCGGCCAGCGCATCCTCGACTCGTTTGCGGGCGCCGGCTAAGTGCTCCTCGCATCGTTTAGCGAGTTCCTCGCCCCTTTCCCACAACTTCAGCGACGCATCCAGGTCGAGCCCACCCTGTTCGAGCTGTTGAACGACCGCGATCAGTTCGTCGCGCGCTTCCTCGTAGCCGAGTTGACTAATGGGCTTCATGGTCCTGCCTCTTCCGGTCCCTCGCTGACGGCTGTGAAGGCACCGTCGGCCACCCGCACCCGTAGCCGTGCCCCCGCCGGGGCGTCGGCGGTCGTCCGGAGCACCCCGCCGGTCGGCATCGTCTGCACCACCGCATAGCCTCGCGCGAGCGTCGCCGCGGGCCCCAGTGTGGACAGCCGCGCCGACAAGTGCCCGATACGGTCGGTCTCTGCGGCCACCAACCGGGTGACGTCGCGCCGTGCTGCGAGCAGGGCCCGTCCAATCTCCTCGGACCTCGCGGTGATCGCGGCCAGCGGCTGCGCCAGCACCGGCCTGCTGCGCAGCTGGTCGATGGTGCTTTCCTCGCGGTGCACCCAGTTGCGCAGCGCGCGCCCGCCGCGCCGGCAGAGGTCGGTGACGAACGCCTGCTCGGCCGCGGCGTCGGGCACTATCCGCTTGGCCGCGTCCGTGGGAGTGGCGGCGCGCAGGTCGGCGACCAGGTCGCACAATGGGTTGTCGGGCTCGTGGCCGATCGCGCTGACCACCGGAGTGGCGCACCTGGCGATCTCCCGGCACAGCGTCTCGTCGGAGAACGGCAACAGATCCTCGACACTGCCGCCGCCACGGGCGATCACGATGACGTCGACCTCGGGATCGGCGTCCAGTTCGCGCAACGCCGCCACCACCTGCGCGACGGTGTTGACTCCCTGCACCGCCGTGTTGCGGACCGCGAAATGCACTGCGGGCCAACGATCACGGGCCACCGTCACCACATCGTGTTCGGCGTGGCTGGCGCGACCGGTGATCAGGCCGATGCAGCCGGGCAGGAAGGGCAGCGGCCGTTTGAGCCGCGGATCGAAGAGCCCCTCGGCGTCGAGCAGGCGGCGCAACCGCTCGATGCGGGCCAGCAGCTCGCCGAGCCCGACCGCCCGGATCTCGTAGATCCGCAGGCTGAACGAGCCGTTGCGGGTGTAGAACTGCGGCTTCCCGTGCATGAGCACCTGGGTGCCCTCGGTCAACGGCACGGGCGCGTTGGCGACGAGGTCACGCGGACAACTCACCGACAGCGACATGTCGGCGGCGGGATCGCGCAGCACCATCCACGCGGTCGACTGCCGCAGCTTGAGCTCGGTCAGCTGACCCTCGACCCACACCGTGCCGAGCCGGTCGATGTACTTGGCGACGCGGGTGGCGACGGCCCGCACGGGCCACGGGTTGTCCGGGGACTTGCCCGGCTCGGCATCAGTCATCGTCGCGGGCCGCGGGGGTGGTCACGCCGAAGCGGTCACTTCGCCGACGCGCGGGTGATTCTGTTGGCGAGCAGCGTCTGGAACGGCGCACGCTTCTTGTTGGCCTCCTCGTAGGCCAGCAGCGCCTCCAGGTCGTCGACCCGCAAAGTGTTCAGCCGTGCCCGCAGTTGAGCCAGGGTCAGCGACTCGTAGTCCAGTTCGGTGACGATCTCGGGCGTCTCGCCCGTCGGTGCCGCCGACTCGCCCCCGCGAGGCTCGGTCGGCGTCTCCGGCTCTCCGTCGCTGAACAGGGCGAACCGGCCTTCGGTGAGGCGTTCGCCGTCGACGATGGACGTCACGGAGGCGCCCTCGTCGGTGTCCTCGTCGAAGGTCGCCCACTCCGGCTGTTCATCCTTGGGCGGGAACATCGCTTCCAGCGTCTCGTCGCCCTTGATCACCAGGTCGGCGACGTCCTGTTGCATCTTCATCACCAGATGCGCGACCTGGCTGACGACGGTCATCGGGTACATCAGGATGGTCTGCGGCAGCTTGCGGGTCTCCTCGATGGCGGTCACCGCCGCGCCGACCAGCAGACGGATCCCATATGGTGCGGTAGCCATGCCCCCAGCCTACGGGCGGGCTCTCCGCTGGTCCGGCAGGGCCGGGGAACGGCATTGTGCGTACCCTGGGAGTCATGCCGCCGACTATCAACATGGGGATCCCGGGTGCCTCCAGCTCGGTCGCTGGTGGCAGCCCGAACACCGCCGTCGGCAAACGGGTACTGCTGGCCGAGCCCCGCGGGTACTGCGCCGGGGTGGATCGCGCCGTCGAGACCGTGGAGCGCGCGCTGGACAAGCACGGCGCCCCCGTCTACGTCCGCCACGAGATCGTGCACAACCGCCACGTCGTCGAGACGCTGGCCAAGGCGGGCGCCATCTTCGTCGACGAGACCGACCAGGTGCCCGAGGGCGCGATCGTGGTGTTCTCCGCGCACGGGGTGGCGCCGACTGTGCATGCCAACGCCAGGGAACGCGAGCTGCAGGTCATCGACGCCACCTGCCCGCTGGTGACCAAGGTGCACAACGAGGCCAAGCGGTTCGCCCGCGACGACTACGACATCCTGTTGATCGGGCACGAGGGCCACGAGGAGGTCGTCGGCACCGCGGGCGAAGCTCCCGAGCATGTGCAGCTCGTCGACGGTCCGGACGCGGTCGACGGCGTGACGGTGCGCGACGAGAACAAGGTCATCTGGCTGTCGCAGACCACGCTGAGCGTCGACGAGACGATGGAGACCGTGCGCCGGTTGCGCGAGCGGTTCCCGACGCTGCAGGACCCGCCCAGCGACGACATCTGCTACGCCACCCAGAACCGCCAGGTCGCGGTCAAGGCGATGGCGCCGGAGTGTGAACTCGTCATCGTCGTCGGGTCACGGAACTCGTCGAACTCGGTTCGGCTGGTCGAGGTGGCGCTGGGTGCAGGCTCCGACGCCGCCTATCTGGTCGACTACGCCGACGACATCGACCCGGCCTGGCTGGACGGTGTCACGACCATCGGCGTCACCTCCGGAGCGTCGGTACCGGAAGTGCTGGTGCGCGGGGTTCTCGAGCGGCTCGCCGAGTACGGCTACGACACCGTGCAGCCGGTGACAACGGCCAACGAGACGCTGGTCTTCGCGTTACCGCGGGAGATCCGACCCGCTCGTACGTAGTGCGGGGCGTCGCCGCGCTGCGCTAGATGTCGTACTCCCAGCTGTCTGCGTTGCGTTGGCGCGGGGTGCGGCGCCGGGTGCGGTACTCCGCGCGGTCGTCGCGGTCCTCGCCGCGGTAACGCACCCGCGAGATCGGGTGATGGGTGCCGGCCCCGTTGCCGTTGCGGGCGTGGGGTTCTCGCGGCGGGATGTCGTAGTCGCCGAAGCGGCGCCGACGCTCGGGGCGGTCGTAGCCGGCGCGTCGCTCCGATGGTGGCTGGCCCGACTGCCGCGGCGGGCGGTGCCTGCGGCGCGGTTCGCGGGTCTCGCGCCGTTGTCGCGGTTCGGCCGACGGCGGCGGCTCCTGCCTGCTACTGCGGGGCCGGCGCGGGCGCTCGACGACGGGCTCGACGATCTCGGGCTCCGGCGGACGAACATGGCGTGACCGCGACGGGGCGCTGCGGCGCGCCGGACGTTCGCGGCGACTCGATGTCGAACCGGCGGCCCGGGTGGGGCGGTCGCCGGCGGCCCGCCGACGCCGCGGCGGCTCGACGACCTCGTCGTCCTCCTCACCGGTCTCGCGACCGAACAGCGCCGACATCTTGGCGGTCAACGCCGTCGCCACGCTCGTCCTGGGCTCGTCTTCATCGGTCGACCGGGGCGCACCGCGGTGCGCGGACGCCCCGCGGTACCAGCGCAGCATTCCGATCACGAGCACGAAGGCCGAGGTGAAGAACATCAGCGGGAAACGCTCGATCAGCGGATAGCCACAGTTGATCAGCACATCCTTGAGGCCGTCGATCTGGCTACTGGTGAACAGGAAGTAGGCGCCGGGCACGCTGACGAACAGGATCAGCGGCGGCTGGATGACGGCGGTGAACAACGCCGCCTGGCGCACGGCCAGCACCGCGCCGATGCAGCCGATGGCGTAGCAGGCGCCGAACACCGTGCTGAGTTCTTTGCTGCCGGACCCCGCGTCGAACGCGAAGCCGATAGCCGTTGCGGTGA
Organism: Mycobacterium sp. IDR2000157661; assembly: GCF_022317005.1. Taxonomy (NCBI): domain Bacteria; kingdom Bacillati; phylum Actinomycetota; class Actinomycetes; order Mycobacteriales; family Mycobacteriaceae; genus Mycobacterium; species Mycobacterium sp. IDR2000157661. The sequence goes on from NZ_CP081006.1 coordinate 2,703,638, forward strand.
TGGTGATGAGCACAGCACCCCACCACGGGACACCCGGGAAGTCGGGATGCGCGGATCGGTGGTCGGCGGCCACCGCCGACCGTGCGCGCTGTGCTGACACAGGTAGACCGTACCGGCTCCCGCTGCAAAGGACCGTCAGCGCGGTGCTGGCGTGCCTGTCACAGTCTCCTAGACTACGGACCCTGTGAGCTTGAACCTTGGGATCGTCGGACTGCCGAACGTCGGGAAATCGACGCTCTTCAATGCGCTGACGCGCAACGACGTGTTGGCGGCGAACTACCCGTTCGCGACGATCGAGCCCAACGAGGGGGTGGTGCCGCTGCCCGACCCGCGACTGGCCGAGCTCGCCAGGCTGTTCGGATCGGAGAAGATCGTGCATGCGCCGGTCACCTTCGTCGACATCGCCGGAATCGTCAAGGGCGCCTCCGAGGGTGCCGGCCTCGGCAACAAGTTCCTTGCCAACATCCGCGAGAGTGACGCGATTTGCCAGGTGGTACGCGTGTTCAGCGACGACGACGTCGCGCACGTCGACGGCCGGATCGATCCGAAGTCCGACATCGAGGTGATCGAGACCGAATTGATCCTGGCCGACCTGCAGACCCTGGAGAAGGCCTTGCCGCGGCTGGAGAAGGAGGCGCGCACGCACAAGGACCGCAGGCCGGCCCACGACGCCGCGGCCGCGGCACAGGAGATCCTCAACGGCGGCACCACGCTGTTCGCCGCGGGCGTCGACACCGCGCCGCTGCGCGAACTGAACCTCCTGACGGTCAAACCGTTCCTGTACGTCTTCAACGCCGACGAGGCGGTGCTCACCGACGAGGCGCGCAAGACGGAGTTGCGGGAACTGGTGGCGCCCGCGGATGCGGTGTTCCTCGACGCGAAGATCGAAGCCGAACTGCAGGAGCTCGACGACGAGTCCGCGGCCGAGCTGCTGGAGTCGATCGGTCAAACCGAGCGCGGCCTGGATGCGTTGGCCAGCGCGGGTTTTCACACGCTCAAGCTGCAGACGTTCCTCACCGCGGGCCCGAAGGAGGCTCGCGCCTGGACCATTCACCGCGGCGATACGGCGCCCAAAGCGGCCGGCGTCATCCACACCGACTTCGAGAAGGGCTTCATCAAGGCCGAGATCGTCTCGTTCGACGACCTCGTCGCCGCCGGCTCGATGGCCGCTGCGAAGGCCGCGGGCAAGGTGCGCATGGAGGGCAAGGACTACGTCATGGCCGACGGAGACGTGGTGGAGTTCCGGTTCAACGTCTGATCGCTCGTTGACACTGCGGCTATGGCGATGTGCTCTCGCACTATTGCGCCGCCACCTCAGAGTCAACGGCTGGACGGCACGCTAGTCGACTGCTCAGCAGCGCCACCGCAACGAAGACCACTACGTCAACAGCGTCCTCCACGAACACGGCGAGCATGTGCTCACGAGCGATGACCACGGTTCCCGGTATGTGTTCGTGGCGGTGCGCATCCTGGTGAACCCGGATGACCCCGGCGATGTGGAAGCTGTGTCCGGGCTTCAGGATTCGCTTTCGATCACCGCCGGCCCCCAAGAGACGTTCGTCATGCCGGACTACGACGTCGAGAGCCTCGACGCCACCCGCGGCGCGTTGCTCGAACTCGCCCGCGGGCTCGACATGTTCGACCACACCTTCGGAACGCGCGACGAGGTCGATCCGAATGTACCGCCGGGCGACTATGAGCTGGTGTTCACCGAGGTTCCGGTCGACGCGTGCGTGACGGGTCAACCCGACGACGACGGCTCGGTCACCGTCCGTTTCATGGGCGCCACCGAGGGTGAGACACCACCGAACGCCATTGTGACTCCGAGCGGTTGGAACTACCTCATCCGGCTCTACCGCCCCCGCCCCGAATTTCTCGACGGCCGGTGGACCCCCCCTGTGCTGACCCCGGTGGCTGCTTCCTAGCGCGCCTCCGTGCGCGCACTATGCAAGCTTCAATTCCTTTGCGGTGGCGAAGGAGTCGTCGAGCAGAACGACGTCGCGGTGCTCGCGGTCGAGCATCGACGCGGCGATCGACGCCCGGTAGCCCGATCCGCAGTGCACCCATACCTGTCCCGGCGGCACCTCTTCCATGCGGTCGGCGAGTTCGTGCAACGGGATGTTGACCGCTCGCGGGATGTGGCTGTCGTCGTACTCACCCTCTTGGCGGACGTCGAGCACCACGAGACCGTCGTCTTCCAGGACACCGGCCAGCGCCTTGAAATCGGCGACCCGGTAGGAGCGCAGCGGCACACCGTCACTCAGGTCTGACACGTCGCCGACGGCGGACCCGGTCACGTTGTCGACCCCGATGCGGACTAGTTCGCGTCGGGCGTCGAGGATCTGCGCCTTGTCATCACCGATCAGCGTCAGCGGGGCGCCCCAGCGGTACAGCCAGCCGAGGTAGTTCACGAACGAGTCCGACAGCTCGAAGGCCAGTGTGCCGTCGAGGTGACCGGCGGCGAAGGCGGTGCGGTTGCGCAGGTCGACGACCCACTCGCCGGCCTCGATGCGGCGACGCAGTTCGTCGGGGTCGACCGGTTCGGGCGCGGAGAGGTCGACCGGCGGCGGCCCCTGCTTGTTGATGACACCCATGTGGGCGTAGTAAGCCGGAAACGCCGAGAGCCCGGCGATGAGTTCGTCGACGTAGGCCTGCTCGTCCTGGGTCAGCGCCGGATTGCTGCGGCGTTGATCGGCGATGGTCGAGGAGTCGCCGCTGCTCGGGGTGGCCGAGCAGAAGCTGCCGAACCCGTGGGTGGGGTAGACCTGCGTGTCGTCGGGTAGTTCGTCGGCGAGGCGGTGAACCGAATGGAACTGCGCGTGCGTGAGCTCTTCGGTGTGTTCCTCGCCGAGCAGGTCGGTGCGCCCGGTCGTGCCGTGCAGCATCGATCCGCCGGTGAACACTCCGAGCGTGTGGTCGTCGCGGTCGCGGAGAACGTAGCTGATGTGGTGGTGGGTGTGGCCGGGCGTGTGCACCGCGTGCAGCCGGATCGGTCCGGCGTCGACGACGTCGCCTTCGGCGACCCCACGCCGTGAATAGTCGACGTCGTCTCCGGCGGGGACCACGTACTCGGCCCCGGTGACGCGGGCGAGTTCGAGTCCGCCCGTCACGTAGTCGTTGTGCAGGTGCGTCTCGAGGACGTGCGTGATCCGCACCCCTAGTTCGTCGGCGAGTTCGAGGACCCTGTCGATGTCGCGCTGCGGGTCGATGACCACCGCGACGTCGCCCTCGCTGGCGACGTAGCTGCGGTCGCCGAGGCCGGAGGTCTCGATGATGGACACTTTCATGATTTCTCCCTTCGAGTGAGGTCGGTCAATGGAGGAAGGCCGTGTCGACGAGAACGTAAGCGGCGACGGCGAAGACCAGGTAGGCGAACCACCTGCGCAGACGGGTCGTCTCGACCCGGGTGCCCAGATGGCCGGCGACCAGCGAGGTGACGATCGCAGCTCCCACGAACGCACCGGTGACGGTCCAGTCGATGCGGGCATCGCTGAGATGGGCCAGGAACCCGGATGCGGAGTTGGCGACGATGACCAGCAACGAGGTGCCGACGGCGACCGGCATCTCGACGCCGAGCGTGAGCACGAGGGCGGGAATGATGAGGAACCCGCCGCCGACGCCGAACAGGCCCGTCAGGAGGCCGACGAGGATGCCCACCGCAATGGAGCGGGGCGCACACCGGCGCCAATTGATGCCGGAGTCGCCCGCCGCGCAGGCCGTGCCGGTGTCCCCGTCCTCGCGGAGCATTCGCCACCCGGCGACGACCATCACCACCGCCAGGCCTACCAGGAGCACCGATTGCGACAGCTGCCTGCCGACTGCCGTCCCGGCGAACGTGGCCGGGATCCCGGTGATCGCGAACATTCCCGCCAGCCGCCACTGCACCTGGGCCGCCCGGATCTTCGGCAGCACGCCGAACGCGGACGCGGTCGCGATGGCCACCAGTGAAACGGGGATGGCCTGTTTGATGTCGAGGCCCATGATGTAGACCAGTGCCGGCACAGCGAGGATGGAGCCGCCGCCGCCCAGCAGGCCAAGCAGGACACCGATCGCGGCGCCGGCAAGAAGGCTGACGAGGATCGTCATGGTGGTTGCGTTGAGGGTGCCGGTTCGAGGCGTTGGCGAGGCGTTCCGGCACCGTTGGCTCCTCCCTTCCCGAACCACCCTATACCCAGAGGGGTATGGCCGAAACGTGCGTGTGTCGTCCGACGGGGCCACCGTCGGGTTCAATCGGGTGCCATGACCCGCTCGGATGCCGCCGCACTGGTGGTCAAGGCCCCGCTCGCCCGCGTCTTCGAGGCGATGATTGACCCGCAGGCACTTGTCGAATGGCTGCCACCGTCCGGGATGGCGGGTCGGTTCGAACATTTCGACGCGCGTCCGGGCGGCTCCTACCGCATGGTCCTGACCTACCTCGACCCACCGGCGGGTGGCGGCAAGAGCGACCCGGACAGCGACGTCGTCGAGGCGCGTTTCCTCGAGATCGAATCCGAGGAACGCGTCGTCCAAGCGGTCGAATTCGCTTCGGCGGATCCGTCATTCGACGGCACTATGACCATGACGTGGACCGTGTCCCGTGTCGACGGCGGCACCCTGGTGGAGTTTCGCGCCGACGGCGTGCCGCCGGGGATCTCGGCCGCGGACCACCGGGACGGGATGACCTCCTCGCTGCGGAACCTCGCCGCATACCTCGCAAGGCGGCAGACCACGTTCCGCGGCTGCTGAACCCGAGCGGGATAGGGCAGAATCGCGCAGGTGACCCAGCCGCCGAACCGCCCCGGCCAGCCCGACTGGCGCGGCCGGGGTGCGCCGCCGCCGAACCCGGCGCAGCGTCGGCCGCCTCCACCGCCACAGACTCCTGGGCCGCCGAGGCGGCCTTCGCCGCCTGAGCCGCCGACCGAGCCGGCGCCGCGACGGCCGGAGCCGCCGACCGAGCGCATCCACAGACCGCCCCGGTCCGCCACCGGCCCGACTCAACGGTTCCCCAAACCCCCCTCGCCCGCCGACGCGCGAGCGACGGATGAACTCCAACGGCAGCCGCCGCCTCCTCCGCCGCCGGCGTTCGGGCCGAGCCCGGGGGCCGACGAAAAGCCCCGTCGGCGAGGAGGTTTCAACAAGAAGATCGCCATGCTGGCGGTCATCATCGTCGTGGCTCTGCTCGCAGGCGGGCTGGCAGGCGGCGAACTCTACGCCCGCCATCGCGCGGACGGCATCCTGACCGCGGTCGCCGAGTGCGTGACCGAGGACGATGTCACGATCTCCTTCGGCGTGAACCCGCCGTTCCTCTGGCAACACATCACCGGGCACTACACCAACATCTCGGTGACCACGGCAGGCGACCGGGTGCAGAGCGCCGACGGGATGACGGCCGAAGTGACCCTCGCCGACGTGCGGTTGCAGGAGACCCCCGACTCCAAGGGCACCATCGGATCGCTTGACGCCACGCTCAGCTGGAAATCGGCGGGCATCAAGGACACCGTCGCCGCCAATCTGCCCGGCGTCGGCAATCTGGTGACGGGCGTGCGCACGGACCCGGACGCAGGCACCGTGATACTGGAAGCCGGTGACAACAGCGTCACCGCCAAACCCGTCGTCACCGACGGCGACCTCAACCTGCAGGTTCTCGAGGTCGCGGGTCCGCTGCCGAAAGACGCCGTCCAGAGCGCCCTCAACGACCTGACCAAGAGGCTCAACGACAACTACCCGCTCGGAATCCAGGCCGACAGCGTCGAAGTCACCGACAGCGGGGTGGTGGGAGAGTTCTCCAGCGACAACGCGTCGATCCCCAAGGAGGACGCGAACCCCTGCTTCGCCCGGCTCTAGCCCATCACGGCTTCGGCCAACATCCGTCGGCTCCACGCCCGGTACGCGTCCACGGTCCAGCCGTTGCGCCGCGTCATCCGTAGGAAGACCTCGAAGCTGTGTCGGCCGGCGAATCCGGTCGGAACGGCCGACGGTGCGCGCCATGCGCCGCGACATCCTCGCCGTCCTCAACGACCCGAGCTACCGACGAAACTGCAGGCGCGTCGCCGATGAAATGGCTGCAGCCCCCGGTTTCGTCGGCTTGGCTCACGTCGTCGACCAGGTCAGCGCAGCGACAAGAGCCGCCGATTCGAGTAGATGAAGTTCAGTCCAGTGTCACGGCGATCTCGGCGCCGAGTTCATGACCGGGGGTCAGCGGCAGGTCGTCGCCGCTCCAGAACTTGCCGGGATCGAACCAGCTGTAGTGCTTCTCCGTCTCCAGTAGACCCATCTCCTCGTAGGTGATGGCGACGGTCTCGGCGCAATAGGCGGTCTCCAGGCCGACCTGCAGCTTCTCCTGTTTTCGCCGTTGCGTGGCATCGCGAACCCGGTTGTGCAGGAATGGAATTCCACGGGTGAAGTCGGTGACCGCGATTCGCCCCCGGAACCAGCGACCGGTCAGCCGCGCGGTGCTGGGGAACGGGGTGCCGTCCATGCGCGCCACCACCTTCAGCGCGCGGTCCTCCTGTTCCCGGTCGGCATACGGCATCAGCTGCCGCAACCAGCACTGCTGGTGGTAGCGGTTGATCCAACGCTCGACCACCTCGCGTGCGTCGTTGAGTTGCACGCCGCGCTGATTGCGGCCCGTCCACATGTCGGTCAGCTTGTCGCCCAGTTCGGCGTGCCAGATCAGCGGTGGCAGATCCTCGATCGCGATCGTCATCCCGACGTGGTTGACCGGCGCGTTGGTCATCGACTGGATCGCCCGGTCGGGCCCGGCGCGGCCCCGAAACAGCCAGAGGTCACCGGTGCGCGTCGCGTCGAGCGCCTGCTCCAACGACACCGTGGTTGGTTTCACCCTCGAAGCTTAGGCAGACTCACGCTATGCGCGGCATATGGAAGTGGGTTGGTCTGGCCGGGGTCATGGGGGTGGTGGCGGGCGGTGTGCTGGTCGCCCGCGATCAGCGCCGCCGCAACTCCTACACCCCCGACGACATCCGGGCGCGGCTGCACCAGCGGGTCGCCGAGGCCGAGCGGACCGGCGGTTAGCCGGCGACGGCGTACAGCCGGTAGGTGCCGTTGAAGCCCTTGAGATCGGCGTCGCGGCCCTCGTCGAAATCGATGTCGTCGACGTCGCTCAACGCGTCGCGCACCACCTCGCTGACCAGTACCTCGCCGCCGTCGGCTGCGCCGGCCACCCGGGCGGCCATGGCGACGTTGCGGCCGAACAGGTCGTCCCCCCGTCGCACCGACTTGCCCATATGGATTCCCATGCGCACGCGAACACCCTTGGACTGCCCGCGAAGCGAGCGCTGGATGTCCATGCTGCACCGCACCGCCTCGTCGGGCTGGGCGAAGGCCACCATGAACCCGTCACCCTGGCTCTTGACGACGTAACCGGAATGCTTCTTGACCTGTCGGCGCACCATCTTGTCGTGCTTGCCGATCAACCGGACCCAGGCGCGGTCCCCGATGCGCTCGTTGAGCGCGGTCGACTCCTCGATGTCGGAGAACAGGATCACGATCTTGCCGCTCGGCGATAGCCGAGCCAGGTCCGGCCGCTCCACCTCAGCCCAGTCGGCCAGGTCCTCGATGGAGGTCCGCACTGCGGCGCCGAGACCGTCCTTGCGCAGGATGTTGGCGGTCTGCCAGACCTGTTTGACGGCTTCCCGCCCGCCGGTGAGCAGCATGTTCCTGGTGTCGACCCGCTTGCGGATCTCGTAGAGCTCGTCGCGCTGGCGGGTATAACGGATCCACAGCACCCCGAGCGCGACGGCCTCCGCCGCCGCGACGACTGCCAACACGTAAGCCGCGATCTGTGCTCCCGTCACGGGTCAAGTATTGGATGCTGATGCGGTGACGTCGGCGAAGGCCCCCTATTACGAGAGTCGCTACATCCGTGCGAATCACCCCGACCAGCCGCGGGCGCTGTGGCTGCGCGAGACCCTGCTGCTGCCGACGGCCGGAGAATCCGTCGCCGATGTGTGGGTGATGGTGTTCGACCCGGACGGCGCGGGCAACCGGGCCCTCAAGGAGCCGTATCCCATCGAGGCCGCCGACTACCACTACGACGAGTGGACCGCGCGAATCGGCGCGGCCTTCCTCGACGACCGGTCGGCCGACGGCGTCGTGACGGGTGGCAACCGTTCGGCCCGCTGGGATCTGCGCATCAGTGCGGGGTCCGCGGATCCGGTGAAGCTGCTCACCGAGCGGGCATACCGGGCGCGCTTTCCGACCGCCAAGACGACGGTGCGTCACCCGCTCGCGGACTTCGACGGACTACTCGAACTGGACGACACCCGCGTGGTCGTCGACGGCTGGACCGGCAGCGTGAACCACAACTGGGGTACGCGGCACACGCCGGCGTACGCGTTCGGGCAGGTCTGCGGCTTCGACGACCACCCCGAATCGACGCTCGAGATCGTCACCGCCAGGACCGGAGTGGGACCGGTGTTGCTACCGGGAGTGACGTTGTTCGTCCTGCGCCACCAGGGCCAGGAGTTCGCGGTGCGCTCCATCCTCGGCAGCATGCAGACGCACGGCCGTTACCGGCCGTTCTCGTGGACGTTCGGTGGCCGGGTCGGCGAGCAGATGATCGAGGGGGAGATCGTCACCGAGCCGGCCGACGTCATCGGCTTGACGTACACCGACACCGACGGCACGACGAAGTTCTGTTACAACTCGGCGATCGCCACATGCCGGGTTCAACTGGCGGGCAAGGCCTTCGAACGCGCTCAGTTGACCGCGACCCGTCGAGCCATGTTCGAGATCCTCACCGACACCCGCTGTGGCGACGTCCCGCTTCTGGCTTAGGCCTTCGCCGTCCGGCTTGAGGTCGGTCGACAGCATGTCAGCCGGTCCACCGTCTACGGTCACCGGCTGACGAATTGCACCACGACTTCGGAGAACGCGTCGTTGTCGTCGCCGGCGGCGGTGTGGCCCGCCTGGGCCAGTTCGACGAACTCCGCGCGCGGCACCTTGCGCCGGAAGTCCTCGACGCCTTCGGTGCTCACCACGTCGGAGAGCTTGCCACGGATGAGCAGGATCGGGATGGTCAAGCTCATGACCGCATGCTCGAGCTTCTCCACCCGGACGAACGGGTCGTCGATCGGGGCGGTCAGGAACGCCGGATCCCAGTGCCAGTGCCACCGACCGTCACGGTGACGCAGGTTCTTCTTGAGTCCGTCGGTGCTGCGGGGTCGCTGCCGGTGCGGCAGGTATGCGGCGACAGCGTCGGCGGCCTGGTCCAGCGTCTCGAAACCGTCGATGCCGCTGGCCATGAACTCGCGGATCCGCGCGCTGCCGTCTTTCTCGTACCGAGGCACCACGTCGACGAGCACCAACTTCGTCACCGCATCCGGGCCGGCGGCGTCGGCGACCAGCATGCCGGTCATCCCGCCCATGCTTGCGCCGATCAGCGCCACCGGGCGCCCGATCTGTTCGATGACCTGCAGCGTGTCGGCGCACAACGCGTCGACCGTGTAGTTGGCCGTCGGCGCGCGATCGCTGTCGCCGTGCCCGCGGCTGTCCAGCGCCACCACGTGCAGGCCCTGGTCAGCGAGGATCTGGCCCGTCTTCTTCCAGGAGTGGCGGTTCTGACCGCCGCCGTGCAGCATCAGCACGGTGGGCCGCTCGGTTGCGGCCGCCGCGCCGCGGTTCCATTCGTCGGCGACCAGAGCAAGACCCTCGGTGCCGCGGAAACTCACGGTCTGCGGTTGGCTTCCGGTACTGGTCACGGACGTCCTCTCGGCTGGTCCCGGGGTCCTCACGTTACTCAGCAGCGGAATTTGACCGGATTTCGGGCTCGTTGATGAGCGCGTAAATATAATTTGCTCTCGTGCAGCCCGAATCCGCCGACGACGAGCGCGGGTCCATCATCGACGCTGCCTATGCCTGCCTCTCCGAACCGCACAGCGGGGCCGTCCCCGTTGCGGCGATTTTGCAGCGTGCCGGCGTGTCGACCCGCGCCTTCTACCGGCACTTCGAATCGAAAGACGAGTTGTTCCTGGCCATGCTGCGGCAGGAGACCGACGCGCTGGCCGCACGCCTGGACCGGGTCCTGGAAAACCACCACGGCGACGCCGTCGACCAGCTCGAGGAGTGGATCGAGGGCATGTTCGGGCTCATCCACGACGACCAGACTCGGCTGCACTTCACCGTTATCGACTCCGACGAGGTGCGCGCGGCGCGCGGCTACCGCGAACTCCGCGAGCGCGGCCACGCCGACCGGGAGCGCTCGCTGGTGGCCATTCTGCGCCGCGGGCGCGATGACGGTTCGTTCCCCCTGGCCCGGCCGGAGGAGGACGCCATGGCCATCAACGCGATGATCAGCCGGCTGATGATCGCCCAGTCCTACGACGACCACGACGGGCTGAAGCGGGCCAAGGCCGACATCCTCGACTTCGCGCTTCGGGCGATGGGGGCGGACCGCCCGGCCGCTCGATGAATTCTGCGGCCGGTGCGGGTCTACCCGGTATGCCAGCAATCACCCCGTCCCTGTGGTTCGACAACAACCTCGAAGAAGCTGCGCGGTTCTACGCCGCGATATTCCCGAACTCGTCGATCGAGAAGCTCAACCGCTACACCGACGCAGGCCCCGGCACTCCCGGCGACGTCGTCTCGGGCACCTTTGTGCTCGACGGCAACCGCTTCATCGGCATCAACGGCTCTTCGGCCGGCGGTCCGCACTTCCGGTTCAGCGAAGCCGTGTCGTTCACGGTTCACTGCGCCGATCAGCAGGAGGTCGACTACTACTGGGGCCGCCTGCTCGATGGCGGCGAGGAGTCGCAGTGCGGCTGGCTCAAGGACCGGTTCGGTCTCAGTTGGCAAATAGTGCCCGACCGACTCCACGAATTGCTCGACGATCCCGACCCCGCCCGCGCCGCCGCTGTCACCAAGGCGATGCTCGGCATGCGCAAGATCGTCATCGCCGAATTGGAGGACGCGGCACGCGACGTTTGACCCCGAAAAAGTTACCGAAGTCCCCGATTCGAGCTGTGCGGTTGCCCGGCCGCAAAATCTTGATATACGGTTCCCCGGCGTCCGCCCGTGTGTAACCTTGCGCCACAGCCACCACGGGCGCAGGTTGTTTCGGTGGCAGGGAAGGTCGGCGGCAATGGCAGTGAGGAGCATGCGGGGTAGGGCCGACTGATGGTTGCTACCAACGCCATTGCCAAACCGGTGCGTGCCTTCGGCGGCTTCTATTCGATGGCGCTCGACACCTTCGCGTGGATGTTCCGGCCGCCGTTCGCCTGGCGCGAGTTCATCTCGCAGTCCTGGTTCGTGGCCCGGGTGTCGATCCTGCCCACCTTGATGCTGACGATTCCTTACACGGTGCTTCTGACGTTCACGTTCAACATTCTGTTGGTCGAGTTCGGCGCCGCCGACTTCTCCGGCACGGGTGCCGCGCTCGGAACGGTGCGCCAGATCGGACCGATCGTGACGGTGTTGGTGGTTGCCGGTGCCGGCGCCACCGCGATGTGCGCCGACCTCGGCGCGCGGACCATCCGGGAAGAACTCGACGCGCTGCGGGTCATGGGCGTGAACCCCATCCAGGCGCTCGTCGTTCCCCGCGTGCTGGCCGCCACCCTGGTGTCGCTTGCGTTGAGCGCAACGGTGATTCTGGTCGGATTGGCCGGTGCGTACTTCTTCACCGTCTACATCCAGAACGTTTCGCCAGGTGCGTTCGCTGCCGGTCTCACCCTGATCATCGGGACACCGGACGTCATCATCGCGCTGCTCAAGGCCGCGCTCTTCGGTCTTTCCGCCGGCATGATCGCCTGCTACAAGGGCATTTCCGTCGGCGGCGGCCCGGCCGGGGTCGGTAACGCCGTCAACGAGACGGTCGTCTTCACCTTCATGGCGCTGTTCGCCATCAACATCGTCGCGACCGCCGTCGCAGTGAAGGTGACGATGTGACCGTATCGAGGCCCCACTCCCAGTTCCCCTGGCTGAAAGCCAGATTCCGCAGCGTTGCCGACCCGTGGAACCACATCGGCATGCAGACCAAGTTCTTCGGCCGCACGCTGACCTCCATCCGTTACACCGTCCTGCACTATCAGGTCGAGTTGATTCGCATCATCGCCCAAATGGGACTCGGTGCAGGCGCTCTCATCATCATCGGCGGCACCGTGGCGATCGTCGGCTTCCTGACCGTGACGACGGGTGCGCTGGTGGCGGTGCAGGGCTACACGGACTTCTCCGAGATCGGTGTCGAGGCCCTGACCGGATTCGCGTCGGCCTTCTTCAACGTGCGTCTGATCGCGCCGGCAACCACCGCAGTGGCGCTGTCGGCCACCATCGGCGCCGGAGCCACCGCACAGCTCGGCGCCATGCGTATCAACGAGGAGATCGACGCCCTCGAGGTGATGGGAATCCGAAGCATCGCCTTTCTCGCCTCCACCCGGGTCGTCGCCGGGTTCCTCGTGGTGATCCCCCTGTACTGCGTCGGCGTGATCGCTGCCTTCTGGGCGGCGCGGTTCGGCACCACGGTGCTCTACGGGCAGTCGACGGGTGTGTACGACCACTACTTCAGAACGTTCCTCAACCCCACCGACCTGATGTGGTCCTTCGGCCAGACCATTGCGCTGGCGATCATGATCATGCTCGTGCACACCTACTACGGCTACACGGCGCGCGGCGGGCCGGCGGGGGTCGGCGAGGCCGTCGGGCGTGCTGTGCGCACGTCGCTGATCGTCTCGGCGTTCGTGCTGGTGATGCTCTCCCTCGCGGTCTACGGTCAATCCGGCAACTTCAACCTGGCGGGCTGACCGTGGAGCAGAAGGAAGAAGGCCTGCATCCCGCGTGGTGGACGTTGATCCTCGTGATCATCGTCGCCATCGCCATCTGGCTGACGTATTCGTTGTTCGTCGGCAGCTTCAAGGCGACCGAGACCGTCACGCTGACCTCCGACCGGTCGGGCCTGGTGATGGACACCAACGCCAAGGTCAAGCTGCGTGGCGTGCAGGTCGGCAAGGTCTCCGCGATCCAGGGCGGCTCGCAACCGGTGGCGCTGAAGCTCGAGATCGACAAGGACAAACTGGAGTACATCCCGGCCAACGTCGAGGCCCAGATCCGGGCGACCACGGTGTTCGGCGCCAAGTTCGTCGACCTGGTATACCCCAGCGATCCCAACGGTCAGCTGAAGGCCGGCCAGGTGATCAGGTCGCGCAACGTCACCGCCGAGGCCAATACGGTCTTCCAGAACCTGGTCGGCGTGCTCGAGCAGATCGACCCGGCCAAGCTCAACAGCACGCTGTACGCGCTCGCCGAAGGTGTCCGGGGCCAGGGCGAGTGGATCGGTCAGGCCACCACCGACCTGAACCAGGTTCTGCTGGAACTCAATCCGCGCAACGAGACGATCACCGCCGATCTGCGGGCGCTGCGAGACTTCAACGACACCTACAGCGCTGCCGCGCAGAACATTCTGTCAACGCTCGACGCGCTGCACACCACGAGCGCCACCATCGCGGGCCGCGCCGGCCAGTTGGATGCCTTGCTGCTCGCCACCATCGGCTTCTCCAACAGCGGCATCAACCTGCTCGCGCCCAATCAGGCCAACCTGATCAAGGGCATCAACGTGCTCGAGCCGACGACGAACCTGCTGTTCGAGTACAGCCCGGAGTACACCTGCCTACTCACCGGCGCGAAGACCCTGCTGGACACCGGCGGGTACGACGCGCCAGGCGGCAACGGCCGGACGCTGGTGCTCGACGTGGGCTTGTCGTTGGGCGACGACCCGTATAAGTACCCAAACCATCTACCGATCGTCGGCGCCAAGGGCGGTCCGGGCGGCAAGCCCAGTTGCGGTTCGCTGCCCGACGTGGCCCAGAACTGGCCGGTGCGAAACCTGGTGACCAACACCGGGTTCGGCACCGGACTCGACTGGCGGCCCAACCCCGGCATCGGCTTCCCCGGCTACGCCAACTACCTGCCGGTGACCCGCGCCGTGCCGGAGCCGCCGAGCGTGCGAAACCTGTTCGGCGGGCCCGCAATCGGACCGATCCCGTACCCGGGAGCACCGGCCTACGGTGCAGACCTGTACGCAGACGACGGCACCCCGCTGTGGCCGGGTCTACCCGCCGCGCCGCCGCCGATGTCGCCGCGTGAACCGGGCCCCACACCGGGTTCGGAGCCCTTCGTGGTGCACGCACCCGCCCAGATGCAGCCGACGCCACTACGGCCGACGCCCCTACCCACCCCGGCGCGACCCGGTCCGCCGTTCCCGTGACCACCGACGACTCGAGAGGAGGCCAGCCGTGCAGGGCATGAATGCGAAGGTCCGACACGACGCCGTGCGTCTTGCCGCGTTCTTGACCGTGTGCCTGCTCGGCGTGTTCGGTTTGTTCGCCGTGTTCGGCCAGATGCGCTTCGGGGAGAAGACCAACGGCTACCAGGCCGTGTTCACCAATGTCTCCGGGCTGGAGAACGGCGACTTCGTTCGTATCGCCGGGGTGGAGGTCGGCAGGGTCGAAAGCGTTGACATCCGGCCGGATACGACCGCGCTGGTCGAGTTCACCGCGGACGAGTCGGTGATGCTGACCGAGGGCAGCAGGGCCGTCATCCGCTACGACGACCTCATCGGCGGGCGCTATCTGGCGCTACAGGAAGGCGCCGGAAGTACCGCGACGCTCAAGCCGGGCGGCACCATTCCGCTGGCCCGCACGTCGCCTGCGCTGGACCTCGACGCGCTGATCGGCGGATTCCGTCCGCTGTTCCGTGCGTTGGACCCCGATCAGGTGAACGCGTTGTCGGGCCAGCTGATCCAGGCCCTGCAGGGCCAGGGCGGGACCATCAACTCGTTTTTGGCCCAGACCGCCGCGCTGACGAGCACGCTGGCCGACCGCGACCAGCTCATCGGGGAGGTCATCGTCAACCTGAACATCGTGCTGGGCTCGCTCGGCGACCAAAGCGACCAGTTCGCAAAGGCGGTCGATGCGCTCGCCGAACTGGTCGCGACACTGGAGGGCCGCAAGGCGGACATCAGCAACGGGGTGGCCTACACCAACGCCGCGGCCGCAACCATCACGGATCTGTTGACGGAGGCCCGGCCGCCCTTCTCCAAGGCGATCCGGGAGACCGACCGCGCCGCGGGCATCGTGGTGGCCGACCACGAGTACTTCGACAACCTGCTCAACACCTTGCCGGAGGCGTATCAGGCGCTTTCCCGGCAAGGCATCTACGGTGACTTCTTCACCTTCTATCTCTGCGACATCGTGCTCAAGCTCAACGGGAAGGGCGGGCAGCCGGTGTATGTGAAGGTCGCCGGGCAGGCCACCGGGAGGTGTGCGCCGCGATGAAGTCCTTCAGTGAGCGCAACCAGACCGTCATCGGTGCCGTCGGGCTGGCGTTGACGGCAGGCATCGTGCTCGGTGCCCTGAACTACGACCGGCTGCCGTTCCTGCAGGGCGCGGAGTACTCGGCCTACTTCGCGGAGATCGGCGGGCTCAAAGTCGGTGAGGGCGTTGAGGTTTCGGGCTTCGAGGTGGGGCAGGTCGAGTCCATCGAACTGGACGGGCCGCATGCGCTGGTGACCTTCACCATCGGCAACGATATTCGGCTCGGCAACCGAAGCGAGGCGGCGATCAAGACCAAGGGCCTGCTGGGCACGAAGTTCCTCGAGGTCACCTCCCGCGGTGACGGACAGCAGGAAGGCACGATCCCGCTCGACCGCACCAGGTCGCCCTACCAGCTGCCCGATGCGCTGGGTGAACTGGCGACGACCATCAGCGGCTTGAACACCGACCAGCTGTCGGATTCGCTGCGGGTGCTGGCAGCGACGTTCGCCGACACGCCGCCGGAGTTGCGGGTCGCGGTCGAGGGCGTGGCCCGGTTCTCCGAGACGCTCAACGAACGCGACGCACAGTTGCGGGGCCTGCTGGTCAATGCCGACAAGGCCACCACCGTGCTGGCCGAGCGTCGGGACCAGGTCGTCAGTCTGGTCAACAACACCAATGCGCTGCTGGTCGAGCTGGAAAGCCAAAGCGCCGCACTGGATCAGGTCTCGGGAAACATCTCGGCGCTGAGCCGGCAGCTGGGGGGTTTCATCGCCGACAACCGCGAAACGATGAGACCCGCACTGGACAAGCTCAACGGCGTGCTGACGATCGTGGACAACCGCAGGGAGCGTCTGCAGAGGTCGCTCACGCTGCTCACCGACTACTCGATGTCGCTGGGCGAATCGGTCTCGGGCGGCCCGTTCTTCAAGACCTACGTCGCCAACCTGCTGCCGGGCCAGTTCCTGCAGCCGTTCATCGACGCCGCATTCTCCGACCTCGGTCTGGATCCCAACACGAAGCTGCCTTCGGAACTCAGCGACCCGCAGGTCGGTCAGCCGGGGACACCGGCGCTGCCCGTGCCCTTCCCGCGCACCGGCCAGGCCGGAGATCCGCGGCTGACGATTCCCGACGCGATCACCGGCAATCCCGGTGACCAGCAGTGCGGTCCGCCGGGCATCCCACTGCCCGGGCCCGGCTGCTATCCGTACCGCGAGCCACCGCCGGCGCCGCCGCCCGGTGGTCCGCCGCCGGGACCGCCCGCGCAGGCGCCGGCACCCCTGCAGTCGACGCCGGAGCCCACTCCGTCACCGGTTCTGGTGCCCGCCCCGGGTGCGGTGCCTCACCTCGGTTCTTCGGAGGCCGGACAATGACGCGTACCGCCCGTAACTTCCTTGCCGTTGCCCTGGTGGTGATCCTGGCCGCCGGTGTGGTGCTGTTGTTGCGCACCGTCCAGCGGATCGACCGCACGCACGTCGTCGCCTACTTCGAGAACGCCAACGGCATCTATCCCGGCGATGACGTATCGATCGTCGGTGTCGCGGTGGGCAAGATCGAGTCCATCGAACCCCAGCCCGAACGAGTCAAGATCTCGTTCTGGTACGACAGCAAGTACAAAGTCCCGGCCGACGCCAAGGCCGCGATCCTGTCGCCGACTCTGGTGACCGCGCGCACCATTCAGCTCACCCCGCCCTACACCGGGGGCCCGGTGATGGCCGACGACGCGGTCATCCCGCAGGAGCGCACCGCCGTTCCGGTGGAGTGGGACCAGGTCCGCCGACAGCTCGAGACGCTGACCGAGACGCTGCAGCCCACGGAACCGGGCGGCGTGAGCCCGCTGGGATCGCTCATCAACACCACCGCCGACAACCTGCGCGGTGAAGGCGCCAACATCCGCGACACCATCATCAAGCTGTCGCAGGCCGTGACGGCGCTTGGCGATCGCAGCACCGACATCTTCTCCACGGTCAAGAACCTGGCGCTGCTGGTGTCGGCGCTGCAGGACAGCACCGACGTGATGCGCCAGCTCAACCAGAACCTGGCCACCGTGACCGGCCTGCTCGCCAACGACCCCGACGAAGTCGCGAATGCGGTGCGCGACCTGAGCAACGTCGTCGGCGAGGTCCAGACGTTCGTGGCCGACAACCGCGAAGCGTTGGGCACCACCTCGGACCGGTTGGCCGGGGTCACCCAGGCGCTCACCGACAGCCTCGCCGACGTCAAGCAGTTCCTGCACGTGGCACCCAACACCCTGCAGAACTACGTCAACATCTGGCAGCCCGCGCAGGGCGCGGTGAGCAGCGTGCCGATGCTCAACAACTTCGCCAATCCGGTGTCGTTCCTGTGCGGTGGCATTCAGGCGGCGTCCCGGCTCGGCGCCGAGGAGTCCGCGAAGCTGTGCGCGCAATACCTGGCGCCGATCATGAAGAACCGCCAGTACAACTTCCTGCCCATCATGCAGAACGTCTTCGTCGGTGCCTCGACGCGACCGAACGAGCTGACCTTCAGCGAGGATTGGCTGCGACCGGACTACATACCGCCGCAACCCGGCCCGGGCGCTGGTCCGCCGCAGGCCGGTCCGGGCGCGGGTCCATCGCCAGATGTACTGGTGCAGCCGGTCGCGCCGGTACCTCCCGGGCCGCCGTTGCCCGCGGAGGCGCCCGTCACGCCGAACCCTGCCGACGGTCTGCACGGGCTGATGGTGCCGCAGGGGGTGGGACCGTGATACGTGTGGCGTTACTTCGCCGGGTCGCCGTCGTGGCCGCATCGGCGGCCGTCCTGTCCGGCTGCGCGGACTGGCAGGGGCTGAACTCGCTTCCGCTGCCGGGTGTGGAAGGCACGGGGCCGAACTCGTTCACCATTCAGGCGCAGATGCCCGATGTCGACAACATCGAGCCGAACTCCCGTGTGCGCGTTGCCGATGTCAATGTCGGTCACGTCAAGGAGATCGAGCGACAGGGCTGGCATGCCCTGGTGACGATGGAGCTCAACGGCGACGTCGAGCTGCCCGCGAACGCGACGGCCAAGCTCGGTCTGACCAGCCTGCTGGGTTCGCTGCACATCGAGCTGGCACCGCCGGACGACGCGGCGCCGCAGGGCAAGCTGCACGAAGGCTCGTTGATTCCGCTGTCCTCGTCCAGTGCCTATCCGAGCACCGAACAGGCGCTGGCCGCGGTCGCTCTGGTCCTCAACGGCGGCGGCATCAGCAACATCCACGACATCACCGAGGCGTTGAGCGTCGCGTTCACCGGCCGGGAGAACGACCTGCGCAGCCTCATCGAGCAGCTCGACATCGCGATCGGCCATCTCAACGACCAGAAGCAGGACATCATCTCCGCGAGCGAGAGCCTGAACAACCTGATCGGTCAGATCGCCGAGCAGAAACCGGTGCTGGACAAGGCACTTCGGACGGTGCCGGATGCCCTGGCGGTGCTCAGGGACCAGCGCGAGAACCTCGCCGAGGCACTGACCCAGCTGGGCAGGTTCAGCGCGATCGCCGCCGACTCGGTCAACCAGACCAGGGACGCACTCGTGCAGGAGCTCAAGGACCTCGGCGTGGTGCTGGAGGAGCTGGCCGACGCGGGCCCGGCGTTGACCCGCGCGCTGAGCTTCCTGCCCACGTTCCCGTTCCCGAAGGAGACGCTCACCAATTGGATGCGTGGCGACTACGCGAACCTGACGTTGGTCGTCGACCTGACGTTGAGCCGCATCGATTCCGGGTTCTTCACCGGATCTCGGTGGGAGTGCGACCTGACGTGGTTGGAGATGCAGTGGGGCCGCACCATCGGCCAGTTCCCCAACCCGTGCCTCGCGGGCGGCCCGGGCACCGCGGGCAACCCGTTGGTCGCTCCCTACCGCTGGGACCAGGGGCCGTAGCATGCGAATGACCCGCCAGATCCTCATCCAGATGGCGATTTTCGCCGTCATCGCGACCACCGCGCTCGCGGTCATGGTCTTCGGGTACATGCGACTGCCGAGCCTTTTCGGCGTCGGGCAGTACCGGGTGACCCTCGAACTGCCCGAGACCGGCGGGCTGTATCCGAGGGGCAACGTCACCTACCGCGGCGTGCAGGTCGGCGAGGTGGAAAGCGTCCAACTCACGGACACCGGCGTGGAGGCCGAACTCTCGCTGAACTCCGACGTCCGGATTCCCGCCAACCTCGAGGCCGAGGTCCACAGCGTGTCGGCCGTCGGCGAGCAGTATGTCCAGCTGCTGCCGCGCAGCGGCGAGGGCCCGGAGTTGAAGAACGGTGACGTGATTCCGATGGATCGCGCCTCTGTTCCCACCGACATCAACTCGGTACTGAACAACACGGCGACCGGCCTGGAGGCGATCCCGAGGGAGAACCTGAAGACCGTCGTCGACGAGGCCTATGTCGCGGTCGGTGGTCTCGGTCCCGACCTGCGGCGGCTGGTCACCGGAAGCGCCACGCTGTCCATCGACGCCCGCAAGAACCTCGGTTCGCTGACGACCTTGATCGACCAGGTCAAGCCGGTGCTGGACAGCCAGACCGACAGTGGAGCCGCGATCCAGGCCTGGGCGGCGAACCTCGCCGACATCAGCGGCCAGTTGGCGAGCGAGGATCCGGCGGTGGCGGGAATCCTCGAGCGGGGCCCGGGCGCCGCCGACGAGGGCCGGGCGCTGTTCCAGCGGCTGCAACCCACGCTGCCGATCGTGTTGGCGAACCTGGTCAGCATCGGTGAGGTGGCCGTCAAGTACCAGCCCAGTCTCGAGCAGCTGCTGGTGCTGTTGCCGCAGGGCACCGCGGTCACGCAGGCCGTTGGCGTCCACAAGCGCAACACCATGCAGGACTACGAGGGCGACGCCCTGGTGTTCAACCTGAACGCGATCCTGCCTGCGTTCCCGGCGCCGTTGCCGCTGCCGCCGCAGAACCTGCCGCCGCCGTGCACGACGGGGTTCCTGCCGGCTCAGCAGCAGCGCGTGCCGACCTTCCAGGACTATCCCGACCGGCCTCCCGGCGATCTGTACTGCCGGACGCCGCAGGACGCGCCGTTCAACGTGCGCGGTGCCCGCAACCTGCCCTGCATCACCGTGCCGGGTAAACGCGCCCCGACGTGGCAGCAGTGCGAGAGCGACGAGCAATACGTGCCGCTCAACGACGGCTACAACTGGAAGGGCGACCCCAACGCGACCCTGTCGGGCCAGGGCATTCCGCACGTCCCGCCGGATGTGCCGGTCGCCGTGACGCCTCCTCCGCCGGGGACAGCCCCGCCGCCGCCGCCGCCGATAGCGGCCGCCGAATACGATCCGACGAACGGCACGTACGTTGGACCGGACGGACGCATCTACACGCAGTCCAACCTGGCCCGCAGTGCTGCAGAGGAGCAAACATGGCAGACGATGCTGCTACCCCCGAAGGGGAACTGAGCGAGTCGCCCCCGGAGGAACGTGGCGTCGCCGCCGAAGCGGCCCGGGACGAGGCGGCCTCCGACGAGGCGGCTGACATCGCAGAGGCCGAGGCGCCCGACGTTTCCGGGGCCGAAGCCGCCTCGGACGAGGATGCCGACGAGCAGGAGGTCGCCGCGGCGAAGCCGCCGATGTCGCACGTGCGGTTGGCGACGATCGTCGGCCTGGTCCTCGTGGTCGCGCTCGCGGGGCTGACCGGTTGGCTCGGATTCCGCGCCTACCAGTCACACCAGACGGAAGAACTGCACAAGCTTCTTCTTCAGGTAGGTCGGCAGGGGGCGCTGAACCTCACCACCATCAGTCACGAGCAGGCAGAGGCCGACGTGCAGCGGGTGCTCGACTCGGCGACGGGAACGTTCTACGACGACTTCCAGCAGCGCGCCGCGCCGTTCGTCGAGGTGGTCAAGCAGGCTCAGTCGGAATCGCAGGGCACCATCGCCGAGGCCGGGCTGGAGTCCGTGTCCGGAGAGGAAGGCAAAGTGCTCGTCGCCGTGACCGTGCAAACATCGAACGCCGGTGCGCCAGAACAACAACCGAGAGCCTGGCGGATGCGTCTGACCGTGCAGAAGACCGGTGAGGACGAGGCCAAGGTGTCCAACGTGGAGTTCGTACCGTGAGCAAGAGGCACAGGCTGCCCCACGGCAGCAAGAACGTCGATGGCGTCGGTGACACCGCCGAGGAGACCACCGAAACATCCTCGGCCGCCGAGGAGTTGACCGAGTCGTCGGCGAAGCAGTCCGAGGCCGATGTCGTTACCGAGCAGGCAGCCGCCGAGTCGGACGACGACGCCACCGTGCAGGCGGACGTGCCCGCGGCTGAGCCTGACGATGAGGCTGACGACGACGTGACGGGAGCGGAACCGCCTGCCGTGAAGCGGCGCATCAACTGGGCTCGGGTATTCGCCTTCGGCGTCATACCTGCCGTCGCGCTGCTGCTGGCGATGGCTGCGGGCTACCTGAAGTGGCAGGACAATTCGGTGCGCAACTCCAACGCCGCGGCCGAGGAATCGGTCCAGGCCGCCAAGGACAGCACCGTCGCGATGCTGTCCTACAAACCCGAGACCGTCGAACAGCAACTCAACGAGGCCCGCAACCTGTTGACCGGCGAGTTCGCCGAAAGCTATACGGGGTTGATCAACGATGTGGTGATACCGGGCGCCAAGGAGAAGCAGATTTCTGCCGTCGCTTCGGTTCCCGCAGCGGCCTCGGTGTCGGCGGACCTGGACGAGGCAGTCGTGTTGGTGTTCGTCAACCAGACCGTGGTGGTCGGCCAGGATGCCCCCACCGACACCGCCTCAAGCGTGCGGGTGACACTGGAGAAGGTCGACGGCCGCTGGCTGATCTCCAAGTTCGACCCGGTGTAATGGGCGAACCCAAACACATCGACGTCGAGGCGCCGAACGTCCGGTTGCGAGCGCTGACGTGGGGTCCGCCCGGTGCGCCGGTTGCGTTGTGCCTGCACGGCTTCCCGGATACCGCGCACGGCTGGCGCAAAGTGGCGCCGCGGCTGGTCGATTCGGGTTACCGGGTGGTGGCGCCGTTCATGCGGGGGTACGCACCGTCGTCACTGGCGTCGGACGGCAGCTATCACGTCGGGGCGCTGATGGACGACGCGCTGCGGGTGCTCGACGCCGTGGGCCCGACGGATCGCGATGTGCTCATCGGGCACGACTGGGGCGCCATCGCGGGCGCGGGACTCGCCGCGATGCCCGAGAGCCCCTTCGCCAAGGCCGTGATCATGTCGGTGCCGTTGGCCGCAGCGTTCCGGCCGTTGGGCGACGTGTCCGACGGCCTGCAGTTGGCCGCCCAACTGCCCCGTCAGCTGCTACGCAGTTGGTACATCATGTATTTCCAGTTGCCCGCGCTGCCCGAACGCTCCGAATCCTGGGTGGTGCCGCGGCTGTGGCGGCAGTGGTCGCCGGGGTACGACGCAGCCGAGGACGTCGCGCACGTCCACGCCGCGATCGGTGCGCCGGAGCACTGGCGCGCCGCGTTGGGCTACTACCGAGCGACGATGCGCAACAGCAAGCCACCGGCGCAGTACGCCGAGCTGCACCGGCATTGGCTGGCCGCGCCGCGGCTGCCGACGCTGTACCTGCACGGCACGGACGACGGGTGTGCCTCACCGGAGTACGCGCGGTGGGTCCGACGGGTGCTGCCCGACGGGAGTTCGGTCCTCGAGGTCGAGAACGCCGGACACTTCCTGCAACTCGAGCAGCCCGAGGTGGTTGCCCGGCACATCGTCGACTTCGTCGGACCGGCTTAGGGGCCATGAGCGTCCGCCGGCTGTCTGCGGTGGACGCGCAGACCTACTGGCTGTCGGCGAAAATCCCGAACGACCAGTTCCTGCTTTACGGATTCGCCGGTGCTGTAGCGGATGTCGACGATGCGTTGCGGCGGGTTCGTGAGCGGGCGTGTGGCTGTGACGAACTCCGACTCCGTGTTCGTGACCGCAACACGTTGACGTATCCGGACTGGGTCAGCGGCGAGGTGGGGGGCGACCAGTTCGTGGTGCACGACACCGACAACTGGTCGGAATGTCTGTCGGCGATCGCTCGACTGGACGGCGACCAACTCGATGCGAGCGTGATGGCGTGGCGGCTGCATTGTTTTCCGTCAGTCAGCGGACTGCCAGAAGCCGAGCGCGGGACCGTGGCGGTGCTGCAGATCGCCCACGCCTTGGCGGACGGGGTTCGGGCGTCGGCGTTGGCGGCGTGGCTGTTCGGCCGCGATGTGCCGGTGTCGGCCGTCGACGGCCCGCGGCGGTTCATTGGCGCGACGTTGCCGTGGCGCAGCTTTCGGGCGGCCCGCACCCACCGGCAGCTGGTGCGCGACACCGAAGCCGGACGTGTTCCGGCGCAGGCGGATACGTGTCCGGCCCTGCGCTCCAACGCCCGGCCCGACGGTCGGATCGGTCTGCGCACGCTGGTCAGGAAACGGTTCGAGGTGCCGGGCCCGACGGTGACGGTCGGGGTGCTGGCCGCGGTGGCGACCGCGCTGGCCGAACACCTGCGCGAGCTGGGGGACGACCCGTCGCAACTGCGGGCCGAGGTGCCGATGGCCAGGGCCGGCGAGCGCAGGTCGCACAACCACTTCGGCAACGTCGGCGTGGGCCTGTATCCGGATGTGCCCGTCGGCGAGCGGATGGCTCGGATCGCCGAGCAGTTCGGCCAGCGCCGGCGCCGCGCATCGCACCCGGCGATGGTGGCGGCCGGCGAGGCGTTCGCGGCGGTGCCCGCGCCGTTATTGCGCTGGGGAGTCGCGCAGTTCGACCCCGCGGTGCGCTCGCCGACGGTCACGGGCAACACCGTGGTATCGAGCGTCAATCGCGGTGCGGCCGATCTGAGATTCGGAGACGCGCCGGTGGTCCTGACAGCCGGATATCCGGGGTTGTCGCCGATGATGGGCCTGAGCCACGGCGTGCACGGCATCGGTGACATGATCGCGATCAGCGTGTGCGCGGCGGAGTCCGCGATAGGCGACATCGATGTATACGTGGAGAGACTCGATGCGGCGTTGTCCGACGACGGTGTCTCAACAAGAAGGAGAACGTTGTGAGTTCGTTCGGTGCCACGGCAAGCTGGCCATCGCTCCGAGTTGACCAATGGGTCGATACCCGACACACGCTGCACATGTGGACCCAGGTCGTCGGCAAGATCCGCATGGCGCACCTGCCCTTGGTGAACCACTGGTGGCAGGTGACTTTGTACGTCTCGCCGCGCGGCCTGAGCACGGGTGCCATGCCGGTCGGTGGCGCGGTCTTCGACATGGAGTTCGACTTCATCGAGCACCAGTTGGTGATCCGCCACAGTGACGGCGGCCGGCGGTTGGTCCCGCTCGCACCCGGACCGATCGCCGACTTCTACTCCGACACGATGTCGGCGTTACACGACCTGGGGCTCGAGACCCGGATCGACACCCGCCCCAACGAAGTCGAGCCCGCCGTGGCCTTCGACGACGATCACCAGCACCGCGCCTACGACGGCGAAGCGGCGCGGCACTTCTGGCAGCAGCTTGTGCAGGCTGACCGGGTGATGGGCGAGTTTCGCGCGCACTTCATCGGGAAGGTCAGTCCCGTGCACTTCTTCTGGGGATCGTTCGACATGGCGTGCACCCGGTTCTCGGGCCGACCGGCCCCCGAACATCCCGGTGGGGCTCCGAACGTCGGTGACTGGGTGATGGTCGAGGGCTACTCACATGAACTGAGCAGCTGCGGCTTCTGGCCCGGTGGCGGCAACGAGGGCGCCTTCTACTCGTACGCCTATCCCGAACCCGAAGGCTTCCGCGAATTCCGCGTATCACCGCAGGAGGCCTTCTTCAGCGACGACTACCAACAGTTCCTGTTGCCCTACGAGGCGGTGCGCAACGCCGAGGATCCCGACAGTCACCTCATGCAGTTTCTGCAGACCACCTATGCGGCCGCGGCCGAGCTCGCCGGCTGGGACCGCGACGCTCTGGAGGACCACCCCGCCCGTTGGCAGAGCCGGCGGTAGCCCTTCGGTGTGGACGGGGGGCTGGGCAGCGACTTAACACATGGCCTAAGTTTTGTTGCATGACTGCCTACGGCTCCGCTGCTGACACAGCCCTGCTGATTCTGCGTGTCGTCCTCGGTCTGACCATGGCCGCGCACGGCTACAACAAGTTCTTCGGCGGTGGCCGCATCCCGGGCACCGCGGGGTGGTTCGAGAGCATCGGCATGAAACCCGGCGTGTTCCACGCCCGCGTCGCCGCGACCACCGAGATGGCCGCCGGCATCGGGTTGGCGGTCGGGCTGCTGACACCGGTCCCGGCGGCCGGCTTCGTGGCGCTCATGCTGACGGCGGCATGGACCGTGCACCGAAAGAACGGGTTCTTCATCGTCAAGGAGGGCTGGGAGTACAACCTGGTCCTCGCGGTGGCCGCAGTGGGCATCGCGACCCTGGGAGCGGGCAAGTACAGCCTGGACTACCTCTTCTTCGGTGACACCGGCTTCGCCGACTTCCTGCACGGGTGGTGGGGTCTGCTGATCTCGCTGGGACTCGGCCTCGTCGGCGGCATCGGCCAGCTGCTCATCTTCTACCGTCCGCCCGCCAAGGCCGAGACCTCGTAGTCGAGGTCGCCGGCCGCGCCGAACGGCTTCACGCTAGCTAGAACACGTTCTAGTCTTTGACGTTATGGGGTTTCTGAAGCAAGACGCGCCCGTCGTCGACTTCGAGGAATGGAGCAAGGGCACCCGGGCGGAGAAGATCGTGCCGATGGCGCGGCACTGGGCCGAGGTGGGGTTCGGGACGCCCGTGGTGCTGCACCTGTTCTATGTCGTCAAGATCCTGCTCTACATCCTGGGCGCGTGGCTGGTGGTACTGACCACGACCGGGATCGACGGGTTCACCAACGTCGCCTCCTGGTACAACGAGCCGATCGTGTTCGAGAAGGTCGTGCTCTACACGATGCTCTTCGAGGTCGTCGGGCTCGGCTGCGGCTTCGGCCCGCTGAACAACCGGTTCTTCCCGCCGATGGGTTCGATCCTGTACTGGTTGCGGCCCAAGACGATCCGGCTGCCCCCATGGCCGACGCGCATCCCGCTGACCAAGGGGGACACCCGCACACCGGTTGACGCACTGCTCTACGCCGCGCTGCTGGTGCTGCTGGTCGTCGCGCTGTTCTCCGACGGTACCGGGCCGATCCCCGAACTCGGCACGACGGTGGGGGTGCTGCCGGTCTGGCAGATCGGGGCGATCCTGGGCGTGCTGGCCGTGCTCGGGCTGCGCGACAAGGTGATCTTCCTGGCCGCTCGCGGCGAGGTGTACGCCTCGCTGGCGGCGTGCTTCCTGTTCGCCGGGCCCGACATCGTCGTCGCGGCCAAGCTCGTGTGTCTGGTGATCTGGTTGGGCGCTGCCACCTCGAAGCTCAACAAGCACTTCCCGTTCGTCATCTCCACGATGATGAGCAACAACCCGGTGTTCCGGCCGCGGTGGATCAAACGCAGGTTCTTCGAGCACTTCCCCGACGACCTGCGGCCCGGGCGGCTGTCGCGGTGGCTGGCGCACTTCAGCACCGCGATCGAAGGCCTGGTGCCGCTGGTGCTGTTCTTCTCGGGCGGCGGTTGGCCGACCTACATCGCGGCGTTGGTGATGCTGGTGTTCCACTTCGGGATCCTGTCGTCGATCCCGATGGGTGTGCCGCTGGAGTGGAACGTGTTCATGATGTTCGCGGTGCTGGCGCTGTTCGTCGGGCACGCCGACGTCGGCCTGGCCGAGCTGCAAAGCCCGTGGCCGATCCTGTTGTTCGCCGTCGTCGCGGGCACCGTGGTGATGGGAAACCTGTTCCCGCGTAAGGTGTCGTTCCTGCCTGGAATGCGTTACTACGCGGGCAATTGGGACACCGGCCTGTGGTGCATCAAGCCGTCGGCGTCGGCCAAGATCGAGCAGAACGTCGTCTCGATCGCCAGCATGCCGCAGGCACAGATGGAGCGCTACTACGGCAGCCCGGAGACTGCCCAGATGTATCTCTACATGGGATATGCGTTCCGCGCCTTCAACACCCACGGCCGTGCCATGTTCACCCTCGCCCACCGCGCCATGGCCGGCTGCAACGAGGACGACTATGTGCTCACCGACGGCGAACGCATCTGCAGCACTGCTATCGGCTGGAACTTCGGCGACGGCCACATGCACAACGAACAGCTGATCGAGGCGCTACAGCAGCGCTGCGCGTTCGAACCCGGTGAGGTGCGCGTGGTGCTGATCGACGGGCAGCCCATTCATCGGCAGCGCCAGGAATATCGTCTTGTCGACGCCGCCACCGGCGAATTCGAGAGGGGCTACATCCACGTCGCCGACATGGTCACCCGCCAACCTTGGGACGACACCGTGCCGGTGCACGTGACATGGCAGAAAGACAGCGCCGACGCCCGGTGAGCCCGGTCAGCCCATGACGTCGCGCACTTTGACGTCCTCGAGGCCCTGCAACAACAGGTCGCGCGCCGTGTCGAGGTGTCTGCGCCAGTGCGCTTCGGCCGCCGCGCCGTCGCCGGATCGCAGCAGCTGCATCAGCTTTCGATACGACCGCATCAGCTTGTCGAAATCGGTCTTGGACACCGGGCGCCGTTCCTTGAACAGAAAGGCGTTGTGCCGCACCGTGATCTCTTGGAGCATGCCAGCGATGATGCCGAGGGTGGCATTGCCGGACAGTTCCACGACGCGCAGGTGGAAGCCGCCCGTCGTCTCGGCCAGGGTGTCGTTCTTCCAACCGGAAGGCACATGCTCTTCGAGCATCTTGTCCAGCTCGTCGAACGCCTCGGCCGATCCCGACTCGGCCAGCAGCCGAACCGCCATCGGCTCGATACCGGCCCGCGCGGTCATCAGGTCGGCGATCGTCGCGCCGGACAACTCCAGAAGTAGGCCGGCCGGGCGGGCGACGATCTCCGGGCCGGGTACCCGGACGCGCGCGCCGGTACGCGAACCGCGGCGCACTTCGACCAGGCGTTCGGATTCCAGCACCCGCACCGCCTCGCGCAGTGTCGGTCTGCTGACGCCGAAGTGGGCCATCAGCTCGGCCTCGTTCGGCAGGAAGTCGCCGTCCTTGAGTTGGCCGTCGACCACCATGCGGCGCAAGGTGCCCGCAACCAGCTCGGCGGTCTTCGGTGACCGGACCGCCCTGCTCGCGCCGACGGCATCGGGGCCGATCATCGGCGCCAACGGCGTGCTACGGGTCACCACATCTCCTGCTAGCGTCGGCTGGCCGGGACGGACAGCTGTGCAACTCAGTAAACCATGTGGTGTGCCCGCGCCGCGGCAGCAGCGTCGCCGCCCCGCCTACCAACCAGTAGGTTGACCTAGTAAACTTTGTTCATCTACCTTCGGGAAAACACGACTTTCAAAGGAGAAGCGTCATGGCTGAAGCCGTCATCGTCGAGGCCGTCCGGTCACCGGTCGGCAAGCGCAACGGCGGGTTGTCGGGCGTCCACCCGGCCGAACTGTCCGCGCAGGTGCTCAACGGCCTCGTGCAGCGCGCCGGCGTCGACCCGGTGCTGGTCGACGACGTCATCTGGGGTTGCGTCATGCAGGCCGGCGAGCAGGCCCTCGACATCGGCCGTACCGCCCTGTTGGCGGCAGGCTGGCCGGAGAGCGTGCCGGGTGTGACCGTCGACCGCCAGTGCGGCTCGAGCCAGCAGTCCATCCACTTCGCCGCGGCCGGCGTGGTCGCCGGGCACTACGACGTGGTGGTCGCCGGTGGCGTCGAGTCGATGTCTCGCACGCCGATGGGCGCGTCGCTGGCCAACGGCGGCAACCCTTACCCGGAGAGCTTCAAGCAGCGCTACGACCGGACTCCGAACCAGGGCATCGGCGCGGAGATGATCGCCGAGCAGTGGGGCTTTGACCGCACTATGGTCGACGAGTACTCCCTCGGCTCACACGACAAAGCCGCCGCCGCGCAGGACTCCGGCGCCTTCGACGACCAGATCGTCGCCATCAAGGATCAGGACGGCAATCCGGTTCTCAAGGACGAGGGCATCCGTCGCGGCACCACCATGGAGAAGATGGCCACGCTCAAGCCCGCCTTCCGCGAGGACGGCGTGATCCACGCAGGCAACTCGTCCCAGATCTCCGACGGCTCGGCGGCCATCCTGTTCATGTCCGCCGAGAAGGCCAAGGAACTGGGTCTCAAGCCGATCGCCAAGGTGCACACCGCCACCCTGGCCGGCGCCGACCCGGTGATCATGCTGACCGCCCCGATTCCCGCCACCCAGAAGGCGCTCAAGAAGTCCGGCCTGAAACTCGAGGACATCGGCGTCTTCGAGGTGAACGAGGCCTTCGCGCCGGTGCCGATGGCGTGGCTCAAGGACATCGGCGCCGACGAGAAGAAGCTGAATCCCAACGGCGGCGCCATCGCCCTTGGTCACCCGCTCGGTGGCTCCGGCGCCCGCATCATGACCACGATGCTGCATCATATGCGCGACAAGGGGATTCAGTACGGCCTGCAGACGATGTGTGAGGGTGGCGGCCAGGCGAACGCCACCATCATCGAGCTGCTGTGACGGTCTGAAGTGTCCGACTCCTCATCGATCGTCGTCGGACGTGACGCGAGCGCCCCCGCCGCTCTCACCGAGCGGCGGGGCAGGAATGGTGACGTGCTGCTCATCACCCTCAACCGGCCCGAGGCCCGCAACGCGGTCAATTCCGCGGTGAGCACAGCGGTCGGGGACGCGCTGCAACAGGCGCAGGACGATGCGGATGTGCGCGCCGTCGTGCTCACCGGTGCTGGCGAATCTTTCTGTGCGGGAGCCGACCTCAAGGCCATCTCGCGGCGGGAGAACCTGTTCCACGCCGAACACCGCGAGTGGGGCTTCGCCGGATACGTGCACCACTACATCGACAAGCCGACCATCGCCGCCGTCAACGGCACCGCGTTGGGCGGCGGCACCGAACTGGCGCTGGCCAGCGATCTGGTGGTTGCCGAGGAGCGCGCGAAATTCGGTCTGCCGGAAGTCAAGCGCGGCCTGATCGCGGCCGCCGGCGGCGTCTTCCGCATCGTCGACCACCTGCCCCGCAAGGTCGCGATGGAGATGCTGTTCACCGGGGAGCCGATGCCGGCCGCCGACGCCCTCAAGTGGGGCCTGATCAATCACGTGGTGCCCGACGGCACCGCCGTCGACGCGGCGCTCGCGCTCGCCGAACGGATCACGTGCAATGCCCCGCTGGCCGTCTGGGCGAGCAAGCGGGTCGCCATGGGCGTCGACGAGGGAGTGATCGTCGGGGACGAACCGGGTTGGGCGCGCACCGTGCGCGAGGTCGTCGCCGTCATGCGATCCGAGGACGCCAAGGAAGGGCCGCTGGCCTTCGCCGAGAAGCGTGAGCCGATTTGGCGGGCCAAGTAAGCGAAGTAGGAGAGGCACCGAGAAAATATGAAGCGAACCATCTATGAGGCCGAGCACGAAGCCTTTCGCGACACCGTTCGCGGTTACATCGACAGCGAACTCATCCCCAACGCCGAGAAGTGGGAAGCTGATCGCCTCGTCGACCGGTCGGCCTACGTGGCTGCGGGCAAGCACGGGCTCATCGGGTTCAACATGCCCGAGGAGTTCGGCGGCGGCGGCGTCGACGACTTCCGGTTCAACGCGATCATCGACGAGGAGATCGCCAAGGCCGGCGTCCCGGCCCCCGCGCTGAGCCTGCACAACGACGTCGTCGGCCCGTACTTCAAGGAACTGGCCAACGACGAGCAGCGGCAGCGCTGGCTGCCCGGCATCACCAGCGGTGAGCTCATCATCGCGATCGCGATGACCGAACCCGGCGCCGGTAGCGACCTCGCGGGCATCCGCACCTCCGCGGTCCGCGACGGTGACGACTGGATCGTCAACGGCTCCAAGACATTCATCTCCTCGGGCATCAACTGCGACCTGTGCGTGGTGGTCTGCCGCACCGATCCCGAAGCCGGTCACAAGGGCTTCACGCTGCTCGTGGTGGAGCGCGACATGGCCGGCTTCACCCGGGGGCGCAAGCTCGACAAGATGGGCCTGCACGCCCAGGACACCTCCGAGCTGCACTTCGAGAACGTCCGCGTGCCCAACGCCAACGTCCTGGGCAAGGAGGGCCGCGGCTTCTACCACCTGATGCAGAATCTCCCCTCCGAACGTCTCGGCATCGCCATCTCGGCGATCGCGGGCGCACGCGAAACCTGGCGCCAGACACTGCAGTACGCCAAGGATCGCAAGGCGTTCGGCCAGCCCATCGGCAGCTTCCAGCACAACCGCTTCCTGCTGGCCGAGATGGACACCCAGCTCGAGATCACCGAGACCTACATCGACCGCTGCCTGCAGGGCGTCGTCGATGGTGAGCTGACTGCCGTCGAGGCCGCCAAGGCGAAGTGGTGGGCCACCGAGGTCGCCAAGAAGGTCGTCGACAACTGTGTGCAGCTGCACGGCGGCTACGGCTACATGATGGAGTACCGGGTCGCCCGCGACTACGTCGACGGACGCATCCAGACGATCTTCGGTGGCACGACCGAGATCATGAAGGAGATCATCGGCCGCGACCTCGGCCTGTAGGGCCTATAGAACCGCGCGCCTCAGGCGGGGGCTTCGGCTGGCAGCTCGGCCGGTGCCGGTTCCGTCGTCGCCTCCGTCGTGGTGGTCGTGGTGGTCGTGCTGGTCGAGGTCGCCGACGGGGTGACCGGCGTCGGCGGGGTGCTCGGGTCGAGGACCGTGTCGATCAGGTAGATCCGCGCGTTGGCGGTCTGGATGCCGCCGCACAGCACCTTGGCGGTGTCGTTGACGGTGATGTCGTCGCCCTCACCGGTGACCTTGATGTCGGCGCCCTGCTGCGTGGGTCGCTGGCCCTCGACGTCGTTGGGACCCAGGATGCCGAGGAACACGTGGTAGTAGTCGAGGTCCGTCAGCGCGGCCGGATCGGCCTTCAGCGCGTCGAGTTGGGCGGGCGGCAGCGCGGCGAACGCTTCGTTGGTCGGCGCGAACACCACGTACGGGCCGTTCTCGAGCACCGGAAGCACGTTGACCGCGGGGTTCAGGCCGCCCGAGATCGCCGAGTAGAAGGTGCTCGCCTCGGGGATGGTCTGCAGCGCCTGGCCGAGCGGCATGGTGGCCAGGTTCTTCCAGGTCGGAATCGCCTCCTTGAAGGCGTCGCACTCGGGGCCCTGCGGATCGGGGATCTCGACGGCCTCCTCGGTCGTCGGCTCGGTGGTGGGCTCGGCGGGCTGCGCATAGGCGGTCACGGCGAGCGGGATCGACACGGCGATCGCCGCGGCCCCGGCGAGCGCGCCGATGGCTTTGCTGGTGCGAGTCATCACGTAGGTTCCTCCGCTAGTCAGGTCGCCTGGCATGTTAGAGGCACAGATCGCCGATCGGCAAAGTCACGACCCGTGGACCACCCGCCGCAGCGTCACTGACCTGCACTTTGCGAACCTACGCACACACGTCGGCGCGCAGGCCGACCAGGGCGAACCGCGGCGTCTGGGTCACTCCCGGTCACGTGCCCCTGGGCCGGGCGGCGGCAGCGAGTGAATACGATGTCGCGCATGCCTGAACCGCTGATCCTGTCCATTCGCGGACGCTCCCCGCAGGTGCACGCCGAGGCCTGGGTGGCGCCGAACGCCAGCGTGATCGGCCAGGTGAGGCTCGCCGCGCGGGTCAGCGTCTGGTACAGCGCAACGTTGCGTGCCGAGGCCGAACCGATCGAGATCGGGTACGGCACCAACGTTCAGGACGGCGTCACCATCCACGTCGACCCCGAGTTCCCGATCAGCATCGGCGCGGAGGTCAGCATCGGGCACAACGCAGTGCTGCACGGCTGCACCGTTGAAGACGGGGTCCTAATCGGGATGGGCGCCGTGGTCCTCAACGGCGCGACGATCGGCGAGGGGTCGCTCGTCGCGGCGGGCGCGGTGGTGCCGCAGGGCTTCGTCGTTCCGCCGCGATCCCTGGTCGCCGGGGTGCCCGGCAAGATCCGCCGCGAGCTCAGCGACGCCGAGGTCTCGGGCAACCGGCACAACGCACAGGTCTACCAACACCTCATCGAGCTGCACCGCGACGCCACCGGCTGACGCAAATCCTGCGTATCCGATCACGTTTCGGGTCAACGCGGACCGATCGGGGTACAGCCGTACGGTGGAAAACGTGCGAACCCTGGTCACCGGCGCCACCGGGTATGTCGGTTCGCGACTCGTCACCGCCCTGCTCGACGAGGGGCACGACGTTGTCGCGGCGACCCGTGACGTCGGCAAACTGTCCCGTTTCGGCTGGCACAACCGGATCACCGGCGTCACGTTGGACGCCCACGACGAGTCGTCGGCGCGGGCCGCGTTCGCCGATGCGGGACCCGTCGACGTCGTCTACTACCTGGTGCACGGCATCGGCCAGCCGGACTTCCGCGACGCCGACAACCGCGCCGCGGCCACCGTGGCGAACGCCGCGAAGGAGGCCGGCGTGCGCCGCATCGTCTACCTGGGCGGTTTCGTACCCGACGGTGACGACCTCTCCGAGCACCTGACCAGCCGCGCCGAGGTCGCCGAAGCGCTCAACGTCGGCGGCGGTCCCGACGTGGTGTGGCTCGGTGCCGCGATCATCATCGGCGCGGGTTCGACGTCGTTCGAGATGCTGCGCTACGTGGGGGACCGCTTCCTGGTCATTCCCATGCCGTCGTGGTCGGTCCACCCGCTCGACCCGATCTCCGTCTGCGATGTGCTGCACTACCTCGTCGCCGCCGCCGACGCCGACCGCGTGCCCGCCGGTGCCTACGACATCTCCGGACCCGAGACCACGTCCTACGGTGACCTGCTGCGGACCTACGCGCGCATGTCCGGCAAGTGGCGCGCCGAACTGCCGGTCAACGGGATCGACACCGGGCTGGTGTCGCTGGTGACGGGGGTTGTCCTGCCGGTCCCGGGTGGGCTGGCCGGGGATCTCGTTCGATCGCTTGACCATCCGATGGTGGCGTCGGAGAACCGGCTGCGCGAGCTGGTGCCGGACCCACCGGGCGGCTTGATCGGTGTCGAGGAGGCGATAACCCGGACGCTGTCGAGCCGGCGGCGCCGACCCGTCGACACGCTGGCCGACCCGCACCACCTCGCCGACACCGATCCGGTGTGGGCGGGCGGTGACACCCAACGCATCCAACAGGTGGCAGGCGCCTTCACACCGGCGATCGCCAGGCCCGCACTCGGACTCATCGGTGTGGTGCCGGGACCCGTCGCCGGTGCGGTCCGCACCGGGTTGGACACGCTGATGCACTTCGTGCCCGGGGTGAGCTCGGCATGACGCGGTCCGCGACGCGTCCGGGATGGCTGGCCGAAGCCAAGGACATCGTCAACGCGTGTCCCGTTCCCCACCACGAGGCGCCGAGCGTCATCCGGCGCCGACGCGTCATCGTCGCGGTGGTGCTGGTCATCGGCGCTGCGCTGCTTGGCTATTCGCTGACGCTGGAACCGGGCAACAACCTCTTCTACTGGCTGACGCTGGCGCTGGCGGCGGTGTGGGCCCTCGGCGCGTTCGCTTCGGGCCCACTGCATCTCGGGTGCATCCGGTTCCGCGGTCGCAACCAGCGGCCGGTCATCACGGGCACCGTGGTCGGCCTGCTGCTCGGCGCGGTGTTCATCGTCGGCGGGTTGATCGCCCGCGAGATACCGCCGGTGCGCGACTACATCACCCGGGTGCTCGAATACGCCGACTACGGACCCCTGGGGTTGGTCGTGTTCATCACGGTGATCAACGGACTCGCCGAGGAGATGTTCTTCCGCGGTGCCCTGTACACCGCGCTGGGCACGATGCGGCCGATACTGATCTCGACGGTCTTCTACGTGATCGCGACGGCTGTCACCACGGGCAACCCGATGCTGGGCTTCGCCGCGATCATCCTGGGCACGATCTGCGCGTTCGAGCGCCGGGTGACCGGCGGCGTGCTCGCACCGATGCTCACCCACTTCTTCTGGGGGCTGGTGATGGTGCTTGCGTTGCCGCCGCTCTTCGGGGTGTAGCGCTCGGGCTAGTTCAAGGGGTGGGCGAGTTCGTCGCGACGCATCCCGGCCGCCCACACCGCGACCGCGGCCAGCAAGGCCGGAGCGATGCCGGCCACGAGGAAAATCGTCTGCATCGAAACGACTTTCGACAACGGGCCGACGATCGCGAACGACACCGGCATGAATGCCAGCGACACGAAGAAGTCCAGGCTCGACACCCGGCCCAACATCGCCCTTGGGACCCGACGCTGCAGCAGCGTGCCCCAGATGACCATGCCGGCACCGTCGGTGAACCCGATGACGAGCGTCGCCACCGCCATCAACGTGAACGACGAGGTGAACCCGAACACGATCAGTGGGATCGAGCCCAGGCTCCACATCGCCATCATGACCGTCAGATAGCGGCGCGGCAGCCGGACCGATGACACCGCAAGCGCACCGAGCGCGCTGCCCACACCGAAGAACGCCAGGATGAAGCCGTACGTCCGGGCGCCTTCGGCGAAGCGGTCGTCGGCAATGAACGGCAGCAGCACCTCGATCGGCCCGAGCACCACCAACACGAACATGCTGGCGAAGAGCAACGTCCACAGCAGCCACGGCGTGGCGAGCACGAAGACGAACCCCTCGCGCAGGTCCCGCAACACATTCGGGCGCTGCTGGTCGGGTTGTGGCGCAGCGATTCTCGCCGACCGCGTCGCGACAAGCAGCGTGAGGCCGACCGCGAACAGCGCCGCCACCGTCACCGCGCCGAGCGCGGGAAACGTCGCGCCGATGAGCACGCCTGCCACCGCCGGGCCGATCGCGCGCTGGAACACCGGCCGAACGACACCCTCGACGCCGTTGGCGGCCAACAGTTGTTCGGCGGGAAGGACCCTCGGCAGGATAGCGCTGTAGGCGGGAAAGAAGAACGCCGCGGCGGCGCCGAGCGCCGCGGCCCCCACGGCCAGATGCCAAATTTGCAGCGCGCCAAGCAGTCCGAGAACCGCGATCGCCGAAGCGGCGAGCACGTTGACCGTCTCGACGGCGATGATGATCGTGCGTTGGTCGATCCGGTCGGCGGCGATTCCTCCGACCAGCACGAACGCGACCAGGCCTGCGCCGAAGCAGGTGGTGACCAGCGACAGCGACACCGGATCGTTGTTCAGTTCGATGACCTGCAGGGCCAGCACCACCGCGAACATCCCGTCGGCGAAGATCGACAGCGTGACCGCCGTGATCAGCAGGCGGTACGCACGGATCCGAAACGGTGCGAGCACGCGCCAGCCGCCGGCCTCGCGGGCCGGCTCGGTATCGAAATGCGTACTCACTCAACGATGGTCGCCGACGGGTGGTCGGCGAGTCCACCGATTTTCGCGCGGAGAGAACGTCAGTCGGTGAATTTCGCGGGGCGCCGCTGCTGAAAGGCCTTGGCGCCCTCGCGGAAGTCGTCGGCGGCGAGCAGTTCCAACTGGCCCTGCGTCTCGCGCCCGATCGCAGGTTCGAACTCGGTGAGGGTGGCGGCATTGATGGCGTGCTTGGTCTTGCGCAAGGCGACGGCGGGCCCCGACTTGAGCGTGTCGATCACCTTGTCGATCTCGGCGTCGAACTCGTCGGCCGGATACACCGCCGTCACCAGGCCCCAGTCGTAGGCCTCGGCGGCCGGGATGCGCTCGGCGAGCAACGCCATACGTGTCGCACGGATCCGGCCGACCGCGGCGGCGATCAACGCCGAGGCCCCGCCGTCGGGCATCAACCCGATCTTGGTGAACGCCAGCATGAAGAACGCCTTGTCCGAGGCCAGTACGACGTCGGAGGCCAACGCCAGCGACACCCCCACGCCCGCAGCGGGGCCGTGCACGACGGCGACCACGGGCTGCGGCAGGTTCACGATCGCGCGCACCGCGCGGTTGGCGGCGTCGAGCACGTCAGCCGGTGTGCCGTTCGCACCGGGGTTGGCATGGTCCTCCTCGCTGATGCCGGCGCCGGAGGAGAAGCCGCGGCCCGCACCGCCCAACCGCACCACCTTGACCCGTGGGTCGGAGGCCGCCCGGGTGAGCGTCTCGGCAAGCGTCACGAGCATCGGGTACGACAGCGAGTTGAGGCTGTCGGGCCGGTTCAGCGTGATCGAGAGCACGGCGTCGGCGAGGTCGACCGACAGGCTGTCGATGCCGGCGTAGGCGGGTGCACCCGAGTCAAGGGAAGTCATGATCGCACCCTAAAGCGAGTCCACCTGGTTATACAAGTAAGCTATGTCGGCGATCGACAGCGACAGTCGGATGAAGGGCGGAACGACCATGGCGGGACCACTTCACGGACTGCGAGTCATCGAACTCGCCAGCATCGGGCCCGGCCCGCACGCCGCGATGATCCTCGGTGACCTCGGGGCCGACGTCGTTCGCGTCGATCGCCCCGGCAAGCTGGGCGGCATCCCCACCAGCAAGCGGGAGGCCACGCTCCGCAACCGCCGATCGGTCACGGCCGACCTCAAATCCGACGAGGGGCGTGAGCTCGTGCTGCGCCTGGTCGCCAAGGCCGACGTGTTGATCGAAGGCCTGCGGCCCGGGGTGACCGAGCGTCTCGGCCTCGGTCCGGAGGACTGCGCCAAGGTCAACGACCGCCTCATCTACGGCCGTATGACCGGTTGGGGCCAGACCGGCCCAAGACGCCTGCAGGCAGGCCACGACATCAACTACATCTCGCTCAACGGCGTTCTGCATTCGATCGGGCGGGCAGGGGAACGGCCGGTGCCGCCGCTGAACCTCACCGGCGACTTCGGCGGCGGGTCGATGTTCCTGCTCGTCGGCATCCTCTCGGCGCTGTGGGAGCGCCACAGTTCGGGCAAGGGTCAGGTCGTCGACGCCGCGATGGTCGACGGGTCCAGCGTGCTGGCCCAGATGATCTGGGGCTTCCGGCAGGACGGGATGTGGTCCGACGAGCGCGGCGTCAACATCCTCGACGGTGGTGCGCCGTATTACGACACCTACACGTGCTCCGACGGCCGCCACATCGCAGTGGGTTGCATCGAACCGCAGTTCTACGCCGAGTTCCTCAAGGGGCTGGGCCTCGAGGGTGAGGACCTGCCCGACCAGAACGACATGAGCCGCTGGCCCCAACTGCGGGCCCGGCTGGCCGAGGTGATCGCGTCCAAGGACCGCGACCACTGGGCCAAGGTGTTCGAGACCAGCGACGCCTGCGTGACGCCGGTGCTGAGCTTCGGTGAGGTGCAGACCGAACCTCACATCACCGAGCGCGACACCTTCTACCGCGATGAATCGACTGACGGGGACTACCTGCAGCCGATGCCGGCGCCGCGGTTCTCGCGAAGCGAGCCGCCACAGCCGACACCGCCCGGTCAAGCCGGCGCCGACACCGAAGCCGTCCTACGAGACTGGTCCTAGAGAAAGGAACACCTGCAAAGTGGAGATCAAAGACGCCGTAGCCGTCGTCACCGGGGGCGCGTCGGGCCTGGGCCTGGCGACCACCAAGCGACTGCTCGACAGGGGCGCATCCGTCGTCGTCATCGACCTCAAGGGGGAAGACGCCGTCAAAGAACTCGGCGAGCGCGCCCAGTTCGTCGAGGCCAACGTGACCGATCCCGATGCGGTGAGCGCCGCGCTGGACGCGGCCGAGAAGATGGGCCCGTTGCGCATCAACGTCAACTGCGCGGGCATCGGCAACGCAATCAAGACGCTCTCGAAGGACGGGCCGTTCCCCCTCGACGGATTCCGCAAGGTCATCGAGGTCAACCTGGTCGGCACCTTCAACGTGCTGCGGCTGTCGGCGGAGCGGATCGCGCGGCAAGAGCCCCTCGCCGGCGAGCGCGGCGTCATCGTCAACACCGCCTCGGTGGCGGCGTTCGAGGGTCAGATCGGTCAGGCCGCGTACTCGGCGTCCAAGGGCGGCGTGGTCGGCATGACGCTGCCGATCGCGCGCGACCTGAGCCGCGAGTTCATCCGCGTGGTGACCATCGCGCCCGGTCTGTTCAAGACGCCGCTGCTAGGGTCGCTGCCCGAGGAGGCGCAGGCTTCGCTGGGCAAGCAGGTGCCGCACCCGGCGCGACTCGGCGATCCCGACGAATACGGCGCGCTGGCCGTGCACATCGTGGAGAACCCGATGCTCAACGGTGAGGTCATCCGCTTGGACGGCGCGATCCGGATGGCGCCCCGATGAGCGCTTGCGCGAAGAGAAGAGGGCCCCGATGAGCGCTTGCGCGAAGAGAAGAGGGCCCCGATGAGCGCTTGCGCGAAGAGAAGAGGGCGGAGGTAAGCGCCATGACGATCACCACGAAGTTCACCGAGACGTTCGGGGTCGAGCACCCCGTCGTGCAGGGCGGTATGCAGTGGGTGGGTCGCGCGGAACTCGTCGCGGCGGTCGCCAACGCGGGCGCGCTCGGCTTCATCACCGCACTCACCCAGCCGACGCCTGCCGACCTGGCCAGGGAGATAGCCAAGTGCCGCGAGCTCACGGACAGGCCCTTCGGCGTCAACCTGACGATCCTGCCGACCATCAACCCGCCGCCCTATGACGAGTACCGCCAGGTGATCGTCGACTCCGGGGTCAAGATCGTGGAGACCGCGGGCTCGAACCCGGCGCCGCACCTGCCGATGTTCCACGACAACGGCATCAAGGTGCTGCACAAGTGCACCTCGGTGCGCCACGCGGTCAAGGCGCAGAGCCTCGGTGTCGACGGCATCAGCATCGACGGGTTCGAGTGCGCGGGACACCCAGGGGAGGACGACATCCCCGGTCTGGTGCTGATCCCGGCGGCGTCGGCCAAGATCGACATCCCGATGATCGCCTCCGGAGGGTTCGCCGACGCGCGCGGACTGGTGGCGGCGCTGGCGCTGGGCGCCGACGGCATAAACATGGGCAGCCGCTTCATGTGCACCGTGGAATCGGCCATCCACCAGAACGTCAAGGAAGCGATCGTGGCGGGCAGCGAACTCGACACCGAACTGATCTTCCGTCCGCTGCGCAACACCGC
Organism: Mycobacterium sp. IDR2000157661; assembly: GCF_022317005.1. Taxonomy (NCBI): domain Bacteria; kingdom Bacillati; phylum Actinomycetota; class Actinomycetes; order Mycobacteriales; family Mycobacteriaceae; genus Mycobacterium; species Mycobacterium sp. IDR2000157661. Next base: position 2,743,712 of record NZ_CP081006.1, read on the forward strand.
CCGGGTGGCGAGCAACGCTGTCTCGCGGGAGGTGGTGGAAATCCTGAACCGTGGCGGTCAATTCGAGGACGTCAAGGACCTGGTGGCCGGTAAGCGCGGCGTGAAGGTCTACGAGGTCGGTGATCTCGACGCGGGCATCTGGAGTGTCGGGACCGCGATGGGCCTGATCAACGACATCCCGACCTGTGGCGAGTTGGTGGCGCGAATCGTCGAGGAAGCCGAGGAGATCATCACCGGGCGGCTCGGCGACATGGTGGTCGCCGACCAGGAAGAGAACGTGGCGTAGGGGACTTCAGGCCAGCGGAGCATCAACGGGTGCCCGTTGTCGGGCAAACCTCTCGGTCGAACGCGCGGCCCCTGGGCGCGCGTTCGGTCACACCGCCGTGGGCAGCGTGTGGTCGTCGTCGAGCTGCTCCGAGGTGTCGCCCTCTACCAGGACATCGCCGTGGTAAAGCGCGTCGAAGTCAACCTTGATGACATCGGCACTGGTGTCGTCGATCCACATGTACTGAAAAGTAACCACCGCCTTTAAGGATTCCGTGAGTCGGGGTTCGGAAATTGGTGGCAATTCTTACTCCCGAGTAGAACCGGCGAGTAGCTATTGGGAATGCTTGTTCTTGACCGTTCGTTCCTATTTGCGTATTTTGGGACGCATGGGAAGGCCCCGGGGTTTCGACGAGCCGGCGGTGATCAATGCGGCTGCACGGCTGTTCGCCCGCCGAGGCTTCAGTGGGGTCTCGGTGGACGACCTCGTGCGGGACCTGGGAGTGCATCGCAACAGCCTCTATCGCACTTTCGGAAGCAAACGCGGGCTGTACCTGGCCGCATTGCGGACGATCCGCTCAGGGTGCCTGGCGGCGATCGCCGCCGCCGCCGACCCCGTCGCGGCGGCCGGTGACGCCGCGCTGTCGACTGATATCGGTGGGCTGGATCTGCTACTGATGGCGGCGGCGGAGCAGGCGGCGCAGGACGAGGAGGTGGCCGCCGAGGTCTCGGCGGCGCTGGCCGAACTCGATGCCATCACCGCGCCGATGGGCGACGGTCCGCTCGCGACGGCCACCCTGCTCGGGCTGCGCATTCGGGTTCGCTCGGGTGGCGACTGCGCCGGACTGGTGTCCACCTGGTCACAACAAGCAGCGACGACGCGCTGGAACGAAGGAGGATGAGGTGGCCGAAGTCACGGTCGAAGGTGATCGGTTGGTCGTCCGCATCACCGGACTCAACAAGCTGTGGGCGCTCAAGAGCCGGCTGCGGATACCGCTCGACCATGTCCGCGGCGCCACCGCGGATTCTGGAATAGCCAAGGAGCACAAGGGTATTCGAGCCCCCGGTACGCACCTTCCGCGCGTCATCACCGCCGGAACGTATTACCGCGACGGCGAACGGGTGTTCTGGGACGTACGGGATCCGGCGCGGGTCGTCGTGATCGAACTCGTCGAAGAGCGGTACGCGCGGCTGGTGCTTCAGGTCGGCGATCCCGAAGCGGTGGCCATGCTGGTCGAGCGGTCCAAAGCCGCCTGAGCCGCCCGGCTCAGCCGGCCGGCGCGATGAGGTGGACCGGGTTGGTGCCGTTGAGCGCGACCCACGTCAGGATCGCCGCCGCGACGGCCACGATCAGCAGGCCGACGAGGAAACGGGTCTGCCAGGCGGTCCGGCCCAGAACGCGCGCGTCGACCGAGTAGCTGCCCGCGCCGGCGAACAGGAGCGCGGTGGCTCCGATCCCGATCAGGAACGGTGCGTTGAACGGGTCGGACCAGAACGCCGCGGCCGAGACATTGACCGCCCACGCGTCGATCATCGCCGCGATCACCGCGCACGCCGCCAGCGGCGTCAAGACGCCGAGCAGCAGGCCGATGCCACCCAGCGTCTCGGCGGCCGTCACCATGAACGCCGCGAGCTTGGGCAGCCGCCAGCCGCCCTGCTCCATGAAGCCGGCGGTGGTGGTGAAGTCGAAGGCCTTCATCAGGCCGGCCTGCAGCATTGCCGCGCCCACGCCGATGCGCAGGATGAGCAGACCGATGTCTGCGGTGGTGCGGGTGCTCTCGGGTGCGGTCACGTCGATCGTCGTCATGTCAGATACGACTACCAGACGACGACGAAGTCATCGATGCAATAACAGTGAACGAAACCGGGCACCGCGCCGTAGTCCTGAGGGAAGCGTTGACGGCTGTAAGTTACCGATGATAACTTATCGGCGATACTGGATCGTGTCGGCGGAAGGACGCGACGTGCTACAACGAATCGCCCACCTCGCTCTTACGGCGCCCCGCCGCATCCTCGCCGTCGCGTTGCTGGTGATGGTGGCGTGCGCAGTGTTCGGCATCCCCGTCGCCAAGCACCTGTCTGCGGGCGGCTTCCAGGATCCGACGTCGGAGTCCGCACAGGCCAATCAGCTGCTGGTGGACAAGTTCGGCCAGGGCGACATGGAACTGCTGATCACCGTCCACTCCGAGGACGGTGCGCAGAGTGCCGCGGCGCGGGCGGTCGGTACCGACATCGCCACCCAGTTGCGGCGAGAGCCCTCCGTCGCCGAGGTCACCTCGGCATGGACCGCACCGGCGACTGCGGCGCCCGCCCTGATCAGCGAGGACGGCAAGACCGGTCTGATCGTCGCCGGCATCACCGGCGGCGAGAGCGGAGCGCAGAAGCACACCAAGGACCTGACCGAGCGGCTGGTGTACGACCGCGACGGCGTCACCGTGCGCGCGGGTGGCGAGGCGATGACCTACGTGCAGATCAATGGGCAGAGCGAGAAGGACCTGTTGAGGATGGAGGCCATCGCCATTCCGCTGGTCTTCGTGGTGCTGGTGTGGGTGTTCGGTGGGTTGCTGGCCGCCGCGCTGCCGCTGGCGGTCGGCACCTTCGCGATCCTCGGCTCGATGGCGGTGCTGCGCACGATCACGTTCTTCACCGAGGTGTCGATCTTCGCGCTCAACCTGTCGGTCGCCCTGGGCCTGGCGCTGGCGATCGATTACACGCTGCTGATCATCAGCCGCTACCGTGACGAACTCGCCGACGGCGTGGACCGCGAAAGGGCGCTGGTGCGCACGATGGCGACCGCCGGCCGGACCGTGTTGTTCTCGGCGCTGACGGTCGCGCTGTCGATGGTGGCGATGGCGCTGTTCCCGATGTACTTCCTGCAGTCCTTCGCCTATGCAGGGGTCGCGGTGGTGACGTTCGCGGCCATCGCGGCCATTGTGGTGGCGCCCGCCGCGATCGTGCTGCTCGGCGACCGGATGGATGCCCTCGACGTGCGGCGGCTCGCCCGCCGGATCCTGCGCCGGCCCGATCCGGTGCGCAAGCCCGTCGAGCAGACATTCTGGTACCGGTCGACGAAATACGTGTCGCGTCGGTCGATCCCGATCGGCCTGGCGATCGTGGTGCTGCTGCTGGTGCTCGGTGCGCCGTTCCTCGGCGCCAAGTGGGGCTTCCCGGACGACCGGGTGCTACCGGAGTCGGCCTCGGCGCGTCAGGTGGGCGACGAGTTGCGGACGAACTTCGCCGTCGACTCCGCCGCCAACGTCACCGTCGTGCTGCCCGACACCGCCGGTGTCACGCCCGCCGAACTCAGCCGATATGCCGCCGACCTGTCCACCGTCGCCGACGTGTCCTCGGTGTCGGCACCCGGCGGCACGTTCGTCGACGGCAGGCCTGCCGGACCGCCCTCGGCTGCTACCGGATTCGACGACGGCAGTGCGTTTCTGACGGTGGCCAGCGCCGCCCCGTTGTTCAGCGACGCCTCCGAGGCACAGCTCGACGCGCTGCGTGCGGTGCCCCGACCCGCCGAGGCACCCGTGCAACTCACCGGCGTCGCCCAGATCAACCGGGACAGCTCATCGGCGATCACGTCGCGACTGCCGATCGTGCTGGGGGTGATCGCGGCCATCACGTTCGTGCTGCTCTTCCTGTTGACCGGCAGCGTGGTGCTGCCCCTGAAAGCGGTGCTGCTCAACATCCTGTCGCTGACGGCGGCCTTCGGCGCGCTGGTGTGGATCTTCCAGGACGGGCACCTGGGTGCGTTCGGCACCACCCCGACGGGGACGCTGGTGGCGAACATGCCGGTGTTGTTGTTCTGCATCGCGTTCGGGCTGTCGATGGACTACGAGGTGTTCCTGCTCTCGCGCATCCGCGAGTTCTGGCTGAGGTCCGGCAAGACGCGGGCAGACAATGACGAGAGCGTGGCCCTCGGTCTCGCCAAGACCGGCCGAGTCATCACCGCGGCGGCCCTGGTGATGTCGATCTCCTTCGCGGCGCTGATCGCCGCGCAGGTCTCCTTCATGCGGATGTTCGGGGTGGGGCTCACTCTCGCGATCCTGGTCGACGCCACGCTGGTGCGCATGGCGCTGGTGCCGGCGTTCATGCACCTGCTCGGGCGGTGGAACTGGTGGGCGCCGGGACCGCTGGCGAGGTTGCACGAGCGGATCGGGATCAGCGAATCCGCCGACGACGTCGAACCCGCGTTCGAGAAACGGGAACCTGCCGCGGCATCGGTTGCGGATGCGCCGCCGACATGACCGCAGAACCGGTGAAGAGACGTCGCGCACCACGTGGATCGGGTGAGCAACTGCGCGAGGAGATCCTCGATGCTACGACGGACCAACTGCTGAGCACGGGGCACGCCAAAGAGGTGTCGATCCGGTCGGTTGCACAGCAGGTCGGGGTGACTCCGCCGTCGATCTACCTGCATTTCGCCGACAAGGACGCGTTGCTCGACGCGGTGTGCGCCCGATATTTCGAAAAGCTCGACGAGGAGATGCAGGCGGTCTCGGCCGGCGCCGGGTCGGCGATCGAGGTGCTGCGTGCCCAAGGCCTGGCCTACATCCAATTCGCATTGAAAACGCCTGAGCTGTACCGCATCGCGACCATGGGGGAGGGCAGGCCTGGTAGCGATGTCGATTTGATGCTCAACAATTCAGCGTTCGTGCATCTGCGCAATTCGGTCGAGCAGTTGATGGCCGAGGGGACCTTTCCGCCCGGTGACTCGACCGCGACGGCGCTGGGATTGTGGACCGTGGCGCACGGGGTGGCCGCGATGATGATCTCGCGGCCGTATCTACCCTGGGGAGACGTCGAGGAGTTCGCGGACCGGATGCTGCGGTCCGTGGTGACCGGGCAGATCATGTCGGGCGCGATCGGTTCCGCCGCCCCGCGGGATGCCGTCGTCAAACTGAAGGGACTGCTCGATGAGCAACGAGATCGATAACCCATTGTTCGCCCGGCTCTGGACGGTGATTTCCGGCCACGAACCGGAGGCATTGAAACGGCTGCGGCGCGAGAACCTGGCAGGTCTCACCGGGCGGGTGCTCGAAGTCGGGGCAGGAACCGGAACCAACTTCGAGTTCTATCCGGACACGGTGACCGAGGTGGTCGCCGTCGAACCCGAGCGACGACTCGCCGAGCGCGCCGAGCAGGCGGCGGCGTCCGCGCGGGTCCCCGTCACCGTGAGCACCGACCCGGTGGAGCGGTTCGTCGCAGGCGAACCGTTCGACGCGGTGGTCTGCTCGCTGGTGCTGTGCTCAGTCGAACACCCCGACGCTGTTCTGCGCCAACTGCATTCGATGCTGCGGCCCGGTGGCGAACTGCGTTACCTCGAGCATGTCGCGAGCAGTGGGGCGGCGCGGGCGCGGATGCAGAAATTCGCCGACGCGACGGTGTGGCCGCGCCTGCTCGGCAACTGCCACACGCACCGCCACACCGAGGAGGCGATCGTCGGCGCCGGGTTCCGGGTGGCAGGCGCCCGTCGTGAGTGGGCCATGCCGTCGTGGGTGCCGATGCCGGTGGCCGAGTTCGCGATCGGCCGCGCCGAGCGGCGCTAGTCGAGCAGGGTGGGGAGGCGCTGCAGCAGGTTCGGCAGCGCTCCGGCGGCCGTCTCGCGCAGCGACACCGTGGCGGCCTCCGAGAGCGGTGTGGGCTCGGGGTTGACCTCGATGACGACGGTGCCGGCGGCCAGCGCCAACTCGGGCAGCCCGGCCGCGGGGTAGACGATCGACGAGGTGCCGACGACGATCACGACGTCGGCCGTGGTGACCGCCTCCACCGAGCGCTGCCATGCGTCCTCGGGCAACGCTTCGCCGAACCACACGACGTCCGGACGGATCATGCCGCCGCACCCGCAGCGCGGCGGGTCGACCGTTTCGACCGGCTCCGGCATCGCCGGCAACTCCCCGGTGTACACGGACTGGCAGTGATCGCAACGGAATTCGAACAGGCTACCGTGCAAGTGGTAGACGTTGCGGCTGCCCGCGCGTTCATGGAGGTTGTCCACGTTCTGGGTGACGACGTGGACCTCGGCGTAGTCCTGCCACGCCGCAACGGCCAGGTGACCGTTGTTCGGCTGCACCGAACCCATCATGTAGTGGCGCCACAGATACCAGGCCCACACCTTGTCCGGGTTTGCCCGCCAACCCTGCGAACTGGAGATCTCGTAGGGATCGACCTTCGCCCACAGCCCGGTCTCGGCGTCCCTGAACGTGGGCACCCCGCTCTCGGCCGAGATCCCTGCACCGCTGAGGACTGTCACCTGCACATGACCAAACTAGCGGCTGTGGGCGATACTGGGCACGTGGCCGATCTGGGGGACTGGGTGCGCATCGATCAGCGTGCCCCGGGAGCCCTGTTCGACCAGCTCAGGACCCAGATCATCGACGGTGTGCGGGACGGCAGGCTGCCGCCGGGCACTCGGCTGCCGACGGTGCGGGAACTGGCCGGGCGGCTCGGGCTGGCGGTGAACACCGTCGCACGTGCCTACCGTGAACTGGAGGCGGCGGGCATCCTCGAGACGCGGGGCCGCTTCGGCACGTTCGTAGCCCGCGCCGACCCCGCCGACGCCGCGATGGCCTCGGCCGCGCACAACTTCGTCTCGGCGGCCAAGGCGCTGGGCGTCGGCAAGACCGAGGCCCTGCGCTACATCGATACGGCGTTCGGCTGACCTGGTCAGCCGAATTCGAGCATCGTCAGCACCGGGCGCACGGGGTCGAAGACGGGCAGGCGCTGCACCGCCCACATCACCGCGTTGAACACCCGGCCGCGCCCGGGCGGCAAGGGGATGTCGTGCACGGCGCGGACACCCGGCACGTCGTTGCGCAGGTGGGCCAGCTGCGAGGGCGTCATGCTGAACGGCATGGGCGGCACCCGGTAGCCCAACGACGGCCGCAACAGACCGCGGGTGATGCCCTTGGCGAACCACGCGGGCGGCAGGTCGAACATCATCCGGCCGCCGGGGAAGCGCTTGGCGCATTGCGCGATCAGTCCCAGCGCGTCGGCCGGTGGCAGGTACATCAGCAGCCCCTCGGCGGTGATGAACACACCGTGTTCGGTGTCGACGCGGTCCATCCAGGTGAAGTCCAGCGCCGACTGGGCCAACAGTGTCACCCGCTCGGATGCGGGCAGCAGCTTGCGGCGCAGCTCGACCATCGGCGGCAGATCCACCGTCAGCCAACGGAACTGATGGCCCACGGTGGAGTCGTCGAGCCGGTGGAAGCTGGTCTGCAGGCCCTCGGCCAGTGCGACGACGGTGGCTTCCGGGTGATCACCGAGATAGCGGCGGGCTTCGCGGTCGAAGGCCAGCGCACGCACCGCCATGTCCTGGCGGCGGGTGAAGCCGAACTTGGCGTAGTCGAACTCGATGGAGTCGGCCAGTTGGACCGCCATCGGATCGTCGATGATGGCGTCCGGCCGACGGGCCTCGTTGGCCCGTACCTGCAGGGTCATCAACGCGGTCTCGGAGACGCCGGTCAGCACGGTGCCGTCGACCTTCGGCAAGCGAGCCTTCGGGGTGCTCGGTGTGGAACTCACGTCACCGAATCTACCTAGCGCAGCACTTTGTCGAGCGTGCGCAGGTTTCGGGTGGTGGTAGACGACTTGTAGCGCTTCTTGCCCATGGTCTTGCCGATGGTGGAGTCCAGCGTGGCGGACCTGGGCACCTGCCAGTAGACGACCCCCTCGCCGCGGGCGATCTTCTCGTGGGGTTGGGCCCGGGCGGCGAGGTCGGCGAGTTCGTCGAGGACCGCCTCGTCGGCCACGAAGGTGACGTAGGAGTGGTGCCCGTCGACCTCGCGCTCGAACGGGAAGGCCGCCGAGATGGCCGCCACCGTGTCGACCGGGTACGCCAGCACCCATGCCTCGTATCCGAACGCATCGCGCAGCGCCGTCTCGGCGGTGGTGCGCACCACGTCGACGTCGTCGCGGCTCTCCAACAGGACGTTGCCGCTGGCGAGAACCGTTCGCACGGCGGTGAATCCGGCGTTCTCCAGGGCGTGGGCGACATCGGCCATCTTGAGGTTGACCCCGCCGACGTTGACGCCCCGGAGGAACACGGCGTAACGCGTCATCGGCCGAACTCCAGCAGCGTCATGCTGGGCCGGCCGCGGCGGTGGACCGCCAACCGGTCCAGCGGCGGCCAGAACAGCAGGTTGAACGGCCCCCGACCGGACGGATACGGCACATCATGGGCGGCCCGCACGCCGGGAATCCGGCCCGCCAACGCCACGGCCTCGTCCGCGCTGAGCGAGAACGGCATCGGGGGAGCGACGTAGCGGTCGGAGAGCTTGAGCTTGCCCTGGACTGTGCGTCTGCTGAGCCACTGCGGGATGTTGTCGAACATCATCTGGCCGCCGGGAAACCGCTTCGCGCAGTCGGCGATCAGGCTCAGCGCCTCGTCGGGATCGAGGTACATCAACAGGCCCTCGGCGGTGATGAACACGCCCTCCGACGCGTCGACGCGATCCATCCAGCTGCGGTCCAAGGCGGACTGCGCCAGCGCGACGATGCGGTCGTCGTGCGGCAACAGCGCGTCGCGCAGCGCCATCACCGGCGGGAGATCGACGGAATACCAGGTGACTTCGCTGCCGATGCCGCGCCGTTGCAGTCGCCAGAAACTCGTCTGCAGGCCCTCGGCCAACGCCACCACCGACGCCTTCGGGTGGGCGGACAGGTACCGGCTGCCTGCGTTGTCGAATGCCACCGCGCGCAGACCGTGCGACTGATTGGGCCTGCCGAACCTGCGGTAGTCGTAGTCGATCGCGTCGAACAGCGTGACGGCCCACGGGTCGCGGATCACCCCGTCTGATCGCTTGGCCTCACCGGCCCGGTTGTGCAGCGTCCACAGCGTCGTGGCCGAGACGCCGTCGAGCACATTGCCGTCGATTCGGAGAGCAGGACCGGTCACATCTCGATGGTAGAGACGTAGGCTCGCGGTATGGGACGTCAGGTGTTCGACGACAAGCTGCTGGCACTGATCGGCGGTAACTCGCTGGGGGTGCTGGCGACCATCAAGCGCGACGGACGGCCGCAGTTGTCGAACGTCTCATACCACTTCGATCCGCGCGCGCTGGCGATTCAGGTGTCGATCACCGAGCCGCGGGCCAAAACCCGCAATCTGCGCCGCGATCCCCGCGCATCCATTCACGTCAGCTCGGACGACGGCTGGTCCTACGCGGTGGCCGAAGGCGACGCGTTGCTCACCCCGCCGGCCGCCTCCGCTGACGACGACACCGTCGAGGCCCTGATCGCCTTGTATCGCAACATCGCCGGCGAACATCCGGACTGGGACGACTACCGGCGGTCGATGGTCGACGACCGGCGCGTGGTGATGACGCTGCCGATCTCTCACGTCTACGGAATGCCGCCCGGCAAGCGGTAAAGCAGGCGACGGTTGTAACGCAGGCGCTAGGCTGCCGGGCATGGCAGATGCACCGGAGGACGACACCAAGCGCAGATTCGCCGAAGCGCTGGCGCGCAAGAACGCCAAGTCGGCCGGCGGGTCGGGGCACAAGGACGGCGGCGCCAAGCAACCGAAGGCGCACGGCCCGGTCGAGCACCGTCGCGAGTTCCGCCGCAAGAGCGGCTAACCGGCGGGCGCGGCCCGCTTCGCGCGCGCCAGGATCGCCACCAGGCAACCGGCCGCCAGCACGGCGACGGCCACCGCGAAAGTGACGCCGGCCGTGCGCAATCCCCAGTGTTCGGCAGCAAGGCCCTCGCCGATCACGGGTAGCGAGATCGCCACATAGACGATGACGAAGTAGGTCGAGTTCACCTCGGCACGACGGTCGGCGGGGGTGCGCTCGGAGACCGCGGCCAGCCCGCGACTGAAGGTCAAGCCCTGGCCGACGCCGGCCACCACGGCGGCGGCGATGAGCCCCGCGAGCGACGAGAGTTGCAGCGCCGCAGCGAGAATCACCATGCCGACCACCAGGATCGCGCACCCGATCGCGACGGCATTCTGTGCCGCCATCCGGTTGGCGGCGACCTGTGTGACGGCCGATGCGAGGAAGATCGAACCCGCGATCGCCCCTGCGAGGGCCTGGTTGTCGATGCCCACCACGTCGACCACGAACGAGGGTGCGACCGCCGCGAACAGTCCCGTCACCGCGAAGCCGGCGAACCCGGCGAGGCTGGCCACGACGAACACCGAGCGCACCTGTGCGGGCACCGACAGCCGCTGCACGCTGATCCGGCCGGCCCGCGGCGAGGTCTCGGGCACCAGCAGCACCGCCGCCCCGGCGAATGCCGCCAGCGCGATGTGCACGATGAAGCTCAGGTGCAGCGGATGCGGTGCGTACTGCACCAGGATGCCCGCCAGCACCGGACCGGCGCCCAGGCCACCGATGTTGGCGACCGTCGCCACCGCGGCCGCGCGTCCGCGCCAGTGCTCCGGCGCGGACTCGATCACCGCGGCGGTGGCCGTCCCGGTGAACACACCCGCCGACAACCCGCTGAGCACGCGTGCGACGAGCAGCAGTGGCACCGAGTCGGCCGCAAGGAACACGCCGGCACTGACCAGCGCGGCCACCACGCCGCCCAGCAGCAACGGGCGCCTGCCGATCGCGTCCGACCACCTGCCGAACGCCAACAGCGCTACCAGCACACCGCCGGCGTAGGCCGCATAGATGACGGTGGTCGTCAGCACCGAGAAGTTCATCTGCTCGCCATAGATCGCATACATCGGCGTCGGCATCGTGGTGCCGAGCATGATGGCCGCGAAGGCGTAAGCGAGCAGTGGGAACGCGAGTCGGGCGGTCACGCGCGAACCCGCCGAGGGGACATCAAGCACGCTTGTTGATAACCACCTCGGCGGGTCCGCTAATCCCCCAGATCCCCCGACCTTCTAGTGGCCGATCGCTTTCTCGGCACCGACGCCGGTGAGCGAGCGCACCTCCATCTCGGCGTTGCGCGGGACTTCGCCGCGATCACCCGGCGAGGTCAGCGTGCCGATGATGCCCAACAGGAAGGCCAGCGGGATCGAGATGATGCCGGGATTGGCCAGCGGGAACCAGGAGAAGTCGGCGTTCTTGATCATCGCGGTCGGCGTGCCCGACACCGCGGGGGAGAAGACGATCAGCACGATCGTCGAGATCAGGCCGCCGTACATGCTCCACAGCGCGCCGCGGGTGTTGAACCGGCGCCAGTACAGCGAGTACAGGATGGTCGGCAGGTTGGCCGAGGCCGCCACCGCGAACGCCAGCGCCACCAGGAAGGCCACGTTCTGCTCGCGGGCCAGGATGCCCAACCCGATGGCCATTGTTCCCAACACCACTGCGGTGATGCGCGAGACCTTGACCTGCTCGTCCTCGGTGACGGTGTGCCGCTTGGTCACCGTGGCATAGATGTCGTGGGCGAACGACGCCGACGCGGTGATCGTCAGTCCGGCAACCACCGCGAGGATCGTCGCGAACGCCACCGCCGAGATGACACCGAGCAATATCACCCCGCCGAGTTCGAACGCCAGCAACGGCGCCGCGGAGTTCACTCCGCCTGGCGCGCCGAGGATGCGGTCGGGCCCGACCAGCGCCGCCGCTCCGTAGCCGAGCACCAGGGTGAACAGGTAGAAGGCGCCGATCAGCACGATCGCCCACACCACCGAGCGGCGCGCCTCCTTGGCGGTCGGCACGGTGTAGAACCGCATCAGCACGTGCGGCAGGCCCGCGGTGCCCAGCACCAGCGCCAGCGCCAGCGAGATGAAGTTCAGCTGGGTGGTCAGCGAGACGCCGTACTGTGCGCCCGGGGCGAGCACGTCGCGGGCGGCGACCTTGGGGTCGCTGCTGTCGCTGACCATCGACTGTGCGGCGCCGAGCATCTCGGAGAAGTTGAAGTTGAACTTGAACAGGACCAGCACGGTCATGATCGCGGCGCCGCCGATGAGCAGCACCGCCTTGATGATCTGCACCCATGTGGTGCCCTTCATGCCACCGATCAGCACGTAGACGATCATCAGCACGCCCACCACGGCGATGACGATGGACTGCCCGAGGCCACTCTCGATGTTCAGCAGCAGCGCCACCAGCACGCCGGCGCCGGCCATCTGGGCCAGCAGATAGAACAGCGACACCGCGAGGGTGTTGGTGGCCGCGGCCAACCGGACCGGTCGCTGCTTGAGCCGGAAGCTGAGCACGTCGGCCATGGTGAATTTGCCGGTGTTGCGCAGCAGTTCGGCCACCAGCAGCAGCGCGACCAGCCATGCCACCAGGAACCCGATGGAGTACAGGAAGCCGTCGTATCCGTAGACGGCCACGGCTCCCGCGATGCCCAGGAAGCTGGCGGCCGAGAGGTAGTCACCGGATATCGCGATGCCGTTCTGCGGTCCGGTGAATGCCCGCCCCGCGGTAAAGAATTCGGTGGCGGTTGCGTTCTTCTTGCTCGCTTTGATGACGACGTAGAGCGTCACCAGCACGAAGACGGCGAAGATCGCGATGTTGGCCGTGGGATTGCCGACGGCCTCGGCGGCGAGGATGGTCATGCCTTGCCCCCGACTTCGTCGCCCTCGAGCTCGGCACGGATGGCCTCGGCGCGCGGGTCGATCTCCTTGTTGGCGAACCGGACATACAGCGCGGTGATCAGGAACGTGGTGACGAACTGACCCAGGCCGATCAGCAGACCGACGTTGATGTTGCCCCACACCCGGATCGCCATGAAGTCGGTGGCAAAGGCGCCGAGCAGCACATAAGTGGCGTACCAGATGAGAAACGCCGCACTCATCGGGAACACGAAGCGGCGCAATTTGCTTCGTAGCTCCTGGAATTCAGGGGTGGCCAGCATGGCCACGTATTCGTCGCCGCTGATCTCTCGATGCGGCAGGTCCGTCTGGGCCATCGCGTGCTCCTGGAACGTCGGATGTGAATCGTCTCGTCTGCGAAGTTAGATGAGATGTGGGTCACATACCCAGTGCTTTCGCGGCCGACACGGTGAAGCCCGAAGCCTGTGCGGTGAGCGGTCGATCGCCGACGACAAGCGGTGCGGGCTCAGCGCACTGCCTGGTCTTCGCGCGGTACGCGCTCGACCCCCATGCCCAACCGCTCCGGCACATGCATACGCGCGAAGATCTGCGCGATGTCGCCGGCCGCGGACCGGTGTGTCAGCTTGCTGACCAGAATCATCGTCGCGAACGCGACCGGGACGCTGACCGCCGCGGGATAGCCGATGATCACCGCGGGCCATCCGCCGAGCGCGGCCTCGTCGACGGCGCCCGTCACCAACAGCGTCACCGCGCCGCCGGAGAGCACTCCGCCCACCACAAGACCACAACCCGCGCCGACAGCCGTCAGACCGCGCCACCAGATGCCCAGCACCAGCAGCGGGCACAACGTGGAGGCGGCGACGGCGAACGCCAGTCCGACGCTGCGCGACAACTCCAGGCCGCCGGACGTCGCCAGCGACAGCGGAATCGGGATCAACCCGCCGACGAGTGCGGCGATACGGAAGTCGCGCACCCGGCCGCGCAGCACGTCCGTCGACAAGGCACCGGCGATGCTGACCAGCAACCCCGACGACGTGGCAAGGAACGCCGCGATCGCGCCTGCGGCCACCAGCGCGCCGAGCAACTGCCCGGCAACGCCACCGATCGCCGCCCCGGGAGCCAGCAGCACCGCGGCATCGGAGTTGCCCGTGATCAACAGCCGCGGCACGTAAAGCCTCGAGAACACCCCGAGCAGCGTCGGAAACAGATAGAACAGCGACAGCAGCGCGATGACCGCAAGCGCGGTGCGGCGGGCCGCGCGACCGTCGGGATTGGTATAGAACCGCACCAGGACATGCGGCAGGCCGATGGTGCCCAGGAACGTCGCGACGATGATCGACAAGACCTGGTACATCGGATGACCGCCGCCCAGGCCACCGCCGGAGGCGATCCAGTCTGCACCCTCGCTGGGTGCGCCGGCCACCACCGGCGTGGCGGCGCCCGCTTCCAGGGACAACTCGGAGCCCGCGCCCAGCGTGTGCACCCCGGCCGACGGTATCGGCTGTGCGGCAACGGGTTGCCCGTCGAGCGTGCCGGTCACCAGGATGCCTGTGGGCCGGTCCACCTGCACGACGACGTCGGTCTCGATCGCCACGGTGGTGGGCTGGTCGACGCTGGGTGGCAGCGGCCCGCCGAGCTCGCCCCGGTCGGTCAGGAACAGCCCGAGCAGGGCCAGCGCCGGGATCGCGACGGCGGTGAGCTTGAGCCAGTATTGGAAGGCCTGCACGAAGGTGATCGAGCGCATGCCGCCCGCGACGACGTTGGTGATGACGATCCCCCCGACCACCAGCGGGCCCAGCCAGACCGGTACGCCGAGAAGGGTTTTCAACGCCAGGCCGGCACCCTGGTACTGGGGTACCAGATAGAACACACAGATGACGACGACCACGAGCATCGCGACCTTGCGCAGGCGGGCCGAGCCGAGGCGGAACTCGGCGAAGTCGGGCACGGTGTAGGCACCGGAGCGGCGCAGGGGCGCAGCTACGAACAGCAGCAGTCCGAGATAGCCCGCGGTGAAGCCGACTGGATACCACAGCGCGTCGGCACCGTACTTGGCGATCAGCCCGGCCACCCCGAGAAACGAGGCCGCCGAGAGGTATTCGCCGGAGATCGCGGCGGCATTCCACTGGGGTCCGACGCTGCGCGAGGCGACGAGGAAGTCGGAAGTGGTGCGGGAGAACCGGACCCCGTAGGCGCCGATGGCCACGGTGGCAACCGCGGCGGCGATCAGCGCGGCGGCCGTCAGCGGTGAGCCGGTCATGGCTCGCTGTCGACGACGCCGACGAAGTCGCGCTCGCCCTGTTCGGCCAGGCGGATGTACAACCGCCCCACCCCGTAGAGCAGCGGGTAGACCAGTAGGCCGAGCACCAGCCAGTTGAGCCGGATCCCGACGACCGTGACGGCCGCCAGATCCGGAAACGCCGCATTGAGCAACGGAATCGCCACGACGGCGCAGATCACCACAGCGGCCAACCGCAACGCCAGGCCGAGCTGGGCCCGGACCAGCCCGCGCACCAGCGCGTCGCCGACCTGCGTCTGCTCCTGCACCTCGACCCGGGTGCGCACCATGCGGGCCCCGCGGCGTTGGCCGAGCACGACGCGTTGGCGGTTCGGCCGTTCGCTGCTAGTCATCGGGTCTCAGTTGGCGCATCGGGTCGCGCACGACGCGGTCGCGCAGTTCACGCGCCTGACGTCGGCTCACCGGCAACTCCACGGCCGGCGAACTGCCGTTGGCGCGCAGCCGCACCAGCACCGCACCGTCGGCGCTGCGAAGTCCGATGACCATTCGCAGCGCCACCAGATAGCTGCGGTGTACTCGCTGGAAACCCTTTTCGCGCCAACGGGTTTCGAGGGTGCTCAGCGGGATGCGCACCAGGTGTGAGCCGGACGTCGAGTGCAGGCGCGCGTAGTCACCTTCGGCCTCGACCCAGCCGATGCTGTCGCGGGGCACCAGATGGGTGACGCCGCCGAGTTCGGCGGGGATGACGTCGTCACCACGGATGTCGAGAGCAGAACTGGCACCGGCTTCCTCGGGTGCGGGCTCGGCGGCGCGGCCGGCCAGCACCCGGCGCACCGCCTCGTCCAGCCGATCTTGGCGGATGGGCTTGAGCAGATAGTCGATCGCGCCGACGTCGAAGGCCGCGACGGCCTTGTCGTCGTGTGCGGTGACGAACACGACTGCGGGCCGATGCGAGAAGTTGGCGAGCACACCGGCCAGCTCGATGCCGGAGAGCCCGGGCATGTTGATGTCGAGGAAGATCGCGTCGAACGGCTTTCGCGCACGCGAGGAGCCGGAATTGCTGGAGCTCAGTTCACGCAGTGCGGAAGTGGCGTCGCCGCAGCGGTGCACCTCACCGATGTCGTCGTGGCACTGGAGGAGGTAGGCCAGCTCGTCGAGTGCGGGCGCCTCGTCGTCGACGGCCAGCACGGTCAGGCCCGTCTTCATCTGCCGTTCACATGATCGCTCACACGATCCCTCCGTCGGCCCGCACGCCCGACCGGAACTTGGGGACGCGCATCAGAACTCGCGTGCCCGCACCGATCGCGGTCTCAACGACCAGACCGTAGTCGTTGCCGAACGCCGCGCGCAGCCGATGGTCCACATTGGTCAGCCCGACGTGCGCGGAGTGGCCATTGCCTGCGCGTGAGCCTGCGGGTGAGCCGGCCGCCAGCGCGTCACCCGGTCCGGCGCGCAGCGTGTCGGGATCCATTCCGGCGCCGTCGTCCTCGACGGTGATCACACAGTCGGTGCCCTCGTCGCGGGCGATGATCTCGATCGCGCCGCCACCCTGGCCCGCGAGCCCATGCCGCACCGCGTTCTCCACCAGCGGCTGCAACGCCAGGAACGGCACGACGACATTGAGCACCTCGGGCGCCACTTGCAGCGTGACCTTCAGCGCATCGCCGAACCGGGCGCGCTCCAGGGTGAGATAGCGGTCGATGTTGCGCAGTTCGTCGGCCAGCGTCGTGTACTGGCCCGCGGCGCGGAACGAGTAGCGGGTGAAGTCGGCGAACTCCAGGATCAGCTCGCGGGCGCGGTCCGGATCGGTGCGCACGAACGAGGCGATGGTGCCCAGGGCGTTGTAGATGAAATGCGGGCTGATCTGTGCCCGCAGAGCCAGCACCTCGGCGCGGTCCAGGCGGGCGCGGGAGGCGTCGAGCTCGGCGAGTTCGATCTGGCTGGCCGCGTATCTGGCCACCTCGCCGACGGCCCCGAGCAGTCCGGGTGCGGGGGAGTGGTCCGTCACCACGACCAGCACCCCGAGCACGGCACCGTCCTCGGCCAGCAGCGGCTGCGCCACCACCGCCGAGGTGCGGGCGCGGGTGAGCACGCGTCGCTCGCCGGCGATCGACTGTTCGGCAGCACCGCCGCAGGCGTCGAGGACCTCGTCGGCCCAGCCGTCGGGCGGATCGTTGGCGAGCATGCGTCCGTCGGCGTCGAAGACCGCCACGCCCCGCGTTCCGGTCAGACCCCGCAGGAACGGCGCGGCGGTCTTGGCCGAGTCGGTGTCGAGTCCCTGCCGCAGCGCCCTGGCCGCCAGCGACGCGGTGTGCAGCGCGGCGTGCACGGCCCGTTCGGTCGGGGTGGCCACGACCCGGCGGGTGCGCACCGTGAAGACCGCGGCCGCCACCGCGGCGGCGATGAGCACCGCCGCAAGTGCTAGAGCCAGCTCGCCGGACATGGTTGACGCCAATTTAAACTGGCGCCGTGGCGAAACTGCAGCTAGTTCAGGATCCCGCGGCGGACGCGCTGTTGGAGTCGAACCCGTTCGCGTTGTTGGTCGGCATGCTGCTCGATCAGCAGTACCCGATGGAGGCGGCATTCGCCGGGCCGAAGAAGATCGCCGACCGCATCGGCGGGGTGGATGCGCGCGAGATCGCCGACTACGACCCCGAGCGGTTCGCCCAGCTCTGTTCGCAAACGCCTGCCGTGCACCGGTATCCGGGCTCCATGGCCAAGCGCATCCAGGCGCTCGCGCAGTTGATCGTCGATCGCTACGACGGGGACGCGACCGCGCTGTGGACACACGGCGACCCGGACGGCGCCGAAGTGCTGCGCCGGCTCAAGGCGCTGCCCGGGTTCGGTGAGCAGAAGGCCAAGATCTTCCTGGCACTGCTGGGCAAACAGTACGGGGTCACGCCGCCGGGATGGCGCAAGGCCGCCGGCGACTACGGCAAGGCCGGGTCGTTCCTGTCGGTGGCCGACGTCGTCGATTCCGGCTCGCTGGAGAAGGTGCGGTCATACAAGAAGCAGGCCAAGGCGGCCGCGAAGGCAGCCAAGGCCTGACGTCATTGCGCCGCGGTCTCGGCGTCCAAGTGGGCGAGCGTCGTGATGATGCCGGCGACCACGCGCCCGGTCGACGTGCCGGTGTCGAGGCCCTCGCGCAGGGTGCGTAACCGCAGGCCCCGGTCGGAGAGTTCGGCGATCGTCCTGGTCACTTCGGCGCCGGTGCGGCCCAACCGGTCCAGTGCCACGACCACGACTGTGTCGCCGGAGCGGGCGTAGCTCAGCATGGCGTGCAGTCCCGCGCGCACGCGGTCGGCCGAGACGAGGCGGTCGGTGAAGACCCGCCTCGAGTCGACGCCCGCCTCTGCGAGCGCCGCAAGCTGACCGTCGAGGGTGTGCTCGACGGCGCGTGCTGTGGCGTAGCCCAGCGTGCAGCTCACTCTGTCAAGGTCTCATGGGTCCGGCTGCCATGGGAGCGATGGCGTCCGGTCAAGGCCGAACCGTTATCGGACTTCTACCTGGTCGACTCGTCAGGCACCCAGGGGGTAACCGTCGAAGCGCTCCCTTGTGGCGATGTCGCGCACCGGTCGGCGGGTGAGCCTCAAGAGTTGGCGCTTCGGCCTGCCGAGCGGCAGCAGCGCGGCGACGGCGTAGTCGGCCGGTATACCGAGCAGGTCCCGCACGCGCGGTTCCTCGGCGATCGCCGCGGTCGTCAGTACGCCGCCATAGCCCTCGTTGCGGGCGGCCAGCAGGATGTTCCAGACGAAGGGATACACCGAGGCGCCCGCGATCAGGCCGACCCGCTCGAGGTGTTGGTCGAACGCCGCCACCACTCCCAGATCCACGCAGACCACCAGCACCACGGACGCAGTGCGCAGCGGCGACTGCGGCGGGACCTCGACGGAGTCGATGCTCTGCGCATCAACGCCACACGGGTGCAACGGGTTCCACGGGCTCTCGCCGTTGCGCAGCTGAGCGATGTAGCGCTTGGTGCCCGGGATGGCGCATTCGATGAGTGCCTCGCGGGTGCCCGCATCGCGGACGGCGATGACGCGGTTGCCCTGGCGGTTGCCGCCGCTGGGCGCGAAGCGCGCGTTGTCGAGGATGCGCTCGAGGACGTCGTCGGGTAACTCCTCGTCGGTGTATTCGCGGACAGCGGCCGTCGTGCGCATGACGTCGTAAAGATCCATGACCACATCTTTGCGACGATCGCTGCGACCTATGCAAAGGTTGTCATATGAAGACGCACCTGAACTGCCCCTGCGGCGAAGCCATCGTCGGCAAGGACGAGGACGACCTGGTCGAGAAGGCGCAAGAGCACCTGTCCGAGTCGCATCCCGGCCGCGACTACGACCGGGACGCCATCCTCTTCATGGCCTACTGACCTTCCTCGCGACGACTCACGGCACCACCGTCGAGCCGATCGTCGGCATGAACTGGCACTGCTTCTCGGTGGTGGTGACCTGTCCGAAGATCGTCGAGATGATGCTGCCCGAGCCGGTGTCGGCGATCGCGGTCAACGTCGTCGGGCCCTCGGGGTTGATGTCGGAGCGCGGCTTGAGCGTGGCGCTGCCCGACTTGCCCGTCGTCAGGTTGACCCAGGTGACGTTGAGCGGCAGCTGCTGCTCGGCGGCCGGTCCGGGCGTACCGATCGCGGTGAACACGTAGGCGGTCTGACCGGGACGGGGTCCCGGCGTCGGGATGCTCGCCGGGCCGGCCACCGAGATCGCCGTGGCCAGCACGTTGCCGCCATCCTTCAGGCAGCCGTTGCTGATCGACGGGTACATGAAGTCCTGCGTCGGCGGGGTGTCCGGGCCGAACGCCGGGCCGGGTGCGGCCGCGGGCGCCGGGGCTGCCGCGGGTGCCGGGGCCGGTGCGACGGCCGCTGCCGGCGCGGCCTCGGGCGCTGGAGCCGGTGCTGGGGCAGGCGGCGGTACCGGCGCGACGGCCGCCTCTGGCGCCGGACCCGGCAGCGTTTCGGGAACGGGGCCGACGGCGTGCGCCGGGTTGACGCCCGCGGGCAGGTGGGCCTGCGCCCCGGGTACCGCGCCCGGTGCGGGCACATGCGCGGCGGGATGGGCGACGAACTGGTTGACCGCCGACGCGACATTGCGCGAATCGGGGGGTGCCACCGCGTCCCCGGCGAACACCGCGGCGGCGGCCATCAATGTCGATGCCGCGTTCGTCGGATCGGCCGCGGCCTGCTGAATCGCGGGGCTGATTCCTTGCACCGCTTCGAGCCCCGGCGCCTGCAGGCCGTTGATGGGTAGCGGCGGAGCGGGTGGAACAGCGGGTTCGGCGGTGGCCACACCGGCCACGCCGAACAGCAGCGTGACCGATGTGCCGACCGCAGTGGCGACGGTGGTGAACATTCTTCGAGCTGACATGGCTCCCCCTAGGTGGTCGTCGTGGGTGGTTTGTTCGGCCGTCGCCTTGCCGGTCAGGGCAGCGCCGACAGCGGCATCATCAGCGGCGCCACACTCGCGCTCGGCAGAGCCGGAGCGGCTGCCGCCGGCGCGACCGGTGCCACGGGTGCAGTGGGCAGGGCGGCATTCGCCGCGACCGGGAGCAGGCCCGTCAACGGGTTGCCCTCAGGCATCAGCGACGCCAGGCCCGTCGGCAGACCCGAAAGGAGGTCCTGCGGCTGAGCCGCTGCGGGTGCGGCGGCGGTGGCCGGGGCGGTGGCGCCCGGCATACCCGGCAGCGTCGACGGCGTCTGGGGGAGGGTGATCGAAGCCGTTGCCCCCGGCGGGGTGGCCGCCGGTGCGGCCGGGGCCTGGGTGCCGCTCAGCAGCGACGTGAAGCCCTGCATCAACTGCGATGCGGCCGCGGGATTGGACGCGAGCTGCTGGATGAACGGCAGTCCGGGCACACCGGGCGCGGGCGCCGGTGCGGCGGGCTGGGCTGCGGCGGTGGCGCTGAGAGCCAGCGCGGCCGAAGCCGCTCCGGCGGCGGCGAAGATGGTGGTTGCGAGCAGTTTTCTGGTGCGGGGCATGATTCTCCGATCGATTGTTTAGGCACGCCTGAGCCCGAAGCTACGGAGTTACTGGTGTTACTCAAGTGACACGTGTGGCGGTTATTCAACCGTTACGGGAGCGAAGGGTTTCGGTTACCGGTCGATAGAGTCGGTCGGATAGAGACCTCGACCGCCGCCGACTCGACCGCCCCGCGAACGCCCACCCGATTGGCCGCCGCGGCGCCGGTGCTTCTTGTGCTGAGCGTCGTTGCGCGCCTGGCGTGGACATACCTGCTGCCCACCGGCGCAAACTTCGTCGACCTGCACGTCTATGTCGGCGGAGCGGACACGCTGGGGCAGCCGGGCGAACTGTATGACTACGTCTACGCCGAGCAGACGCCGGACTTCCCGCTGCCCTTCACCTATCCACCGTTCGCCGCCGTCGCGTTCTATCCGCTGACCCTGCTGCCGTTCTGGCTGGTCGCGCTGCTGTGGCAGGTCGGGATCATCGCAGCGCTGTACGGCGTTGTGCGGGTCAGTCAGCGGCTGCTGGGCGGCGGTGATCGCCGCCTCGCCATGCTGTGGACCGCGGTGGGCATCTGGCTGGAGCCGTTGCGCAGCACGTTCGACTACGGGCAGATCAACGTGCTGTTGGTGTTCGCGGTGCTGTGCGCGGTGGCCAGCACACGTTGGTGGCTATCGGGTCTGCTGGTCGGGTTGGCGGCAGGAGTCAAGCTGACGCCCGCGGTGTCGGGGCTCTACTTCGCCGGCGCGCGGCGCTGGGCGACGGTGGTGTTCTCGGCCATCGTTTTCTCCGCCACCGTTGGCTTTTCGGCTCTGGTGATCGGTGACCAGGCGCGGCGCTACTTCTTCGAGCTGTTCGGCGACGCGTCCCGCGTGGGACCGATCGGCACCTCGTTCAACCAGTCGTGGCGCGGCGGGATCTCCCGCATCCTGGGCCACGACGCCGGTTACGGACCCGCGGTGGTGGGCGGCATTGTGCTGACCGCCGTGCTGGCGGTGCTGGCGTGGCACGCGATCGGTGGCGCGTCCGACCGGCTCGGCGCGATCGTCGTGGTGCAGTTGTTCGGGCTGCTGCTGTCACCGATCTCGTGGACGCACCACTGGGTGTGGCTGATCCCGCTGATGATGTGGCTGCTGCACGGGCCGCTGCGCGATCGGCTGGGCGCGCGTGTGCTGGGCTGGGGCTGGTTGGCACTCACCGCCGTCGGGGTGCCGTGGTTGCTCAGCTTCGCCCAGCCGACCATCTGGACGATTCCGCGCCCCTGGTACCTGGCGTGGGCGGGACTGGTCTACGTCGTTGCGGCGCTGGCGACGCTGGCGTGGGTGGCAGTGTCAGGATTCACTGCCCGACGATCCCGTTGATGTCGCGGGCCATCTCGACGTCCTTGTCGGTGATACTGCCCTCGGAGTGGGTTACCAGCGCGAATGTCACGGTGCGCCAACGAATGTCGATGTCGGGATGGTGGTCCTTCGCCTCGGCGTGTTCGCCGACGCGACGTACCGCTTCGATGCCGTCGAGAAACGCCGGGAATTTGATCGAGCGGCGTAGGGCGCCGTCGGCGCGCTCCCAGCCGGGAAGGTCGGGCAGTGCGGCGTCTACTTGGTCGTCCGTTAACACAGCCATGGGATCGACGGTATACCGTCAGCCACAGTGCTGAACCAGAAGCCGAACCAGAAGCCGAACCAGAAGCCCAACCAGATCGTCGTGGCCGGAGCGCTGATCTCGGGCGCCGCGCTGCTGGTGGCTCAACGCGACCGCCCCGCCGAGTTGGCCGGCCTGTGGGAACTGCCCGGCGGCAAGGTCGCGGCGGGTGAGAGCGACGCGGCGGCCCTGGCGCGGGAACTGCACGAGGAGTTGGGCGTCGAGGTGAATGTCGGAGAGCGCCTTGGCGCCGACGTCGCCCTGAACGCGACCACGGCGCTGCGCGCCTATCTGGTCACCCAGACCGGCGGCACGCTTCACCCCAACGACCATCGCGCGCTGCGCTGGGTCACCGTCGGCGAACTCGACGCGCTGGCCTGGGTGCCTGCCGACCGCGCGTGGCTCGCGGAACTCCGACACGCGCTCAGCGAGGTTCCATGAGCGCCGCTCCCGCGGTCGCCGTCGCAGCCACGTTCGTGTGGCTCGGCATGGTGCTGGCGATCTCCTTCCTCGAAGCGCCGCTGAAATTCCGGGCGCCCGGGGTGACGCTGCCGATCGGGCTCGGCATCGGCCGGTTGGTGTTTCGCGCGTTGAACGGCGCTGAAATCGCACTCGCGGCAACCATTCTGGTGGCGATGGTGCTCAGCGCACCCCCGGCCGGTGCGGTTGTCGCGTTCGGCAGCGCCGGTCTCGCGCTGGTCGCCCAGCTGGCCGGTGTGCGCCCGCGGCTGACGCGCCGCTCCGATGCGGTGCTGGCGGGTCACCACGGTCCGCGCTCACGGGCGCACTACGTGTACGTCGCGCTGGAAGTCGTCAAGGTGGTCGCGCTGGCGGCGCTGGGAATCGTTCTGCTGAGTTCCTGAGGCCCTCAGGACAGGCCCAACGATTCGGCCACCGCGCGCAACGCCGTGGCCGATTCCCGCAGTCCGTCGAGTTCGGCGGTGGACAACGGTACTTCGAGCACCTGGCCCGCGCCGCCGGCGGACACCACCGTGGGCAGCGAAAGAGCTACGCCACTGATGCCGTAGGCGCCCCGCTGAACCGTCGACACCGGCATGATCCGGTGCTGATCGCCGAGGACCGCTTCGACGATGCGGGCCGCGGACAGCCCGATCGCCAGGTTGGTGGCGCCCTTTCCGGCGATGATCTGGTAGGCGGCGTTGACCACGTCGGCCGAGATCTCTTGGCGGGTCGCGGGGTCGAAGACGGCTGTGCCGTCAGCCGTGCGGAACCGGTCGGCCGGTAGCCCCCCGATCGACACGCTGGACCACAGCGGAATCTCCGAGTCGCCGTGTTCGCCGACGATCACCGCGTGCACGTTGCCCACGTTCACGTTCGCCCGTTCGGCGATGAGGAACCGGAAGCGGCCCGAGTCGAGAACGGTTCCCGAACCGAACACCCGCGCCGGGGCGCCGTCGGCGGTTCGCGCGACCGCGTAGGTGACGACGTCGACCGGGTTGGTCACCACCACGATGACCGCGTCAGGGGCGTGCTCGAGGACCTGCGGCGTCAAATCGCGCGCCATCGCGACGTTGTTGCCCGCCAGATCCAGCCGGCTCTGACCGGGATGCTGCTTGGCCCCGGCGGTGACCACCACGACCGCCGAACCTGCGATCACGGCGATGTCGTCGGAGCCCTCGACGGTGCAGTGCGGAACGAACTGCCTGCCGTGGTTCAGGTCGAGCACCTCGGAGCGCACTTTGTCGGCGTTGACGTCGTAAAGCGCCAGCGCACCGGCGGACCCGCGGATCAGGCACGCGTAGGCGACCGCGGTTCCGACACTGCCCGCTCCGATGACCGCGACCCTCCTGCGCTCTGTGGCGGTCGCGGAAAACCGTTGCGGCGCAGTTGACATGGCCCCAGACTACCGCCGCCCCCGGGCGGCGGGACTGCGCCGTGTCCGGCTATGTGCGCCGCGCCCGCTTGAACACCTTGGTCAGCTCTTTGCCGCGCTTGCCGTTGAGCTCCGCCTTGCGGACCTGATGGAGGACCACCGGGCATCGCTTGCAGCGTGGCTTGCTGCGACAACACTTCTTCTTCGCCTTGAGCTCGGCAAGCTTGCTGGGCTTCAAGTGACGGGCGTCTCTCGTTTTCGTGTTCAGCCGACTGCACTGGGATGATTCGGGCGTGGAATTCGCGCCCGATTTTAGAAACGTCGCCATCGTGGCACACGTCGACCATGGGAAGACGACCCTGGTCGACGCGATGCTGCGCCAATCAGGCGCCCTCACGCACCGTGGTGACGACACCACCGAGCGCATCATGGACTCCGGTGATCTCGAGCGCGAGAAGGGCATCACCATTCTCGCCAAGAACACCGCGGTGCACCGCCACCACGCCGATGGCCGCGTGACGGTCATCAATGTCATCGACACCCCCGGCCACGCCGACTTCGGCGGCGAGGTCGAGCGCGGGCTGTCCATGGTCGACGGCGTGCTGCTGCTGGTGGACGCATCCGAAGGGCCGCTGCCGCAGACCCGCTTCGTGTTGCGCAAGGCGCTCGCGGCGCATCTGCCCGTCATCCTGGTGGTCAACAAGACCGACCGGCCCGACGCCCGGATCGGCGAGGTGGTCTCCGACAGCCATGACCTGCTGCTGGACGTCGCCTCCGACCTCGACCCGGAGGCACAGCAGGCCGCCGAGCATGCGCTGGGGTTGCCGACGCTGTTCGCCTCGGGACGCGCCGGTGTCGCCACCACCACTGCGCCCGGCGACGGCGAGGTCCCCGAGGGCGACAACCTCGACCCGCTGTTCGACGTGCTGCTCGACCACATCCCACCACCGAGCGGCGACCCGGAAGCGCCCCTGCAGGCGCTGGTCACCAACCTCGATGCATCCGCGTTCCTGGGCCGTCTGGCGCTGATCCGCATCTACAACGGGAGGCTGCGCAAGGGTCAGCAGGTGGCATGGATGCGGGAGGTCGACGGGCTTCCCGTCGTCACCAGCGCCAAGATCACCGAACTGCTGGCCACCGAGGGCGTCGACCGTAAGCCCACGCAGGAGGCGATCGCCGGCGACATCGTCGCCGTTGCCGGCATGCCCGACATCATGATCGGTGACACGCTCGCCGACCCGGATCATGCGCACGCGCTGCCTCGCATCACCGTCGACGAGCCGGCGATCTCGGTGACGATCGGCACCAACACCTCGCCGCTTGCCGGCAAGGTCTCCGGCCACAAACTGACCGCGCGAATGGTGAAGTCCCGGCTGGAGCAGGAGTTGGTCGGCAATGTCTCCATCCGCGTCATCGACATCGGCAGGCCCGACGCCTGGGAGGTGCAGGGCCGTGGTGAGCTGGCGCTGGCCGTGCTCGTCGAGCAGATGCGCCGCGAGGGGTTCGAGCTGACCGTCGGCAAGCCACAAGTGGTCACGCGCACCATCGACGGCAAGTTGCACGAGCCGTTCGAGGCGATGACCATCGACTGCCCCGAGGAGTACGTCGGCGCCATCACCCAGCTGATGGCCGCGCGCAAGGGGCGGATGGAGGAGATGGCCAACCACGCCGCCGGCTGGGTGCGGATGGACTTCATCGTGCCCAGCCGCGGGCTCATCGGCTTCCGCACGGATTTTCTGACGTTGACCCGCGGCACCGGCATCGCCAACGCGGTGTTCGACGGTTACCGGCCGTGGGCGGGTGAGATCCGCGCCCGGCACACCGGCTCGCTGGTCTCCGACCGCTCGGGTTCGATCACCCCGTTCGCGATGATCCAACTCGCCGACCGCGGCCAGTTCTTCGTCGAACCGGGCCAGGACACCTACGAGGGGCAGGTCGTCGGCATCAACCCGCGCGCCGAGGACCTCGACGTCAACGTCACTCGGGAGAAGAAGCTCACGAACATGCGGTCGTCGACCGCCGATGTGATCGAGACGTTGGCTCGGCCGCTCCAGCTCGACCTCGAGCAGGCGATGGAGTTCTGCGCGGTCGACGAATGTGTCGAGGTCACGCCGGAAGTTGTGCGGGTCCGCAAGGTGGAGTTGACGGCCAGTCTGCGGGCCCGGGCCAAGGCTCGCGCCAAGGCGCAGAGCTCATAGGGCCAACTGTTGCCGCCGGGGCGGGTCCGGCGGCCGATACCCTGAATGGCGTGTCCGGGCCCCTTCGCATCGTCGCTGCGCTGTTTGCGCTGATGACCCTGTTGACGGCGTGCACGGTCAGCCCGCCGCCCGCCCCGCAGAGCACGGACACCTCGGAGTCCCCGCCGCCCCCTCCGATGAAGCCCACGCAGATCATCATGGCCATCGACTGGATCGGTCCGGGGTTCAACCCGCACCTGCTATCGGACCAGTCGCCGGTCAACGCGGCGATCAGCTCGCTGGTGCTGCCCAGTTCGTTTCGGCCGATACCGGATCCGAACACCCCGACGGGGTCGCGCTGGGAGATCGACACGACGCTGCTGGAGTCGGCGGAGGTGACCGACACCGACCCATTCACGGTCACCTACCGGATCCGGCCCGAGGCGTCCTGGACCGACAACGCGCCCATCGGCGCCGACGACTTCTGGTACCTCTGGCAGCAGATGGTGAGCCAGCCCGGCGTCGTCGACCCGGCCGGGTACGACCTGATCACCGGCGTGCAGTCGGTGGAGGGCGGCAAGACCGCGGTGGTGACCTTCTCTCAGCCCTACCCGGCCTGGCGCCAGCTGTTCAACGACATCCTGCCCGCTCACATCGTCAAGGACGTGCCCGGCGGGTTCGCCGCGGGGCTGGCGCGGGCGCTGCCGGTGACCGGCGGCCAGTTCCGGGTGGAGAACATCGACCCGCAGCGTGACGAGATCCTGCTGGCCCGCAACGACCGCTACTGGGGAGCGCCCGCCAAGCCCGATCTGGTGTTGCTGCGGCGCGGCGGGGATTCCGCGGCGCTGGCCGACTCCATCCGCAACGGAGACACCCAGGTGGCCCAGGTGCACGGCGGGGCGGCGGCCTTCGCCCAGCTGTCGGCCATTCCCGACGTGCGGACCGCGCGGATCGTCACCCCCCGCGTCATGCGGCTGACCCTGCGCGCGCGGCAGCCTGCGCTGGCCGACACCGCGGTGCGCAAGGCCATCCTGGGCCTGCTCGACGTCGATCTGCTCGCCGCGGTTGGCGCTGGTGACGACAACACCGTCACGCTGGCGCAGGCCCAGGTGCGCTCGCCGTCGGATCCGGGCTATGTGCCGACGGCGCCGCCCGCGATGGCCAAGGAGGACGCCCTCGGCCTGCTGGCCGAAAGCGGTTACGTGTTCGAACCGGTGACTGCTGCGCCGCCGACGCCGGGCCTCCCGCCGGCGCAAGGCGATCGCGGCCGCATCACCAAGGACGGCATGCCCCTGACGTTGCGGATCGGCGTGGCGGCCAACGACCCCACGTCGGTGGCGGTGGCCAACACCGCAGCAGATCAACTCCGCAACGTCGGCATCACCGCGTCGGTGGTGGCCCTCGACCCGGTGGTCCTCTACGGCGAGGCGCTGGCCAACAACCAGGTCGACGCCGTGGTCGGCTGGAACCAGGCGGGTGGCGACCTGGCCACCGCGCTGGCGTCGCGCTACGGCTGCCGGGCACTGGAGGCGACGCCTGTGCCGACGGCCACACCGGGAACCCCCGCGCCGACCACGCCGCGCCCGGGTCCACGGCCGACCCCGCTGCTCACGCCGACCGCCACCACGCCGAGTCCGGCCACCGACGGCGACCAACTGGTGCAGGCGCCGAGCAACATCACCGGGATCTGCGACCGCAGCATCCAGCCCAAAATCGATGCGGCTCTGGACGGTTCGCAGGACATCGCCGACGTCATCACCGCCGTCGAACCGCGGCTGTGGAACATGGCCACCGTGCTGCCGATCCTGCAGGACACCACAATCGTGGCCGCCGGCCCGAGTGTGCAGAACGTGAGCCTGTCGGGCGCGGTGCCGGTCGGCATCGTCGGTGACGCGGGCCGGTGGGTCAAGACTCGGCAGTAGACCGCAGCGGGGCGTTGCGTTCGCGCGCCACCCGAAGAGCGTGCGCCGCGTATGCGGCGACCGCGAACACGATCAGCAGCCAGTACGGCGGGTGGGCCAGTTCCCAGACGAACAGTGCCGCGAACGCCGGCGCTCGCTGCGTGATGGCCAGCACGCCGGCCGCGCACGTCAGCGACACCGCCGACACGTCGAGGTCCGTGCCGGCCCAGTGATTGAGGGTCAGCGCCACGACCGAACCCGCCGCCGCCCCCGTCGCCAGCGCAGGGGTCAGCAAACCGCCGACCGCGCCCGCGCGCAGGAACAGCGCGGTCAGCAGCGGTTTGAGCAGCAGGATCATCGCCGCCGCGCCCAGGGTCAGCTCGCTGTTGACGCTCACAGTCAGGATGCTGCGTCCGTTGCCGGGCAGTTCCGGCCACCAGATCGAGCAGATCCCCGTCGCCAGGCCGGCCGTCGCGATGGCCGGGACCAGGAGCCCCGAGCGAAGCTGCACGTGCGGTCGGGCCGCCGCCGTCAGCCGGTCGAACACCAGACCGACGGCCGCGGCCAACGGGGCGAGTGCGAGCGCCAGGAACACGAACAGATACGACAGCCGGGCCTCGGGCCAGGTCAGCGCATGCTCGAGGTGGGTGACGGGCGACGCGACGGCGACCGCGAGGCTCGACGTGATCAATGCGGCGCCGACCACACGCGGATGCCAGGTGCGCAGCAGGATCTGGACGGTGAACAAGGCGCCGCCGAGCGGCACGCTGTAGACCGCGCCCAGGCCGGCGCCCGCCGCGCAGGCCAGCAGGATCTCGCGGTCCCGTGGCGTCAGCGCCAGACGCGACGTGCCGAAGTCGCTCATGGCCGCGGCGAGTTGGCGGGGCGCTCCCTCCCGGCCCAGCGATGCGCCCGCCCCCACGAGCAGCACCTGCAGCGCGGCGTCGATGGACAGCGGAATCCGCGGCAGCGGTCGCGGGTCCGCGATCGCCGATGACAGCTGCGGCACCTCGCTGCGCCGCCGCAGCAGCCACCACCCGAGACCGGCCAGAGCCCCGCCGGTCATCGGCCCGAGCGCCCGGCGGACCGGACTGCTGGCTCCGACACCGTCCAGCAGCGTGCCGAACGAGTAGTGGTACGTGAGGTGTTCGACGGCGTGAAGCAGCAGCGTCGTGGCGGCACCCGCCACACCGGCGAGCAGGCCGATGATGACGATCGCACTGCCGAATTCGACGGTGCGCCGGGACACCAGGTGAATCTATGTCAGGCAACCGGCAAGCTGGTGGGAATGGACACCCCTGAGATTGACGGCGCCGCCGTCGGCCGGCTGTTGTTCGTGCACGCCCATCCCGACGACGAGACGCTGACGACCGGCGCGACGATCGCGCACTACGCCGCACGCGGAGCGCAGGTGTGCGTCGTGACGTGCACCCTCGGCGAGGAGGGCGAGGTGATCGGGCAGCGGTGGGCGCATCTGGCTGTCGGCGCGGCCGACCAGCTCGGCGGTTACCGCATCGCCGAGCTGACCGCCGCGCTCGACGCGCTGGGCGTCGACGAGCCGCTGTACCTCGGCGGCGCAGGCCGGTGGCGCGACTCAGGCATGGCGGGGACGCCGCCACGGCACCACCTGCGATTCATCGATGCCGACCCCGAGGAGGCGGTCGGCGCGCTCGTGGCGGTCATCCGTCGGCTGCGCCCCCACGTCGTGGTCACCTATGACCCCGACGGTGGCTACGGGCACCCCGACCACATCCACGCTCACCGGGTGACGATGGCCGCTGTCGAGGCCGCGGCCACCGAACCGGGCGACCCATGGGCGGTGCCGAAGGTGTACTGGACGGTGATGTCGAAGTCGGCGATGGCCGGCGGGTTCGAGGCCATGGGGGACGTGCCCGCCGAATGGACGAGGGTGAGCGCCGACGACCTGCCGTTCGGTTATCCCGATGACAAGATCGATGCGGTCGTCGACGCGCCGGATCAGTTGTCCGCCAAGGTCGCCGCGCTGCGGGCGCACGCCACCCAGGTCAGCGTCGCGCCGGACGGACGGTCCTGCGCGCTGTCGAACAACATCGCGCTGCCGATCGGCGCGGTCGAGCACTACATTCTGGTGTCCGGCGCTGCGGGCGCCCGCGACGCCCGCGGCTGGGAAACGGATCTGCTGGCCGGCCTGAACCTCGATTAGCGCCTGTGCCGCGGGGTAAGCTTCCGTGCAGTCGGCGGCAAGCGGAAGGGACGGCACATGGACCCGGATCTCGATCCCAACCTGCAGCACTGGCAGGACCGGCTCGACAGCCTGCAGTGGGTGATCGGTTCGATCACCGGATTGCTCGACAGCATCCCGACCTGAACCGGCCCGCGACCGACGGTCGGCGGGTGGCGGTATTGGCGCTACTCACGCTCGACGGTGTGCTCTGCGCGATCGCGACCGCGCTCTTCCTGCCTTTGCGTATCGGAACGATTCCCTTTCCCATCTCTGCGCTGATCGCGGGCCTGGTCAATGCGGCGCTGGTGTGGGCCGCGCTGCACTGGACGTCGGCGCCGCGGGTGGCGTCGCTGCCGCTGTGGTCGTGGTTGCTGACCGTTGCGGTGCTGTCGCTCGCCGGCCCCGGAGACGACGTGGTCTTCGGCGGCAGCGGCGTCATGGCCTACGCCGCGTTCCTGCTCATCGGACTCGGTGCGCTACCGCCGGCGCTTGTCTTGTACCGGTACGCCAACGCCTGAGCGCTACTCGACTCCCGACTCGCCGTCCACCTCGGACGGTGTGCTGCCCGAAGCGTCATCAACCGACGACGGTGCCTCGGCGAACTCGGTAGGGTTCCCCACCTCTTCCTCGAGTTCCTCGACCTGCGTGGTGTCGTTTTCGGTCGACAGCGCGGTATCGGCCGGATCCTCCTCCGGCGCGGTCACCGGCGCACGGACCTCGCCCTGTGCGGACACCGCACCCAAAGTGTCCGTCGTCGGCTCCTCGGTCGACGGTTCCTCGCCATCGGTGACCGTTTGCTCCACCGCGGGCTCGTCGACCATCAATCGCTGAACGGGTGGTTCCTGGGGCGGAGTCTCGGTCGACTCACTCTCCTTGGAGTCCACCGCCGGAAATTCCTCGGCTCCCTCTTCCGCGGACATCGCGGTCGTCTCCGCGGTTCCGGGTTCGGCAGCCAGGGGGAAAGGCGGCAGCGGAGGCAGCGGCGGCAGCCAGAAGTTCCACTGGTCGATGCCGAGCTGGATGAAGGAGTTGATGGTGTCGATGGCGACGTTGATGAGGCCCTGACCGAAGCTGATGTTCCCGTCGAGCCAGTAAGCGACGTTGTAGGCGATGCTGCGGGTGATCCGCTCGCCGAAGAAGTAGAAGATCATGATCTGGCCGGACAGCCAGCCGACGTAGGGCACCCAGCCGACCGCGTAGGTGGCGAGCTCGAATCCGTACTGCACCCACGGCTCGATGGCGTTGTAGGTGTTGATGATCGCGCTGCCGATCGAGGTACCGCCGACGACCGGCGGGAAGTCCGGCTGCGGGATCGGCTGGCCCGCGCTGGGCGGAATGACGATGCGCTCGAACCAGTCGACGAGAAGGTTGGGAAGCGCCGTCGGCTGCGCGGCTTGTTCGACGGCGGCGGTGAGCTGAACGGGCGTCGAGAGAACCCGCACGGATGCCGTCGGCGTGGCCGCCGGTCCGGATCGCCGGTCGGACTGGGGAGGCAGCACCGCAACCGCGACGGCCGTCGCCATCGCGACGCCGACCACCAGGCACGAGCGGATGCGGTTACCCATGACAATGCACCTCCGGTAGCCGCGTCTCGGCCGTGTCCGCAAACGTACTCGCAGGTCAGGCGTCGCGGTGCGATTTACTCGACCGATCGATGAACGGGCTCGCACAGGCCAGGCCTGCTGGGACTAGGGTGACGCGTATGGCAGGCGCATGGCGCGCGCAGTTCGTTTCAGGATGTGAGACGCGCGGATGAATCCGGAGTACCTCGGGGTTACACGGGAGTGGCTCTGAACCCCCGGCGCGACGCCGACCTGCCCAGCCCGGTGGTCCCACGGAAAGCTCCGGCGGGGTCCCCTTCCGGGCTGCGGCGCGTGCTGCGCCGAGCGCGCGACGGGGTCGCCCTCAACGTCGAGGAAGCCGCGCTCGCGATGACGGCCCGCGGCGACGACCTCGCCGACCTGTGTGCCAGCGCGGCGCGGGTCCGCGACGCGGGTCTGCAGGCCGCCGGGCGCCGCGGGGCCGCCGGCCGATTGCCGATCAGCTATTCGCGAAAGGTGTTCATCCCCGTCACGCACCTGTGCCGCGACAAGTGCCACTACTGCACGTTCGTCACCGTTCCCGGGCGGCTGCGCGCCGAGGGTCGCGGCATGTACCTCGAGCCCGACGAGATACTCGACGTCGCACGCCGAGGCGCCGAAATGGGTTGCAAGGAAGCCTTGTTCACGCTCGGTGACCGGCCCGAGGCCCGCTGGGACGAGGCGCGGCAGTGGCTCGACGAGCGCGGCTACGACTCGACGCTTGACTACGTGCGGGCCATGGCCATCCGCGTGCTCGAGGAGACGGGTCTGCTGCCGCACCTGAATCCGGGTGTGATGAGCTGGTCGGAGCTGTCGCGGCTCAAGCCGGTCGCACCGTCGATGGGCATGATGCTCGAGACCACGTCGCGGCGGCTGTTCGAGACCAGGGGACTGGTGCACCACGGCAGCCCGGACAAGGATCCGGCGGTCCGGCTGCGCACCCTGGCCGACGCGGGCCGGCTGTCGATCCCGTTCACCACCGGCCTGCTGGTCGGGATCGGCGAGACGCTGCCCGAACGCGCCGAGACCATCCACGCGATCCGCCGGTCACACAAGGAGTTCGGGCATGTCCAGGAAGTGATCGTGCAGAACTTTCGCGCCAAGGATCACACCGCGATGGCCGCGACGCCGGATGCGGGCTTCGAGGACTTCCTGGCGACGGTGGCGGTCACCCGGCTGGTGATGGGGCCGAAGATGCGGATCCAGGCGCCGCCGAACCTGGTCTCACGCTCCGAATGTCTCGCCCTGATCGGCGCGGGCGTCGACGACTGGGGTGGCGTCTCGCCGCTGACGCCCGACCACGTCAACCCCGAGCGGCCGTGGCCCGCCCTCGACGAGTTGTCGGCGGTCACCGCCGAGGCCGGCTACGACCTGGTCCAACGACTGACGGCGCAGCCACAGTACGTGCAGGCGGGAGCGGCCTGGATCGATCCGCGGGTGCGCGGCCACGTCGACGCGCTGGCCGACCCCGACACCGGATACGCGGTCGACGTCAACCCCGTGGGCCGGCCGTGGCAGGAGCCGGATGAAGCGTGGGAGTCGTTGGGGCGCACTGACTTACATTCGGCGATCGACGCAGAGGGTCGGCTGACCGAGACCCGCAGCGACCTCGGCAGCGCCTTCGGCGACTGGGAGTCGATCCGCGAGAAGGTCGGTGAGTTGGCGGCACGGGCACCCGAACGCGTCGACACCGATGTGCTGGCGGCGTTGCGCGCGGCCGAAGCCGACCCGGCGGGGCTGACCGACGACGAGTACCTGGCGCTGGCCGCTGCCGACGGGCCGGCGCTGGACGCCGTTGCCGCGCTGGCCGACTCGTTGCGCCGCGATACCGTCGGCGATGACGTCACCTACGTGGTCAACCGCAACATCAACTTCACCAACATCTGCTACACCGGCTGCCGGTTCTGTGCGTTCGCGCAACGCAAGGGTGACGCGGACGCCTATTCGCTGTCGGTCGACGACGTCGCCGACCGGGCGTGGGAGGCGCACGTGTCGGGGGCGACCGAGGTGTGCATGCAGGGCGGCATCGATCCCGAACTGCCCGTCACCGGCTACGCCGACCTGGTTCGGGCGGTCAAGGCCCGCGTGCCGTCGATGCACGTGCACGCCTTCTCGCCGATGGAGATCGCCAACGGTGTCACCCGCAGCGGCCTGTCGATCCGCGAGTGGCTGATCAGCCTGCGTGAAGCCGGGCTGGACTCCATCCCCGGCACCGCAGCGGAGATCCTCGACGACGAGGTGCGTTGGGTGCTGACCAAGGGCAAGCTGCCCACGTCGATGTGGATCGACGTGGTGACGACCGCGCACGACGTCGGCCTGCGGTCGAGCTCGACGATGATGTACGGGCATGTCGACCACCCGCGCCACTGGGTCGGCCATCTGCGGGTGCTGCGCGAGATCCAAGACCGCACAGGCGGATTCACTGAGTTCGTGCCGCTGCCGTTCGTGCATCAGAGCTCGCCGCTGTACCTGGCCGGGGGCGCCAGGCCCGGCCCGACGCACCGCGACAACCGCGCCGTGCATGCCCTCGCGCGCATCATGCTGCACGACAGGATCGCCAACATCCAGACCAGCTGGGTCAAGCTCGGCGTCGAGCGCACCCAGGTGATGCTCAACGGCGGCGCCAACGACCTCGGCGGCACGCTGATGGAGGAGACCATCTCGCGGATGGCCGGCTCGGAGAACGGCTCGGCCAAGAGCGTCGAGGAACTGACGGCGATCGCCGAGGGCATCGGCCGCCCGGCGCGCCAGCGCTCCACGACCTACGCGCCGCTGGCCGCCTAGCCCCCTCTTGCGCGAGCGTGCGAGTTTGCAGACGACACGCGCGATTCATGCAGCACTTTGCGCACGGTCGTCGCATCCGGCAGCGTGTCGGCCGGAGTCTGGAACGGAAGTGACTGCATGGCTCCGCCGGCTGAGGAGGCTGAGTGGGCGCCGGGATCGGGCGGGCGGTTCCGTTGCCACAGACCGGGGCCACTTTGTGGCGGCCGCCGCCATCACCGCCGCCAACGGGTGTGCTTCTGCGCCCACGCCTCCTCCGATGTCGGCGGGATAGCCCCTGTCGACACCTGTCGCACGCTCGGACCGGTTGAAGGTGCGGGAACTGCTGATTTCGAGCGGCGTGTCGTGTACAGACGCGCACGCTCGCGCAAGAGGGGGTTGCACGCTCGCGCGCAGGGGTGTCCCTGGTGGTGCTGTATGTGCGACGTTTAGTATCTGTAACCACGCGCCACCCTTAACCGGGCGGCGTGGAGTTAGGGCACACTGAGACGGCCGTCCAGGTATCGACAACGGATACTGGCCGACGGGCTCAGCGGCCCTGCCGGACGGCAGCCCACCGGACAGGAGATAAGGGAGACCTTGTGACGTACACGATTGCCGAACCCTGCGTCGACATCAAAGACAAGGCGTGTATCGAAGAGTGCCCTGTCGACTGCATCTACGAGGGCGCACGCATGCTGTACATCCACCCGGACGAATGCGTGGACTGCGGTGCCTGCGAACCGGTGTGCCCGGTCGAAGCCATCTACTACGAGGACGACGTTCCCGACCAGTGGAGCGGCTACACGCAGATCAACGCCGACTTCTTCGCCGAACTCGGCTCGCCCGGCGGCGCGTCGAAGGTGGGCCAGACCGACAACGACCCCGAGCCGGTCAAGAGCATGCCGCCGCAAGG
The DNA here is from genome assembly GCF_022317005.1 of Mycobacterium sp. IDR2000157661. Taxonomy (NCBI): domain Bacteria; kingdom Bacillati; phylum Actinomycetota; class Actinomycetes; order Mycobacteriales; family Mycobacteriaceae; genus Mycobacterium; species Mycobacterium sp. IDR2000157661. The sequence goes on from NZ_CP081006.1 coordinate 2,779,662, forward strand.
TGAGGACTGACGACGGCTCGTCAAGAGCTTCGGCAGCCACGTAGCGCTTCGCTGCCGGTGTTCCCGTGGGACACCCTGGCCGAGGTGACCGCGCTCGCCCGAGCGCACCCCGACGGCATCGTCGACCTGTCCGTGGGCACCCCCGTGGACCCGGTCGCGCCGGTGATCCGCGACGCTCTCGCGGCGGCCAGCGGGTCGCCGGGTTACCCGGCGACAGCCGGCACCCCCGCGTTGCGGGAGTCGGCCGTGACCGCTTTGGCCAGGCGCTACGGCGTCACCGGCGTGCCGAATGAGGCTGTGCTGCCCGTCATCGGCACCAAGGAGCTCATCGCGTGGCTGCCGACGCTGCTCGGACTGGGCGCCGAGGACGTCGTCGTGGTGCCCGAACTCGCCTACCCGACATACGAAGTGGGCGCGCAGCTGGCCGGTGCGCAGGTGGTCCGGGCCGACTCGCTGACCCAACTCGGTCCGCAGACACCGGCGCTGGTCTACCTCAACTCGCCCAGCAACCCGACCGGCAAGGTGCTCGGCGTCGACCATCTGCGCAAGGTCGTCGGCTGGGCCCGCGATCGAGGTGTCGTGGTGGCCTCCGACGAGTGCTATCTGGGCCTGGGCTGGGACGCCGACCCGCTGTCGGTGCTGCACCCCACGGTCTGCGACGGTGACCACACCGGCCTGTTGGCCGTGCACTCACTGTCGAAGACGTCGTCGCTGGCGGGCTACCGGGCGGGTTTCGTGGCCGGCGACGCGGCCGTGATCGCCGAGTTGCTGGCCGTGCGCAAGCACGCGGGGATGATGGTGCCGACGCCCGTGCAGGCCGCGATGGTCGCCGCGCTGGACGACGACGAACACGAACGCCGCCAGCGCGCCCGCTATGCGCGGCGACGCGATGCGCTGCTGCCCGCCCTGCGTTCGGTCGGCCTGACGGTCGACGACTCCGAGGCCGGGCTGTATGTCTGGGCGACGCGCGGTGAGCCGTGCCGGGAGACGGTGGCCTGGCTGGCCAGCTTCGGGATCCTGGTCGCGCCCGGCGACTTCTACGGACCCCGGGGCGGCGAGCATGTTCGTGTCGCGCTGACCGCGAACGACGAGCGGATCGCCGCTGCGGCGCAACGCTTGTCGTCATGACGTCGCGCGCAAGCTCAACGACAGCAGCAGCCGCACGTCGGGGTCTGTGAGCGAGGTCGACAACAGCTGTTCGGCGCGGCGCACGCGATAGCGAACGGTGTTGGGGTGCACATGCAGTCGGCCCGCCACGGCGGCGACGTCACCGAACCCGTCGAGGTAGGCCTGCAATGTATCGGCCAGTGTCGGTTCATGGTCCCGCAATTCGCGCACCCTCGGGTCCAACAGCCGTTCGTTGGCGCTCATCATTGTCACGATCTCGTCGATCAGCACCGCGGTTCGGGCTTCGGCCACCGACGTCACCTCGCCGAACGCGACGGGGTGGCGCTCGGCACTGTCCAGCACCCGGTCCACCTCCACGCGGGCGGATGCCGCAGCGCCCAGACCCGCCACCGGCGCCGCGATCACGGCCCGCAGCGCCACGCCGAGTTCGGCGTGCAGGGTAGCGACCGTACCGCGCAACCACGAAGTCACTGAGGCGGTGCGGTTGGTCTGGGGCAGCAGCACATACACCCGCGATCCGTCGGAGACGACCGAGGCGTCGCTGCGAAAAGCGCTGGCGCTCAGGGCCAGGACGTCGGCGAGACGGCCATGCTCGGCGGGGGTGTCGAATCCGATCACCGCGGCCCTGCCGTCGGCGACGACACCGAGTTCGCGAGCGGCCGCCGCGACATCGACTTCTCCGTCGGTCAGGCCCAGCACCTCCTGTGCCCGCAACGTGTGAGTGGAGGGGGCCGTCGCCAGTCGCGACATGATCCGCGCCGCCAGTACCGCGGCGCCGCGCAGGATCTCACCGGCATCGTCGGACAGTGGCCGAGAGCCCTGCTGCAGCCAGATGGTCCCCACGAACTCCGGTGGCCGACGTCGATCGACGGCAGCCCGATGTATTCCGATGGCGAGCCGGGGCTGTAGCCCGAGTTCGGGGCGGGCGGCCACCGGGACGACCTCGTCGCTGCTGCGCAAAGCGTCGAAAATGCCCCACTGGCTGAGCCATTCGAGATGCTCGGGCGGTCCGGCCCGACCCAGAATCGAGAGCCGTCGCAGTTCGTCGGCCTCGTCGTTGGAGGGAGAGTACGCCAGTACGTGAGACTGGGCGTCCTCGATGCTGACCATGCCGCGCACCCGGTCGGCGATCGACTGCGCCAACGCGAACAGGTCTGTGCCGGAGTCCTGCCACGAGTCGACGCGGTCGCGGTGGTGCTCGAAGACGTGGTTGACCAATCGGTACAGCCGCTCCCAGCGAGCCCGCGGATCCACCGAGACGACCGCGATGCCCGCCGCAGTCGCCCGCGCGATCACCGCATCGGAAGGCCCTTTGGCGAAGATGGCCGCGGGCGTGCCGGCATGCCGGTCAAGCCAGCGCAGCGCCTCGGCATCGGTGAGACCCAGCAGGAAGAACGCATCGGCCGACCCGGCCGCGGGCGCCAGGCCCAGTCGGACATCGTCGGAGTCGATCAGCGCGGCGGAGGCGACCGGAACATCCAGGCCGCGCGGCGCCCGCACCAACCCGACCAGCGTCGCGTCCAGCGCCAGCAGCAGCCGACCCAGGGTGACGCCGCCACCTCGCATTCGGCCGATTCTACTAACACCTGCCGAGCGGTTTGTCCGAACGGCCAAAGTCCTGGCGATCGGGTCCGGTCATCCTGGGTGGATGGATGCCATCACCGCGGTACCGATGCCGGTCAACGAGCCGGTTCGTGACTACGCGCCCGGTTCGGGTGAGCGAGCCCGGCTCATCGCGGCCCTGAACTCGGTCGAAGCAACCGATCTGCCGCACGTGATCGGCGGCAGGCACCGCATGGGTGACGGCGCCCGTGTCGCGGTGGTTGCGCCGCACCGCCACACCGCGCGACTCGGCACCCTCGCCAACGCCACGCACGCCGATGCTTCGGCCGCGATCGAGGCCGCGGTCGCCGCGAAGGCGGATTGGGAGAACACCCCGTTCGACGAGCGCGCCGCGGTGTTCCTGCGCGCCGCCGACCTGCTGGCCGGACCCTGGCGGGAGAGACTGTGCGCGGCGACCATGCTCGGTCAGTCGAAGTCGGCGTACCAGGCCGAGATCGACGCGGCATGCGAACTCATCGACTTCTGGCGGTTCAACGTCGCCTTCGCCCGCGTCCTGCTGGCCCAGCAGCCGATCAGCGTGCCCGGCGTCTGGAACCGGACCGACTACCGGCCCCTCGAAGGCTTCGTCTACGCCATCACGCCGTTCAACTTCACCGCGATCGCCGGCAACCTGCCGACTGCGCCCGCGCTCATGGGCAACACCGTGGTGTGGAAACCGTCGCCGACGCAGACGTTCGCCGCATACCTCACCATGCAACTGCTCGAGGCGGCGGGCCTGCCGCCGGGCGTCATCAACCTGCTGACCGGTGACGGGATCGCCGTATCGGAGGTGGCGCTGGCCGATCCGCGGCTGGCCGGCATCCACTTCACCGGATCGACGACGACCTTCCAGCACCTGTGGCGAGAGGTCGGCACCCGCATCGACCGCTATCGCACATACCCGCGACTCGTAGGGGAGACGGGCGGCAAGGACTTCGTCGTGGCGCACCGCAGCGCGCGTCCGGAAGTGTTGTCCACTGCGCTGATTCGGGGCGCATTCGACTACCAGGGCCAGAAGTGCTCGGCCGCCTCGCGGGCCTTCGTCCCGCGCTCGGTGTGGCAGCAGATGGGCGACGACTTCCTGTCGGCCACCGAATCGCTGCGGTACGGCGACGTGGCCGACCTCACCAACTTCGGTGGCGCCCTCATCGACCAGCGCGCATTTGCGAAGAACGTCACGGCCATCGAACGGGCGAAGAGCGCGTCGCACGTGACGATCGCGGTCGGCGGTGAGTACGACGACAGCGAAGGCTATTTCGTTCGGCCAACGGTCCTGCTGTCCGACGACCCGACCGACGAGGCGTTCGGCACCGAATACTTCGGCCCGATCCTCGCGGTGCACGTCTACCCCGATGACGACTACGACCGCGTCCTGGACCTCGTCGACAGCGGGGCGGCGTACGCGCTGACCGGCGCGGTGATCGCCGACGACCGCGCCGCCGTGCTGGCCGCCCAGCGGCGCCTGCGCCACGCCGCGGGCAACTTCTACGTCAACGACAAGCCCACCGGCGCCGTGGTGGGCCAGCAGCCATTCGGCGGGTCGCGGGCCTCGGGCACCAACGACAAGGCCGGATCGGCGCTGAACCTGTTGCGGTGGACGTCGGCGCGGTCGATCAAGGAGACGTTCGTGCCGCCTACCCATCACGACTACCCGCACATGGAGACATGACGTGGGCCTCTTCGAGCGGTTCGCACGCCCGATGATTCTGGCCGCAGGCAGACGCGAGGGTCTGCGCCGGGCGGCCGAGCGGCTGCCCCTGACCCGCGAGGTCGTGCACCGGTTCGTCCCCGGTGACACGGTGGACGACGCACTCGACTCCGTTGCCGCGCTTCGCTATTCGGGACGGCTGGTCTCGATCGACTACCTCGGCGAGGACGTCACCGACGCCGGGGCCGCGGATCGAACGGTCGGGGCCTACCTCGAGCTTCTCAGCGCACTGGCGCGCCGGGACGAGCCGGCGACCGATGTCCGGCCTTTGGAGGTGTCGCTGAAGCTGTCGGCGCTCGGTCAGGCGCTGCCGCGTGACGGGGACAAGATCGCCCTGGAGAACGCACACGTCATCTGTGAGCGGGCGCAGCGCGCCGGTGTCTGGGTGACGGTCGACGCCGAGGACCACACCACCACCGATTCCACCCTCTCGATCGTGCGCGACCTGCGCACCGAATTCGATTGGCTGGGCGCGGCTCTGCAGGCCTACCTGCGGCGGACCGAGGCCGACTGCCTCGACTTCGCCGGGTCGCGCGCGCGCATCCGGTTGTGTAAGGGCGCCTACGACGAACCCGCATCGGTGGCCTACCGCGACCGCGACGACGTGACCGACTCCTACCTGCGCTGCCTGCAGGTGCTGATGGCCGGGGGCGGCTACCCGATGGTGGCCTCGCACGATCCGGCCGTCATCGCGGCGGTACCGGCGATCGCCGCCCAGAACGGTCGTGGCCGAGCGGATCTGGAGTACCAGATGCTCTACGGCATCCGCGACGCCGAACAGCGCAGGCTGGCCGATGCGGGCCACCAGGTGCGGGTCTACCTGCCCTTCGGCACGCAGTGGTACGGCTACTTCGTCCGCAGGCTCGCCGAGCGGCCCGCGAACCTGATGTTCTTCGGCCGGGCGCTCGTCGAGAACCGGCGCTGGGACTAAGCCGGGCGTGCCCCGACGGGCATCACCACCGTGCCGCGGCACGGCCCGGACAGGATCTCGGTGTGCCACGTCCCGAACAGGGTGCCGTCGAGGTCGGGCGCGTAGAACACCCGCGAGCGCGCGGGAGCGTACTCGCGGGGCAGCCCGTCACCGCGGAAGCACTCCCACTGCCAGTTGTAGGCGTACTGCCATCGTGACCCGTCCCAGGTGTACCGGATCGGTTGCGGGATGGACGGATTGCCGGGCGCGGGCCCGTCGACGACAGTGGCCACGCACAAGCCGCTCGAGCAGTCGGTGGCCAGTGTGTATTGCGCGCTGAAGTCCGGCTCGCGCTGCGCTGCCGCCACGCTGGTGCCCATCTTCTCCGATGCATACGTGATGATCTGATAGCGCCCGTTCCACCCCGGGTCCGCCGCGTCGGCCGACGGCGACGCCGAAAGGCCGGTGGCTGCAACGCACGACGTGCCGAGCAGCACAGCCAGGAGTCGACGGACAGACATGAGTCGGACGGTAGTAGGCCGCAGCGCCGTAGCGCCCCGCGACACGGTCCGCTCCCGGCTACGAGACGGTCACGGGTTGGTATCGGCGAACGAATGATGTTCGTGGGTAACGACCCAGCGCCCGTCACGTTTGCGCAATCCGATGGTCAGGCGCAGCCGGTTGTCCGGGTCGGCTGCCAGGTCGACGGGCTTGCCGCAGCGCAGCAGCGTCCACGCGAACGCCACGTCGGTACCTGTGGTGACCTGCAGTTCCTCGATCTCGAACACCGCGCCCTGGCGCTGCCATTCGAAGAACGGCGGCCACGACTGCCGGTACTGTTCGAGTCCCCGGTTGCCGCGGTGCGGCGGGGGTACGTCGAACATGACGATATCCGGATCATGGTCGGCCAGAACAGCACTCAGATCACCGGTGTGTACGGCATCGGTCCACTTGGCGATGAGTTCCCGGATGGCTGCTTCGTCACTCATGAAGGAATAGACCATCACCGGGTCCGGAATTCATCGCCGTTCATCGAGCAACAGCAGTGCCCATGCGGCGATCGACTGCGCGTCGGTGATCTCGCCGGAGCGCATCATCTGCTCGACCTGCCGTCGGGTGAACCACTCGCTGTGCATGTCCTGCTCTTCGTGCTCACGGTCGTGGTCACCCTCGGTGAGGCCGGTCGCCAGGAACACCCAGCCGCGCTGACTGCTCATCCCGGGCGCGACGTCGAGCAGCCCAAGGAGGGCGTAGTCGCTGGCGTGCAAGCCGGTTTCCTCGCGGAGTTCGCGCGCCGCGAGGTCGACGGGCTCGAGCTGCTCCTGGTCGGGAGCGGTGCCCTGCGGAAACTCCCACCGCCGCAGGCCCAGTGGGTAGCGGAACTGCTCGACCAGCCGGATCCGGTCGCCGTCACACGCGATCACGAGCGCGTAGTTCGGCTTGTCGACGACGGCGTAGACCCCGTCGCTGCCGTCGGGGCGGCGGATGTCGTCCTCACGCAGCGTCAGCCAGTTGTTCCGGTAGACCTGCCGCGACGCAAGCGCAACGATGTGGTTCACGCGCCCAGTATCGCCGAGCCGGTTGTGGGTAATGTCGCTGGTTATGCTGCTGGCTTCGCTGAACCCCGCCGCGGTCGCGGGCGGCGCCGACATCGACGACGCGGTGCGCATCGACGGTGCGACGCTGAGCCGCAGCGATCTGGTGGGCGCGGCCACCTCGGTCGCCGAGCGGGTCGCGGGCGCGCGTCGGGTCGCGGTGCTGGCCTCGCCGACCGCCACGACCGTGCTCGCGGTGACGGGCTGTCTGATCGCCGGTGTACCCGTCGTGCCGGTGCCCGCGGATGTCGGGGCTGCCGAGCGCAGGCACATCCTGACCGACTCCGGTGCGCAGGCCTGGCTGGGGGACAAGCCGGTGGACACCGACGGCCTGCAGCACGTGCCGGTGCGGCTGCACGCCCGCTCGTGGCACCGCTACGCCGAACCGCCTGCCGAGTCGACGGCCCTGATCATCTACACCTCCGGCACGACGGGCCCGCCCAAGGGTGTCGTTCTGAGTCGCGGTGCGATCGCTGCCGACATCGACGCGCTCGCCGAGGCGTGGCAGTGGACCCCCGGCGACACCCTGGTGCACGGCCTACCGCTTTATCACGTGCACGGGCTGGTGCTGGGCCTGCTGGGTTCGCTGCGGGTGGGAAACCGGTTCGCGCACACCGGGAGACCGACGCCGCAGGCGTATGCGGCGGCCGGTGGATCGCTGTACTTCGGGGTGCCGACGGTGTGGTCACGGGTCGTCGACGACTCGGCGGCGGCAGCGGCGTTGGCGTCGGCCCGGCTGCTGGTATCGGGCAGCGCGCCGCTGCCGGTGCCGGTGTTCGACCGACTCGCCGAACTGACCGGGCACCGGCCGATCGAGCGCTACGGCACCACCGAGTCGCTGATTACCATCAGTACCCGCGCCGACGGCGAGCGCCGACCCGGCTGGGTGGGGTCACCCGTGCGCGGCGTTCAGACCCGACTCATCGGCGAGGACGGCGGCGAGGTCCCTCACGACGGAGACACCATCGGGCAGTTGCAGGTCCGCGGGCCCACGCTGTTCGACGGCTATCTGAATCGGCCCGACGCGACGGCCGAGGCGTTCGACGCCGACGGCTGGTATCGCACCGGCGACGTCGCGGTGATCGACGGCGACGGCATGCACCGGATCGTCGGCAGGGAGTCCGTCGACCTGATCAAGACGGGCGGCTTCCGGGTGGGTGCCGGTGAGATCGAGACGGCGCTGATGGGCCATCCCGGAGTGCGCGAGGTTGCCGTGGTGGGCGTCGCCGACGCGGACCTGGGCCAGCGCATCGTCGCGTTCGTCGTCGGTGACGCCGCTCCGGAAGCGCTGATCGAGTTTGTGGCCCATGAGCTTTCGGTACACAAGCGGCCGCGCGAGGTGAGGCTGGTCGACGAGTTGCCGCGCAACGCCATGGGCAAGGTACTCAAGAAGGAGCTGACACGATGACGCTCGCGTTCGACGAGATCTGCATCGACGCGCACGACGCCACCGCACTGGGCCGCTGGTGGGCGCAGGTGCTCGGCTGGAGACACGACGTCGACGACGACGGCGACGTGGTGCTGCACGCCCCGCCCGGTGCAGGCCCCAACTGGTTGTTCCTGGCCGTGCCCGACGACAAAGTCGTCAAGAACCGCATCCACTTCGACTTCCGGCCCGACGACCAGGCCGCCGAGGTGGAACGGGTGATCGGTCTGGGCGCCCGGCACGTCGACATCGGCCAGGGCGACGAGAGCTGGGTGGTGCTGGCCGATCCGGAGGGCAACGAATTCTGCATCCTGGCCGCCCACGCTTGAGGCACCCCCCTCCTGTTGCGCGAGCGTGCGTGTCTGTACACGACACGCCGCGCAAGTTGGGCACTTTCCGCACGCTCGTCGTGGTGTCAGCGTGCGTTCTTGCCGCCTGCGGCACAACCGAACCGCCGCCGCCACCCTCACCGCCGGTCGGCCAGGAACCGCTGCGCATCGGGCCGGCCGCCCAGGACACCGTCGGCGGCTGGCTGCCCGACGGGCGCACCCTGAGCCCGTTCGACGTCGACCATCCCATCGTGGGCTGGCTGGATCCCGCGCTGCGCACGGCGGTGCAGGACGCGGCCCGGCGCGCTGCGGCCGACGGCATCGAGATGCGCATCACGTCCGGCTGGCGGTCGAAGGGGTTCCAGGAGCGGCTGTTCGCCGACGGCGTCGCGACATACGGAAGTGTCGAGGCGGCAAGGGAATTCGTCGCCTCACCCGAGAAGTCGAAGCACATCACCGGCGAGGCCGTCGACATCGCGCCGTTCGCGGCCGACCGGTCATTGATCGCCAACGGCGCGCCATTCGGCCTGTGCCAGATCTATGCCAACGAGATCTGGCACTTCGAACTGGCCGCCGTCGACGGGCGCTGCCCGCCGTTGAAGCCCAACGCGGCGGCGGGGTGAGCACGCTCAGGCAGTGGCGAGCGTGCGCGAACTGCTGAAACTTCGCGGCGTGTCTTGTGCAAACACGCACGCTCGCGCAATACCCGGTCAGTTCTGGTGCAGCGCCTCGTTGAGCGTGATGCCGGTGCCGTCGCGCTTGACCACCTCGACGGCCCCCGACACCGAATTGCGCCGGAACAGAAGGTTGTTAGCACCCGACAGCTCGCGTGCCTTGACGGTCTGGCCGTCCGCCGTCTGCACCTTGGTGCCTGCTGTGACATAGAGACCGGCCTCGACCACGCAGTCGTCGCCCAGCGAGATACCGAGCCCCGCATTGGCGCCCAGCAGACATCGCTCGCCGACCGAGATGACCTCGGTGCCGCCGCCAGACAGCGTTCCCATGATCGACGCGCCACCGCCGACGTCAGAACCGTCGCCCACCACGACGCCCGCGGAGATGCGGCCCTCGACCATCGACTTGCCGAGCGTGCCCGCGTTGTAGTTGACGAAGCCCTCGTGCATGACGGTGGTTCCCGCCGCGAGATGCGCACCCAGCCGCACGCGGTCGGCGTCGGCGACCCGCACACCCGGCGGCAGCACGTAGTCGACCATGCGCGGAAACTTGTCGACGCCGTAGACCGTCACCGGCCCGCGTCGACGCAGCCGGGCGCGCACCGACTCGAAGCCGTCCACCGCGCACGGCCCGTGATTGGTCCACACCACGTTGGTCAGCACGCCGAAGAAGCCGTCGGCGTTGAGCCCGTGCGGCGCCACCAAGCGGTGTGACAACAGGTGCAGCCGCAGGTAGGCGTCGTAGGCGTCGGTGGCCTTGTCGTCCAGCGATGCGATCGTGGTGCGAACGGCGACGACGTCGACGGCGCGGTCCTCGTCGCGGCCGGTCAGCGCACCCAGTTCCTCCGGAACCTCGGCGACGGACAACCGCACGGTGCCCGACGGCCCGTCGCCGTTCAACTCGGGCGCCGGAAACCACGTGTCGAGGACGGAGCCGTCGGCCGCGATGGTCGCCAGCCCGATACCTGAAGCAGAAGTCACGCGCGTCAGACTAACGTCAGCCCTGTGAGCCTCGACTTGCACGGCGACCCTGTAGCCTTGACCGCGGCGCTGGTCGACATCCCCAGCGAGTCGCGCGGGGAGCAACGCATCGCCGATGAGATCGAGGCGGCGCTGCGCGAGCAGACGAGCGGGTTCGAGGTCATCCGCAACGCCGACGCCGTCCTCGCCCGCACGAACCTGGGCCGCTCATCGCGGGTGCTGCTCGCCGGCCACATCGACACCGTCCCGGCGGCCGACAACCTGCCGAGCCGGCTGGCCGACGGTGTGCTGCACGGCTGCGGCACCTCGGACATGAAGTCCGGCGACGCGGTGTTTCTGCACCTCGCCGCCACCATTGCCGAGCCGGCGCACGACATCACGCTGGTGATGTACGACTGCGAGGAGATCGAGGCGTCGGCCAACGGTTTGGGCCGCATCGAATCGGAGTTGCCCGACTGGCTGCGCGCAGACGTGGCGATCCTCGGGGAACCGTCGGGCGGCTACATCGAGGCGGGCTGTCAGGGCACATTGCGCGTGATCGTAAGCGCCACCGGCACCCGCGCGCATTCCGCCCGATCCTGGCTGGGCGACAACGCGATTCACAAACTCGGCGAGGTCTTGGCGCGATTGTCGGCGTACCGGGCGCGCAGTGTGGAGATCGACGGCTGCACGTACCGGGAGGGGTTGTCCGCGGTGCGTGTCGACGGCGGCGTCGCGGGCAACGTCATTCCCGATGCGGCGTCGGTGACGGTGAACTTCCGCTTCGCGCCGGACCGCAGCGTCGACGACGCGCTCGCCCACGTGCACGACGTGCTCGACGGCCTCGACGTGCACATCGAGATGACCGATGCGGCGCCAGGGGCCTTGCCCGGCCTGACCGCACCGGCCGCCGCGGCGCTGGTCGAGGCCGCCGGTGGGCAGGTACGCGCGAAGTACGGGTGGACCGACGTGTCCCGGTTCGCCGCGCTGGGCATCCCGGCGGTGAATTACGGTCCGGGTGACCCGAATCTGGCCCACCGCGCCGACGAACGGGTCGACGTGGCCGCGATCACCGCTGCCGCCGATGTGCTGCGGCGCTATTTAACCGCTTGACGCCGCCCCTAACCTGAAGGCATGTGAGTCGACGACGCCGCCGGTGTCCCACCGGGTCGAGCCGTCCATTCGTGAATCCCACCTCGAGGCATTCCCTCTTGTGATTCACCCCGAGGCATTCCCTGGAGATCTCACATGTCTTCCATTGTCTGCTCCAACCTGTCGTTCGCCTGGCCGGGCGACTCCCCGCTCTTCGCCGGGCTCTCCTTCGCCGTCGGCGACGGTCGCACCGGCCTCGTCGCGCCGAACGGGGCCGGAAAGAGCGTGCTGCTGAGGCTGATCGCCGGTGAGCTGCCACCGGCGGCCGGCTCGATCACCGTCGACGGCACGCTCGGTTACCTGCCGCAGTCCTTGCCGTTCGCCGGCGACGCGACCGTGGCCGACGTGCTCGGAGCCGCGGCGGCCATCGAAGCCCTCGAAGCCCTGGCCGGCGGCGAGTTCGGTGACGCGGTCTTCGCCGCGATCGGCGACGACTGGGACATCGAGGCGCGCGCCCTGGCGCAATTCGACCGGCTCCGCCTTGGCCACATCACGCTCGACCGGCGGGTCGACTCGCTGTCCGGCGGCGAGATCGTCGCCATCGGCCTGGCCGGGCAACTGTTGAGGCGGCCCCGCGTCCTGCTGCTCGACGAGCCGACCAACAACCTCGACGCCGACGCTCGCCGCCGGCTCTACGCGGCGCTCGACGAGTTCACCGGCTGCCTGCTGCTCGTCAGCCACGATCGATCGCTGCTGGACCGGATGGACCGGATCGCCGAGCTTCGCGATGGCGAGATCCAGTTGTACGGAGGCGGTTTCACCGCCTATACCGAGGCGGTCGAGGACGCGCAGCGCACCGCAGCAGCCAAGGTGAGCAGTGCCGAGCAGCAACTCAGGCGGGAGAGACGCGACAGGCAACTGGCCCGCGAACGCGCCGCGCGGCGGTCGTCGACCGCAGCGCGCAACTCCAAGGACGCGGGCCTGCCGAAGATCGTCTCCGGAGCGATGAAGCGCCGCGCACAGGAATCGGCCGGGCGCATCGACGGCGTCAACGCCGCCAGGGTCGACGACGCCGCGTCCCGGGTCGCCGAGGCCGAGCGAATGCTGCGCGACGACGACGCCCTCACCCTCGACCTGCCCGATATCGAGGTACCCGCCGGGCGGAACCTGCTGACGTGCAGCGGTATTCGCGCCGTCGACGGCGGCAGGGTGTTGTTCGACGACGTCGACCTCGCCATCCGCGGCCCGGAGCGCATCGCGCTGACCGGTCGCAACGGGGCGGGCAAGTCGACCTTGCTGCGCATCTCGGCCGGGGCCGTGACGCCCGAATCGGGAACGGTTCAGCGAGCGCACGGCCGCGTGGCCTACCTGTCGCAGCGCCTCGACCTCCTCGACCCGCAGCGCACCGTCGCCGAGAGCCTGGCCGTGTCGGCGCCCGGCCTGACCACCACCCGCCGGATGCACCTGCTGGCCCAGTTCCTGTTCCGCGGCGATCGCGTCGACCTGCCGATCGGTGTCCTGTCCGGCGGTGAACGCTTGCGCGCCACGCTCGCGTGTGTGCTTCACGCCGAACCCGCGCCGCACCTGCTCCTGCTCGACGAACCCACCAACAACCTCGACCTGAGAAGCATCGGACAACTGCAATCGGCGCTTGGCGCGTACCGCGGCGCCCTGCTTGTCGTCAGCCACGACGAACGCTTTCTCGAGAGCGTCGACATCCGCCGCTGGCTGCGGTTATCCGATGGCCGGCTGGACGAATCAGCGGAACGGCGGCCACCGGAGACACGGTAGATTCGGTAGCCGGACCGGGTCACGCAGGAAGGGGGCCGCGCCTTGGCGATCGAGCCGGATTCCAGCCCGTACGGCGGGCAGACCGTGACCGGTCTCGGCTGGCCGAACGTCGACGAGGAGGTCCTCGCTGCCGCCGCGGCCTCCTACGAGCAGCTGGCGGCGAAGATCAGCGGCACCGTGGTGCCGCAGCAGCAGGGCCAGCTGATGAAGCTCTCCGACGTCTGGCAGGGCGCCGGTGCGTTGGCCGCGGGCGGTGAGGCGAGCACGATCATCGGCGGCCACGAGGCCAACGCCGCTCAGGCCGCCGCGATCGCGGCCCAGTTGCGCGCCATGGAGGTCACAGTCGTCAAGACGAAGCTGCTGGCCAACACCATCGCCCAGGAGGTCCAGCACGAGTGTGAGGCCCTTTCGGCGATGCCGTTGCGCAACGCCCAGGAACTCGTGCAGAGCCGCATCAAGATGGGGCTGTCGCAGAACATCGCGAACGTCACAGCCAACACCACCGAACTGGCCAACATGCTCGGCGTACCGCCCAGCATCCCGTTCCCCGGCGCCCCGCCGGTGCCGGGTGCCAAAGAAGCGAAGGACAGCGGGGAAGAGGCCGCCGAACAGGCTTCTCAGGGACCCACGCAGGCGATGCAGATGATGAGCCAGATGGGTGCTGTGGCCACGCAATTGCCGATGCAGCTCGGCCAGTCGCTGATGCAGCTGCCGCAACAGATGGGCCAGCAACTGCAGCAGTTGTCCCAGCCGCTGCAGCAGTTGACGTCGATGTTCGGCCAGGGCGGCAAGGCGGACTCGTTGGGTGCTGCGGGCCTGCCGTTCTCGACGTTCTCGAACCATCCCGCGGCCGGCGGTTCGGGTGCGGGCGGCGGCTCGGGCATGATGCGGGCCGCTTCGCCGCCCGGCTCCGGCGGGACGCCGCTGCAGACGCCGCAATTGGCCCACCTGGTCGGCAGCAAGGCGGTCAGCACCGCGCCCCCCGAGGGCGCGACGGCCGGATCCGCCGCGGTCGGCGGCGTGGCCCCGATGGCTGCGGGTGCCGGCATGGGCGCGATGGGCGGAATGGCGCCGATGATGGGTCAACGCGGTCAAAGTGGCGGGACCACAACGGGGTTGGCGGTGCCCGCACCGCTCGATCACGACTTGGCCGAGGACGACGTGGACGACGACTGGTGAGGACGAAGTGCGATGTCTGGTGAGGTGCGCAAGCCCGAGGGCATCGGCTGGAATGCGGCGTCGGTCGAATTGCCGCCGGTGCCAACCGTTCCCGCCGGGCCGGATTCGATGAGCTCGACCATCGCGGCGGTGCTGCCCACGCTGGCCGCCCAGCTGACCGCGAACGTCGCGACGTTGTCGGCCAAGGAGACCACCTTCTCCGGCAAGGTCGGCGCCGCGCAGGCGGCCTACCAGAATTCCGACGACGCCGGCTCGCAATCGGTGGGGCAGGTCGTCGGGATGCTCGGCCAACTCGGTCAGCAGGCCGGTCAGATGGGCCAGTCGGCGCGTGCGCCGATGCAAGCGCTGAGCGGGCAGACCGGAATGTTCGGCTCGCTCATGCAACAGGCCGTGCAGGGCCAGCAAGGGCGCGAGGACGCCGACGCACGCCAGCCGCTGCAGCGCGCCGACGACCAGGCTGTGCCCGGGGCCGGGCCTGGGCATGGCGATTCCCGCGCCGCACCGCTCACGCCGCCCACGCAGCAGCACTACGACGACGACGTCGCCCGCAACCTCTGACCTAGTAAGCCTGCGGACGCGTCTGCGCCGGCTGTGGCCGGTCAGCGGTCGATTGGCCGGGCGCGGGGCCACCGCTGGCCGAATCGCCCGCGGATGCACCAGTCGGCGCGGGCCGCTCCGGCACCGCTTCGGCTGGGCGTTCGTTCGGTTCGGGCGATGTCTCGGCGTCCTCGTCGGGCTCTTCCCCGCCCCGTCGGCTTTCCGGCTTCCCGCCCGGCCGCGGCTGGTCGGTGGCTGCGCCGCCGAGCGCCTGCATGACCTGCTGAGGTACCTGTTGCAGGCCCTGCGCGAAACCCGCGAGCGGCTGCGCCACCATGCCGGCCACCTGGCCCGCCTGCTGTCCGACCTGGCCCAGCAGCTGGCCGACCATCCCGGCGCCCGCTCCTGCACCGCCTGCCGGCGAAGCGGGCGCCGTCGATGCGCCACCGCCGCCCTGCAAGACCTCGGCCGCCGCCCGCAGTTTCTCGGCGCCTTCCTCGTCACCCTGTTCGTACAACCGAGCGGCCTTCTGCAGCAGTTCGGCGATGGTGGCACCGGACGCCGCGGTGCCCTGCACGGTGCTCTGCCGACGGCCGAGGGCACCCGACAGCGCGTTGTCCACCGCGGCCGCGATCGGGCCGTGGGTGGGCTGCGCGCCCGCCGACTCCAGCGCCGCGGCGCCCACCACCTGCGACAGGTCCGCCGCCACCTGATCGTGGATCCGGGCCGACGACCGCACCCCGTCGGTCTGTACGGACAGCTCGCTCATGGACACCTCTTCCGGCCGATATGCCTAGAAAGTCTAGGTCCGCCCGCACGCCGGGCCGCGCACGAGTTTCAGCGGTGGTCGCGGCTCTGAGCGCCGGCGTCGGCGGCCGCGCCGTGCCATCCCGCGGCGGCGTAGCGATCGGCGACCTCAGCCAGCGCCGTCGCGTCGCGGGCCGCCAGCGCCCGCCCGTGTTCCAGCGCCAATCGGCCTGCCGGACAGGGGCATTCGGCGCTGAGTCGGGAGAGGGAGTCCAGCGCTCGCAGGTCACCGAGGCGCACGCTGTCGAGCAGGGCCCGCAGGGCGACCGCGGTCTGCCCGCCGCGCTCGGCGTTGCGGACGGCCTCGCGGGCCGCGCCGACCGCGCCGTGTGTGTCGCGGCGTGCGTGCATCGTCCATGCGCGCGCCAGCGCCAACTCGGGGGCGAACAGCATCGACTTCAGACCGTGTCTCGATTCCGCACGCGCAAGGGCTTTTCCGGCGTCGACCGGTGCACCCTGCTGGCCCAGCGCCTGGGCCAGCAGCATCCAGGCCAACGGGCCCCACGAGTAGCCCGTGGGCGCCAGCGCCGCGGCCGCGCGGCGCAGCAGGTGCACCGCCTCGTCGAGTTGGCCCTTGGCGATCAGCACGTCGGCCACCAGCACCTCGCCGATCGCGCGCCCCGGCTGCTGCAACTGTGCGAAGTCGGTGAGCCGCTGGCCCAATGCCTGGGCCCGATCCAGCTCGCCGCCCATCAGCAGCGCCGTCGTCTGGCCGAATCCGCTGGTGAACCGAAGCAATCCGGGCGCGACGATCGCCCGTTCGGCCAGCGCGTCGACGTCGGCGAAACGTCCCATCCGCGCCGAGCTCAGCGCCGCGGCGGCCGCGGCCCAGCCGACCGCGGTGTCGTCGGCAGCCGGTGACGTCAACACCTCGTCGGCGATCTCCCGCGCATGCTGCGGTTTGCCCGCGTTCATGGCGAACGTCGCCGACAGCGCGTCGAGCGTCGTCCGAGCGGTGGGGGTGGACACCCGGTTGCGCGTCGCGCGCAGAAACGCCGTCGCCCGCTCCGGCTCCGACAGCATCCAGAACTGATTGGCCGCCCGCGGCAGCGCCCAGGCCATCAGGTCGGTTTCGCTCAGCGCGGCCGGATCCACCGCGTCGAGTACCGCGTCGGCCTCGCGGCCACGGCCCTGCCAGGCCAACGCGTACGCCAACGCCAGGCGCGTCCGCAGATCCGGAAACCGCTGCAGCGCCGCCCGGCCCAGCCGCTCGCTCAGCGCGAGATCGCCCAGCCGCAGCGCCTCCTCGGCGGCGGCCACCTGGTCGGCCGGCTGCTGCGGGCTGTCGCAGTCGAGGGCGAGTTCGGCGAGACGCAGTCGCGCGACCACCCCGCCGGCCGCCCGGGCGCCGAGCAGATCGACGAGTTCGGTTCGCAGCCGGCGCAGGTCGGGCCCGCCGAGCGCGTCGCGGACCGCGTCGGCGAACAGCGGGTGGGCCGGCCGCACCCGCGATCCGTCGACGACGACCGCACCCGCGGCCTGGGCCTCGTTGAGCGCCGCCGGCCCGGCAAGAGCCTCGAGCTCGTCGAGCGTCAGCGGGTCGTCGGCCGCCAGGTACTCCAGCACTCGGTGCGCCCCGGTCGGCAGGGCGCCGACGAAGTCGTCGACCACCGTGGCCAGCCTGCTGTCGTCATGGCCCGCCGGGTCGACATCGATCCGCTCCAGCAGCCCGTCCTCCCAGAGCGCCGAGACCTCCTGTGGCAGAGAGCCGGTCAGCGTCGCCGTGACGATCAGTGACACCGATCCGGTGACCGCCAACTGGTAGATGAGCGCGGCGGACAGCCGGTCGAGGAGGTGCGCGTCGTCGACGAGCAGCAGCCGGCCGTCGCCAAGCGACTCCCGCGCGGAGCGCAGCACATCCGCGGTCTTGCCGGTGTCGGACACCTCGATGAGATGGCTGACCGCGGCGAACGGCACCGCGGCCGTCGACGCCGTGGCGGTGACCCGGTCCACCCGCCGGTGGGCGGCGCCGAACTGTTCGGCGGCCGTGAGCGCCAGCGTCGTCTTGCCCACCCCGGCGGGTCCGAGCACCACGGCGCCCGTACGCTCGCGCAGGCTCGCCCCGATCGCCGAGAGGGCCGGCTCCAGCGGCGAGACGACCCAGTCAATCGGCACCGCCGGAGTCTATGGCCAAATCGATCGCCGGACTCCTCAACGCGGCCGGGGGCCGCTTGATCGTCGTCCAGCTGTATCGATGGCCGGACTCCTCAACGCGGCCGAGGGCCGCTTGATCGTCGTCCAGCTAGGTTGTGGTCGTGTCCGGCGAAACCAACGCACGCGAGGAGCAGATGGAATCCCGACGCGAGTGGGCGGTGTGTGTCTACTGCGCGTCGGGCCCGACGCATCCCGGTCTGTTGGCGCTCGCCGAACGGGTCGGCGTCGCGATCGCCGAACGCGGGTGGACGCTGGTGTCCGGAGGCGGCAACGTCTCGGCGATGGGCGCGCTGGCAGCAGCGGCGCGGTCCCGCGGCGGGCACACCGTCGGCGTCATCCCCAAGGCCTTGGTGCACCGGGAGGTCGCCGACGTCGACGCCGACGAACTCGTCGTCACCGACACGATGCGCGAGCGCAAACAGGTCATGGAGGACCGCGCCGACGCGTTCGTCGCGCTGCCCGGCGGCATCGGAACCCTCGAGGAGTTCTTCGAAGCCTGGACAGCGGGCTATTTGGGTATGCATGAGAAACCGGTGGTGATGCTCGACCCGATCGGGCATTACGACGGCTTGCTGGCCTGGCTGTACGCACTGGTCGACAGCGGTTACGTCGCCCAGGCTGCACTGGACCGACTTGTCGTCGTGGACGACGTCGACTCGGCGTTGGCGGCGTGCGCTCCGGTCCGGTGACCGCAGTCACTAGGGTGTTGCGACAAACGAACAGCGGGAGGAAGTCAAGGCATGAGCGACGACAAGTCGGGGACTCGCAGCAGCGTCGGGCTGCTGGACATCGCGAGCCAGGTACCGGGCCTGATCAAGGATGTGCCGACGATTCTGCGCGGCGTGATCACCGGCTTCGGCGCACGACCGTCGGGCAAGACATCGATCGGCAAGGTCTTCCAGGAGCGCGCTGCAGACCATGCCGACAAGGTCTTCCTCAAGTTCGAGGACCGCGAGCTCACTTACCGCGAGGCCAACGAGACGGTCAATCGCTACGCCGCGGTACTCGCCGACCGTGGTGTCGGCCACGGTGACGTCGTCGGCATCATGCTGCGCAACTCACCCGAGCCGGTGTTGCTGATGCTGGCCGCCGTCAAATGCGGGGCGATCTCGGGGATGCTGAACTACCACCAGCGCGGCGACGTCCTCGAACACAGCCTCGGGCTGTTGGACGCCAAGGTGCTCGTCGCCGATCCTGACTTCGTCGATGCGATCAACGAGTGCGGGGCTGACACCTCCGGCCTGATCACTCTCGACGAGTTCCACCGGCAGGCCGAGACCGCGCCTGCCGAGAACCCGAAGAGCGCCAGCGCGGTGCTGGCCAAGGACAAGGCGTTCTACATCTTCACGTCCGGAACCACCGGCATGCCGAAGGCGAGCGTGATGACGCACTACCGGTGGTTGCGCGCGCTGGCCGGCTTCGGCGGCCTGGGAATGCGGCTCAACAGTGGCGACACGCTGTACTGCTGCCTGCCGCTGTACCACAACAACGCGTTGACGGTCGCGTTGTCGGCGGTGCTGAACTCGGGTGCGAGCCTCGCGCTGGGTAAGTCATTCTCGGCATCGAAGTTCTGGGATGACGTCATCCGCCACGACGCCACCGCATTCGTCTACATCGGCGAAATCTGCACGTACCTGCTCAACCAGCCGGAGAAGGACACCGACCGCAAGCACCGGGTGCGCGTGATCGGCGGCAACGGCCTGCGCCCGGCGATCTGGGACGACTTCACCGAACGCTTCGGGATCGACCGGGTCTGCGAGTTCTACGCCGCCAGCGAAGGCAACACCGCGTTCGTCAACTTCTTCAACCTCGACAAGACCACCGGCATCTGCCCGACGCCGGTCGCCTTCGTCGAATACGACCCCGACAGCGGCGACCCCGTGCGCGACGACGAGGGCCGCGTGAAGAAGGTCCGCAACGGCGAACCCGGGCTGCTGCTGTCCAAGGTGAGCAACTTCCAACCGTTCGACGGCTACACCGACGAGAAGGCCAGCGAGAAGAAGCTGGTGCGTGACGCCTTCAAGAAGGGCGACGTCTGGTTCAACACCGGCGACCTGATGCGCTCGCAGGGCTTCGGCCACGCAGCCTTCACCGACCGCCTCGGCGACACGTTCCGGTGGAAGGGCGAGAACGTCGCCACCACCGAGGTCGAGGCGGCCATCTCCGCCGACAGCCAGGTCGAGGAGGCCACGGTGTTCGGTGTCGAGGTCGAGGGCGCCGGCGGCAGGGCGGGCATGGCCGCCATCCAGCTCAAGGAGGGCCAGGAGTTCGACGGCAAGGCCCTGGCCAAGGCCGCCTACGACAAGCTGCCCCCGTACGCGGTGCCGCTGTTCGTGCGGGTGGTCGAGGAACTGGCGCACACCTCGACCTTCAAGAGCCAGAAGGGCGACCTGCGCAAGGAGGGTTACGGCGGCAGCAGCGGCGAGGGCGACGAAGACGCCGACGAGATCACGGACCCGATCTATGTGCTGTCGGGCCGCGACGAGGGCTACGTCGAGTTCTACGACGACTATCTGAAAGAGGTCGCCGAGGGCAAGAAGCCCAAGAACTAGCGATTCGGGCGTGAAAGCGTGCGCTCACCGCACGAAATCGCGCCCGAATCGTCCGACCGTAGCCTGGAAAGCGTGAAGACGTTCTCGGGCCGATTCCTAGGCCGGCCCGTTGCCGGCGAACGAGCGCTGATCATGGCGATCGTGAACCGGACA
Source organism: Mycobacterium sp. IDR2000157661 (assembly GCF_022317005.1). Classification (NCBI taxonomy): domain Bacteria; kingdom Bacillati; phylum Actinomycetota; class Actinomycetes; order Mycobacteriales; family Mycobacteriaceae; genus Mycobacterium; species Mycobacterium sp. IDR2000157661. Next base: position 2,800,259 of record NZ_CP081006.1, read on the forward strand.
CCGGACTCGTTCTACGACCGCGGCGCGGCGTTCACCGACGACGCCGCCAAGTCCGCCGCGCACCGGGTGATCGCCGAGGGCGCCGACGTGGTCGATGTGGGCGGGGTCAAGGCCGGTCCCGGCGGCATCGTCGACGTCGACGAAGAGGTCGCCAGGGTCGTGCCGTTCATCGAGTGGTTGCGCGACACCTACCCCGATCAGTTGATCAGCGTGGACACCTGGCGGGCTGCCGTGGCCAAGCAGGCGTGCGCGGCGGGCGCCGACCTGATCAACGACACGTGGGGCGGCCACGATCCGGCGTTGGCCGAGGTGGCCGCCGAGTTCGGCGCGGGACTGGTCTGCTCCCACACCGGCGGAGCACTTCCACGCACCCGCCCGTTCCGGGTCAACTACGGCATCGCCGAGCGCGGCGTGGTCGACGACGTGATCGCCGAAGTCACCGCGGCGGCCGAGCGGGCGGTTGCTGCGGGGGTGGCCCGCGACGCGGTGCTGATCGACCCGACGCACGATTTCGGCAAGAACACTTACCACGGTCTTAGTTTGTTGCGCCATGTGAAAGAGCTTGTAAAAACTGGATGGCCGGTCTTGATGGCGCTGAGTAACAAGGACTTCGTCGGGGAAACTCTGGGTGTGGGTTTGACCGAACGCCTGGAAGGCACCCTGGCGGCTACCGCGTTGGCGGCCGCCGACGGCGCCTCGATGTTCCGGGTGCACGAGGTCGGACCGACTCGGCGCGTGCTCGAGATGGTCGCGTCGATCCAGGGCGGGCGTCCGCCGACACGCACCGTGAGGGGACTGGCATGACACTCACTCCGGAACTGCCGGGCACAGAGGTCCGCACCGCGCGATGGCTGACCGACCACAGCTGGAGCCGCCCGTCGTGGACCATCGGCGAACTCGAGGCGGCCAAGCGGGGCCGCGCCGTATCGGTGGTGCTGCCCGCACTGAACGAGGAGGAGACGGTCGGCAGCGTCGTCGAGACCATCACGCCGTTGCTCGGCGGCCTGGTCGACGAGCTGATCGTGCTCGACTCCGGATCGACCGACGACACCGAGATCCGCGCGCTGGCCGCAGGCGCCCGCGTGATCAGCCGCGAGGTCGCGTTGCCCGAGGTGGAGCCGCAGCCCGGGAAGGGTGAGGTGCTGTGGCGCTCGCTGGCCGCGACCACCGGCGACATCGTCGTCTTCGTCGACTCGGACCTGATCGACCCGGACCCGATGTTCGTGCCCAAGCTCGTCGGTCCGCTGCTGACCACCGAGGGCGTGCACCTGGTGAAGGGGTTCTACCGGCGACCGTTGAAGGTCAGCGGCAGTGAAGACGCCAACGGCGGCGGACGCGTCACCGAACTGGTGGCCCGA